>NZ_CP136051.1:6045833-6359166 GCF_032999765.1 Imperialibacter roseus | reverse complement strand
CTTTGTGAATCTTGGCACTCTCAAAATATTTCTCCTTATCAAAAAGACAACACAAGCAACTAAAACTGCCAGAGCAAGAAATTCGAAAAAATTAATTGCCACACCATAAATGCTGCCGAGCAAAGGAGCAAACAGCCTGTGCGTTCCTAATATACCGTCGAGCACAAACTCCAGCACCTCCAGATTGATAATGAGAAAGCCCGCATAAATAAAGA
Organism: Imperialibacter roseus; assembly: GCF_032999765.1. Classification (GTDB taxonomy): domain Bacteria; phylum Bacteroidota; class Bacteroidia; order Cytophagales; family Cyclobacteriaceae; genus Imperialibacter; species Imperialibacter roseus. The sequence goes on along the minus strand of NZ_CP136051.1, from coordinate 6,358,951 downwards.
AGTGAAAAAAGGCAGGAATAAAACGTTTAAACATTTTCCTTTGACCGAAAGCCACAAGCAGCATGGTTTTCCATCTTTCACTCTTGCGATCAGATCTGTCAATGGATCTTCCCAATAAAATATTTTTTCTTATCTGTCGTATTCGACCGAAAAGCATAAAGCCCGCAACGGCCAGAATAGCTAAAAAAGCAATTTGCGGAAGGTAGGTCATGTTCTTTGTCGCTAGTTTCCTTTATTTTTCAAAATGTTTTTGGATCAAATCATTTAATCCATACTTTTGCATTCTCATTTCTGAGGGTGCTGTAGCTCAGTTGGTAGAGCATCGGACTGAAAATCCGTGAGTCGGTGGTTCGAATCCACTCAGCACCACATCCCTTAAATGCCTTCGCTAGCGAAGGCATTTTCTTTTTTACCACCCCGCCCCAATTTTTCCAACCCAGCGATAATCTTTTAGCTGCGCTTTCATTGTTTCGAAGATATAAAGGATTTATGAAAAATAGTATGCATGCATACTAATTAATTGACCGAAAACATCCCAGTCAACAACAATTCGAAAAGACTCATGGACGTTGCCAGAGCACCAGAATGGCTCCCATGCAACAGCAAAAATGAAGAGGTTCTCAAGCCTGTACGGCTGAATTAGGTGAAGTTCTTCAGCATATTAATTTCGGACTTCGTAAGCATTCGCCAGGTGCCCCTGGTAAGGTCTTTTTTGGTAAGCCCTCCATACATCACTCTGTCGAGCTTCACCACGTCGTAGCCCAGGTACTCAAAAATACGTCTGACGATCCTGTTTCTACCGACATGGATCTCGATGCCAATTCCTATCGAGTCTGGCGACACGATTTGAATGTCGTCTGGCTGAACGGGGCCATCCTGCAGCTCCAGTCCGGCCTTTATTTTAGCCAGATCCTCAGGCTTCAAGGGTTTATTTAGCTCAACATAGTAAATCTTCTTTACCATGTGAGACGGGTGACTCAGTTTTTTAGCCAGTTCACCATCGTTGGTAAAAAGCAACAGCCCACTTGTGTTCCTGTCGAGCCTGCCAACGGGATAGATCCGCTCTTCACAGGCATTGGCCACCAGTTTCATCACAGTCTTCCTGTTCTGCGGATCAGTAACAGTAGTTATAAAATCCCTGGGCTTGTTCAACAGCAGGTAAACCAGCTTCTCAGCCTTCATCACCCTTCCATCAAACTTCACAACGTCCTTTGGCCCCACCTTAAGCCCAAGCTCGGTCACCACCTTACCATTGATGGTTACTTTGCCTTCTTCAATCAGCTTATCAGCCTCCCGGCGTGAAGCGATGCCAGCGTTAGCGAGGTATTTATTCAAGCGCACAGGCTCATTGGGAGACACTGGCTTCTCATCGTATTTATGCTTAAAAGGCTTCCCTGCCGCCCCGCCTTTTCTCGGGACTTTTGGTGCACTTTTACCTTTTGGCTTACTGGCAAAACGGGAAGTCCTTTCGAATGCTCCTTCCGTAGCGTTGTCAGGTGAGCTTCTTTTCACACGACCAGTCGGCTTTTCACCAAAGCTCCCTGCCGACCTCTTTGGACGGCTGGTGCCCTCTGAAGAACCTCGCCTATTCCGGCCTTCCGACGGCTGACTTGAGCCATCAGCAGAGCCTGTAGCAGGCCCCTTGCGCCTGGCAGAAGGCCCTGATCTTTTAGGGCCATCGCTTCTCTTGCCTGGCTCGCTGCGTTTGCCCGTACCAAAAGACGGCTTATCGTCGGAGAATTTCTTTCCTCCTTTAAATGGTTTCTTCATAAGTGGAATGTAATAAAAAAAGAGGGGTTATTCTTCCGATTTGGTCTCCCCAATCTCATTTTCTTCTTTGAGAAAGTCTTTGGGGGTCGGCATTTCTTTCAAATCGTTAATGCCAAAATAGTCCATAAATTTGCTGCTAGTGCCGTATAAGAGCGGCCTGCCCACACCTTCTGACTTGCCCTTGATTTCAACAAGCTCCTTTTCCAGCAGCTTTTGTACGGCGTAGTCGCAATTGACGCCACGAATTTGCTCGATCTCGGATTTGGTCATTGGCTGCTTGTAGGCAATAATCGACAAAGTCTCGAGAGAGGAAGTGGACAACCGTCGTTTGGATTGCTGCTTCAGCAAAATGCCAATGCTGGCCTGGTAGGCTGGTTTGGTGAGAAACTGATAGCCTCCTCCGGACTTTACAGGTTCAAAGGCAAAGGTTTCCGCACTATATTTTTCTTTTAGCTTTTCAATCGCAAGGGAGATGTCATCTCCAGGCACTTCAGTGCCGAACATTTCTTCGAGTGTGCTCTTCAAGTCTTCATCCCTTACTGGCTTGGGTGAGCAAAAGATGAGTGCTTCAATATGATTGACAAGATAATCCAACTGCTATAAACCCCTGCGACTTTAGTTTCGTGACTGCTTCAATTTAGCTTCAATAGAATGCATGGTGTGGGGAACAGCTTTTAAACGTTCCTTAGAGATCAGCTTTCCAGTATCAACGCAAATGCCATAGGTGCCATTTTTTATCCTTACCATGGCATTTTCGAGTTGAACCATAAATTTTTGCTGCCTTGATGCCAGCTGGCTCAGGTTTTCTTTTTCCATCATGTCGGCCCCGTCTTCCAGCACCTTTATGTTTCCTGAGGTATTATCCGTGCCTTCATCGTTGCTTCGGCTAAGCGACTCCTTGATGTATTTAAGCTCACTTCGTGCCTTATCGAGCTTTTGAGAGATTATTTCCTCAAATTCTTTAAGCTCTTCGTCTGAGTATCTGGTTCTTTCGTCTTGGCTCATAGCATTTCAAATTTTACCTACCCTGGCGCCCCAAAGGTTTTCAAAAATAAGGCAAATGTATGTTTTCATACCTGAAAAAGAAAGGCCCGCTACTAAACGGGCCTTTCTTTTTAAGCTACTTTTTGCTTTTCCTTAAATTTTTTCAGTTGCCTTCGCAAGGCTTCCACTGCCAGATCGGTTGCAGCTTCAAAAGATTTAGACTGCTCTTTGGCAAACAATTGTGAGCCAGGAATATTCAGCTTTATTTCAACTACTTTGTTTTCTACATCATTCTTCTCGAGACGCATAAATACTTCACCATCTATAATCCTGTCATAAAAGGTATTTAGCTTATCGGTTTTCTTTTGAATGAAGTCCAACAATTTAATGTCGGCGTCGAAGTGGATTGAATGCATCTGCAGTTTCATAATACTAAAATTTAAGGGTACAACAATTAAGCCTTTGGATGGGCTTGTTTATAAACAGACTTCAGCTTATCAAGTGTATTGTGTGTGTACACCTGAGTAGCCGCTAAATTGGCATGTCCAAGTAAATCTTTTACGGCGTTAAGATCAGCTCCTTTATTGAGCAAGTGGGTGGCGAAGGTGTGTCTAAGTACGTGCGGGCTTTTCTTTTCCGAGCTAGTAACCATATTCAAATACGCTTTTACCGTCCTGTAAATCATCATAGGATAGGCCTTACCTCCCTCATCAGTTACTATCAAAAAGTTAGAGAAATTTTCAGACAAATGCTCCTTCTTAAGGAGAATATATTTTCTAACTTCTTCAACAAGCGGGGCCGGAATAGGGATCACCCTTTCTTTGTTTCGCTTGCCTAATACCTTAACGTGCCCCTGATAGAAATTGATGTCCTCATCCTTTAAATTAATTAGTTCGGAAAGGCGTATGCCTGTGCCATACAAAAAATCGAGAATGAGTTTATCTCTGACACCAACAAATCCCTCCGGAAAAGGAATCTGGTCAAGCAGTGTAGTCATTTCGCTCTCCCTCACGAAGGAGGGCAGCATTTTGGGAGTTTTAAGCGGCTTAAGCTTGTCGGCTGGGCTTTTTTCGATCTCCTCCCTACGCAGAAGAAACTTGTAGTATGACTTGAGGGAGGCAATTTTCCTGTTAACTGACTTGCTTTCCAAGCCCTGTTCAACAAGGTGGATGAGCCAAGTTCTCAATGCCTGATAGTTGGCATCCTTTAACCCGTAGGAAAATTCACTGCTTAGAAATGACTCAGCCTGAGTTAGATCACTCTTGTATGAGGTAAGGGTATGGGGGCTAAGCCTCTTTTCGAATTGGAGGTATTTGAGAAAAGAATCAATCATAAGTTAGTGAAATCACCTTATTCACTAACTTATGAAATATATCCGCTATTATAAATTTTCCTGACCCATCATTTGCTGACGGTAGGCGGCTTTGATTTTTTCTTCTCTGTTTTTTACAGAAGGCTTAACAAAGAAAGTGCGGCTGCGAAGCTCCTTAAGAACGCCTGTTCTCTCGAATTTCTTCTTGAATCTCTTAAGTGCCTTGTCGATTGACTCGTTTTCCTTAATGTTTACTACGATCATTTCGTTAATTAATTATGGGCTGCAAAGATAAAGTTTTTAATTCCAAAAACTCAAATTTATTTCAATAGTTCTCTTGAGATCACCACCTTTTGAATTTCAGAGGTTCCCTCACCAATAGTGCAAAGCTTGGCGTCCCGATAAAATTTCTCGACCGGGTAGTCCTTGGTGAAACCATAGCCTCCGAAAATCTGCACTGCGTTGTTGGCCACCGAAACGGCCACTTCAGAAGCGTAGTATTTCGCCATTGCAGATTCCTTTGTCACTTTTCCCTTCCTGTTTTTTATAGCGCCTGCCTGATAGGTGAGCAGTTTGGCTGCTTCCAACTGGGTAGCCATTTCGGCAAGCATAAAGGAAATTCCCTGAAAGGAAGAAATAGGCTTATTGAATTGATGTCTTTCCTGAGAGTAGACCAAAGCAGCCTGCAAAGCGCCTTCAGCAATACCGCAACTTAACGCAGCTATTGATATCCGGCCTCCATCCAAAACTTTTAATGATTGTATAAAGCCGTCGCCAACTTCTCCCAGAAGGTTTTTCTCCGGAATTCTACAGTCCTGAAAAATCATTTCAGCTGTTTCAGATGCCCTCATGCCCAGCTTATCTTCCTTTCTTCCTCCGGCAAAGCCCGGGGTACCTCTCTCGACTATAAAAGCCGACATGCCATGAGAATCGCCCGTTTTGCCAGTTCTTGCAATTAAAACAGCTATGTCGCCAGAAATACCGTGGGTAATAAAGTTTTTGGCTCCGTTGATCACCCATTCATTCCCATCTTTCACCGCTGTAGTTTTCATATTGGCTGCGTCCGAGCCAGTATTAGGTTCGGTAAGTCCCCAGGCTCCTATCCATTCTCCTGAAGCTAGCTTTGGTAGCCACTTCTTTTTTTGCTCGTCATTTCCGAATTGAAGGAGGTGACCCGTGCAGAGAGAATTGTGAGCGGCCAGCGAAAGCCCTATGGAAGGATCCACTTTCGATATTTCTATAACGGCGGTGATGTACTCAAGATAGCCAAATCCCGACCCTCCCAGTTCGTGAGGCACCATCACTCCCATGAGGCCAAGCTCACCCATTTTGTGAAAAAGCTCTTTAGGAAAATGCTGGGACTCATCCCACTTTTTAATGTTTGGGGAAATTTCCACCCTGGCAAAATCACGCACCATCTCCTCAATCATCCTTTGGTTTTCCAACTCAACTTCTTCGTTTCGTTCTTTTGTCAATGTATCCATGTTGCTTATTTGGGCTGTATAAAATAAAAACGCAATTATCCATCGTTAGTTTAAACCGACAACCAGCAACCTGCCGTTGCTGGTCTTAATGTCAAGTTTAATTAACTCCAAAAAACATTCATTTACCGAAAGAATTGGTGTAATTATTTTGCAGATTGATAGATTTGTAGCAGACTAATAAGAAAACCCGAACAATATGAAAATTGCTGTAGTTGGAACTGGCTATGTTGGACTTGTAACAGGCACCTGCTTCGCCGAAACCGGAAACCACGTAACGTGTGTTGACATCGACGAAAAGAAGGTTGAAAAACTTAAGAATCAGATCATGCCTATTTATGAGCCCGGTTTGGACGTTCTCTTTGAAAGGAATATTAAGCAGGGCAGACTCGATTTCACTACCAACCTTAAGGAAGGGATTAAGGATGCAAAAATTATTTTTCTGGCACTGCCCACACCTCCCGGTGAAGATGGCTCTGCCGACCTTAAATATATATTGAAGGTGGCCAGCGACCTTGGCCCTATTCTTAGCGAGTACACGGTAATTGTTGATAAGAGTACTGTTCCGGTCGGCACTGCCGACAAGGTACATGCACAGATAGCAAAAAATGCGAAAGTGCCATTTGATGTGGTGTCAAATCCTGAGTTTCTCAGGGAAGGTGTCGCAGTAGATGATTTCATGAAGCCAGACAGAGTGGTGATTGGCACAAGCTCGGACAAAGCGAGAAAAGTGATGGATCAGCTTTATGCGCCATTCGTACGTCAAGGCAACCCGGTTATTTTTATGGATGAGAAATCGGCAGAGCTCACGAAGTATGCAGCCAATTCATTCCTCGCCACCAAAATCACATTCATGAATGAGATTGCCAACATGTGTGAACTATTGGGTGCAGATGTTGACATGGTTAGAAAAGGAATTGGTACGGATACCAGGATCGGAAAAAGATTCCTTTTTGCCGGCATTGGATACGGTGGAAGCTGTTTTCCAAAGGACGTGCAGGCATTGGCCAAGTCGGCGCAGGAAGTTAAATATGACTTTAAGCTTCTAACCTCGGTAATGGATGTGAACCAAGAGCAGAAAACCAAGCTGATCCATCGTGCCAAAGCATTTTACAATGGGAGCCTAAAGGGCAAGACTTTCGGAATCTGGGGTCTGGCATTTAAGCCATATACAGACGACATTAGAGAAGCGCCAGCCTTAGAGAACATTAAAGAGCTGCTTGCACTTGGTGCCAAAGTGAAGGTATACGATCCGGAAGCCATGGAAAACGTGAAAGAGCTTTTCGGCAACACCATAGAATTCTGTAGCGACGAGTATGCTGCAGTTGATGGTGCTGATGCACTGTTTATTATGACGGAATGGCCTGTTTTCAGAACGCCTGAGTTTGACAAGCTTCAGTCTCTGCTCAGGTCTAAAGTAATTTTTGACGGCAGAAACTTGTACGACACACAAGCGATGGAAGACCTTGGGTTTACGTACTTCAGCATCGGTAGAAAAGACGTTGATGGCAAATAATCAAATTCTCGTCACAGGCGGGCTTGGTTATATTGGCTCCCATACGGTTGTGGAGTTGATCAATGCCGGTTTCGAGCCGATCATTATCGACAACCTGTCTAATTCCGACGTCAAGGTATTAGATGCTATCGAGAAGATCACCGGCAAGAAGTGCATATTTCACCAGGTTGAAATGTGCAACTACGCTGAGCTGGAATCAATTTTTATAAAATACCCTGAAATGAAGGCAGCTATCCATTTTGCTGCCTTCCTTTTGGTCAACGAATCTGTCGACAATCCGCTTAAGTATTATGAGAACAACTTGTTGTCGACCATCAATCTTCTAAGGTGCCAGTCAAAGTTTGGAACTAAAGGATTAATTTTCTCTTCGTCCTGTACCGTGTACGGAAATCCGGAAGTGTTGCCTGTCGCTGAAAACGCACCCATTCAAGAGGCTGTTTCTCCCTATGGCAACACCAAGAAAATGTGTGAGGACATCATCAGAGACACGACTATTGCTTCCGACGTAAAGGCGATAGCTTTGAGATACTTCAACCCCATTGGCGCACACCCTACATCGCTGATTGGCGAGGTTCAGCATGGAATGCCACATCATTTGGTGCCTTTCATTACGGAAACGGCGCACGGGAAAAGGGAGTTTCTCAGAGTTTTTGGTGACGACTACAACACAGTTGACGGATCCTGTGTCAGGGACTATATCCATGTAATGGATGTGGCTAAAGCGCACGTAAATGCGGTGCAGCGATTTGCACATGGAGCCATGGAGTCTTCATACGAAGTATACAATCTGGGCATGGGAGTGGGTATGTCGGTGATACAAATGATTCAGGCATTCGAAAGAGCAACAGGTATTAACATCCCTTATAAAATTGTTGACCGAAGGGGGGGCGATGTCGAAGCAGTTTACGCAGATACGTCTCTCGCCAACAAAAAATTGAATTGGAAAACTCAATTCGGCATTGAAGAGGCTTTAAAATCAGCCTGGGACTGGGAAATAGCACAGGCAAAACTGAAACAATGAAAAAAATATTAATTACCGGAGGAGCTGGCTTTATTGGCTCGCATGTGGTGAGGCTGTTTGTTAATAAATATCCTGATTATAAGATTTTCAATCTTGACAATCTTACGTACGCCGGCAATCTGGAAAACTTAAGAGATATTGAAGATCGTCCGAACTATACTTTTGTGAAAGGGGATATCACAGACGAGAAATTTATTTTTGACCTCTTCAAAAAAGAACAGTTTGACGGCGTACTGCACCTTGCCGCTGAGTCTCATGTAGACAGGTCTATCTCCAACCCAATGGCGTTTATCAAAACGAACGTGATTGGCACAGTTACCTTGCTAAATGCCGCAAAGGACATTTGGAAAGATTCATTCGAAGGGAAGAGATTCTACCACATTTCTACCGATGAAGTGTATGGCTCACTTGGGGATGAAGGCTTCTTCACAGAAACCACTTCCTATGACCCGCAATCACCCTATTCAGCCTCTAAGGCAAGCTCAGACCATTTTGTGCGGGCTTATGCCAACACTTATGGGCTCCCTGTGGTGGTTACAAACTGTTCTAACAACTACGGGCCCTATCATTTTCCAGAGAAGCTCATTCCGCTTTGCATTCATAACATCAAAAACAGCAAACCTTTACCGGTTTATGGAAAGGGTGAAAATATCAGGGACTGGCTGTATGTGGTGGATCATGCAAGAGCCATAGACACTGTGTTCCACAAGGGTAAAATTGGCGAAACCTACAACATTGGTGGGTTCAATGAATGGACCAACATTGATGTGGTGAAACTTCTTTGCAAAATCATGGACAAAAAGCTTGGCAGGGCCGAAGGGACTTCTGAAAAGCTCATTACCTACGTAAAAGATCGTGCCGGTCACGACATGAGGTATGCTATTGACGCCAACAAGATCATGAAAGAGCTAGGCTGGGAGCCTTCGTTGCAGTTTGAAGAAGGGCTCGAAAAAACAGTCGAATGGTACCTGGCCAATGACGCCTGGTTGAGCAATGTTACTTCAGGCGACTATATGAAGTACTATAGCGATCAGTACGAGAAAAGATAAACCAAAATTGATTGGGCTTATTCTTCGTAAGCCCAATCAATTCCCTGCTTCATATCTTTTAAGGTAATTCCCTCATTCTTGAGCAAACTTCTTATTTCATCTACTTTTTCATAGTTTTTAGCTTCCTTCGCCTCTTTATAAAGCGTAAGCAAAATACCGATGAGGTTCTTAGGTTCTACCGCCAGTTCTTCTTTTAGTCCAAGGATTTCCTCCACAAAACTGAGATAAGTCGATTTCAGCTTATCGAAGCCCTCTTGTCCGATTTCCCCATACTTAAGCCCGCCTGTTTGCAGCGAGTTGATCTTTTTCAAAAGATTGAACAGGTGCCCAATAGTAAGCGCAGTATTGAAGTCGTCGTTCATTGCCCTGTAGCAATTATCTGCCAAACCATTTATCTGATCGACAGCCTGCTGACTCAAGGCCACCCCTTCTTCCGGAACGAACTTCATTTCCTTAATCAGCTTCAGTCCATTCATCAGCTTCTTGTAGCCTTTGTTAGCAGCAGATAAGGCTTCGTTAGAAAAATCGAGCGTGCTGGCATAGTGGCTTTGCAGCATGAAGAAACGCACCGTCATTGGGCTGTAAGGCCTATCCAGCAGTTCGTGTGTGCCAGTGATTAGCTCTGAGGGCAGAAAGGAATTACCCAGCGACTTACTCATCTTCTGGCCATTCACTGTCAGCATGTTGGTATGCAACCAGTACTTCACAGGCTCTTTACCGGACGCACCCACCGATTGAGCTATTTCACATTCATGGTGGGGGAACTTCAGATCCATACCACCGCCGTGTATATCGAATGACTCTCCAAGGTATTTGGTGCTCATCACTGAGCACTCCAGGTGCCAGCCCGGAAACCCTACTCCCCAGGGAGAATTCCAGCGCATGATATGTTCGGTAGAGGCATTCTTCCAGATAGCAAAATCCAACGGGTTTCTCTTTTCATCCTGCCCATCGAGCGCCCGGGTGTTAGCAATCAAATCGTCGACCACCCTGCCCGACAACTTCCCGTACTGATACTTCTCGTTGAATTTGCCAATATCAAAATAGACCGAGCCCTTCGATTCGTAAGCATAGCCCTGCTCGATAATCGTTTTGATCATCTCGATTTGTTCGAGAATATGGCCAGTTGCTGTCGGTTCTATGCTGGGAGGCAAAGCGTTGAAAATATCCATCACCTGATGGAACCCATTGGTGTATTTTTGCACCACCTCCATGGGCTCCAGATTCATGAGCTTTGCCCGTTTTCCTATTTTATCCTCTCCGTCGTCAGTATCGCCCGTCAAGTGCCCTACATCTGTAATATTTCTGACGTAGCGAACCTTGTATCCCAGATGCAAAAGGTATCTGTAAATAATGTCGAAACTGATAAACGTACGAACATTACCCAAATGCACATCATTGTAAACCGTAGGCCCACATACATACATGCCCACATAGGGCGCATTGATGGGCACGAACTCTTCCTTTTGCTTAGTTAAAGAATTGAATAATCTTAGTTTCGGGATCATGCGGCAAATTTAACAATTGTAAGCAGAAGGCAACATTCTTTATTTAAGGAGTCCTCCGCTCAACATATTTGCATTCAAACGATCACAAGAACACTTTGTTTGGGAGAAGTTTGAGAAGGCTCCTTTGTTAACAAGAAAAATTAATATAAATTTGCGGCTGGATTAAGAAAAAAGGGGACGAGCGTCCCCTTTCTTTATATAGTTTGGTTTGGTATGGCTGAAGAATCGATTATAAAAGATTGGCTTGATGAAATGATAGACAGTAGCCTGTTTGTGGTCGAAGTATCCCTAACCGGCCCAAAGAGCTACCAAAAGCTAAGAGTATTTCTCGATGGAGACAGTGGAATTACCATCGAGCAGTGTGCGAAGATTAGCCGGAAACTAGCTGCCAAACTAGATGAAGAAGACTTGATCAAAGATGCGTATCAGTTGGAGGTATCTTCCGCAGGAATTGACCAGCCGTTAAAACTGCTAAGGCAGTACTACAAGAACATGGGCAGGTCGGTAAAGGTGTTTAAGACCGACGGAAAGGAAGAAAAGGGCAAGTTGATAGCTGTGAGTGAACAAGAGATTCAAATAGAAGTAAAAAATAAAAAAGTCACCGAAATGAGCACAATACTATTTCAGGACATTCATCATACAAAAGTTTTAGTCACCTTTTAGGCAGTTTACTATGGATAGCGTATTTCTTATAGAATCCTTTGCGGATTTTGCAAAGAGAAAAAACATTGACCGCCCAACAATGATCCGTATCCTGGAGGATGTATTCAGGACTATGATCAGGAAGAGATTTGAAACTGATGAAAACTTTGACATCATTATCAATGCGGACAAAGGAGACCTTGAGATTTGGCGATTCAGAGAAATCGTAGACGATAACTCGGAAGACATTTGGGACCACGATAAAGTAAGCCTTACAGAAGCGAGAAAAATAGAGCCTGACTTTGAGATTGGAGAAGAAGTAGCAGAAGAAGTTAAGCTTGAAGACTTTGGTAGAAGAGCAGTACAAATGGCTCGCCAAACGCTTATTCAGAAAATCAAAGACCTTGAAAAGGACATTCTTTTCCAGAAATATAAGGAACTCGTTGGCGAGATTATTCTTGGTGAAGTTTACCAGGTGCTTGGAAGGGAGATATTACTGGTTGACGCTGAAGGGAATGAGTTGATACTGCCAAAATTTGAGCAGATCCCTAAGGATCGCTTTAAGAAGGGGGAAAATGTACGTGCGATTGTTCATAGAGTGGAAATGGTCAATGGAAACCCAAAGATTATTCTTTCCCGAACTTCGACGGTTTTCCTTGAAAGACTTTTCGAAAGTGAAGTGCCAGAGGTGTATGATGGCTTGATCACCATTAAAAAGGTGGTTCGTGAGCCTGGCGAAAGAGCCAAGGTAGCTGTGGAGTCTTACGACGACAGGATTGATCCGGTTGGCGCCTGCGTAGGTATGAAAGGCTCAAGGATTCACAGCATCGTGAGAGAGCTTGAAAATGAAAATATAGACGTTATCAACTATACTGAAAACACTGAGCTGTATATATCCAGGGCATTGAGTCCTGCCAAAATATCCAGCATGAAGGTGGAGCCCGAAAATGGAAGAGTGTCAGTGTACCTCAAACCTGATCAGGTATCGTTGGCGATCGGAAAAGGCGGACAGAATATCAAGCTGGCCAGCCGCTTGGTGGATCTTGAAATCGATGTGTTCCGTGAGCTTGAAGGCCACGAAGTAGAGGACGTATCTTTGGATGAATTTTCAGATGAAATTGAAGGCTGGGTAATTGACGAGCTCAAGAAAATCGGCCTCGACACTGCCCGTAGCGTTCTTAATTTGACAAAGGAAGAACTCATCCGAAGGACCGATTTGGAGGAGGAAACAGTACAAGATGTGCTCTCTATCCTCCGTCAGGAATTTGAATAATAATTTTAATAACACGCTTTAAAGAGTCATATTTGCGTATGAGTGAAGACAGAATGTGGAGACTAAGCCAGGTCGCCAGAAAGTTGAATGTTGGTACAAATACTGTCATTCAGGCTCTGGAGAAGAAGGGCTTTTCAATCGATAGCAGCCCGAATGCCAAGCTCACTCAGGAGCAGTACGATATTTTGGCAAGAGAATTTGCTACTTCTGCCCACGAGAAAGAAGAAGCTTCCGGCATTACTATTGGTAAGAAGCATTCTGACAATGTGGTTATCAATACGAACTCTCCACAGGAGAGCGGATCGTCTGATGAAGAAGAAGAAATCTTAATAAAGAACCTTTCCAGCAAAGAGCAGCCTAAGGAAGAAGCTGCTGAAGAAGTGGAGGAGCCAACAACTCAAACCCCGAAACTTCAGGGAATTAAAGTAGTTGGTAAAATCGACCTTGAGCCCAAAAAAGCTCCAAAAAAGGAAGAGGAACCAGCCCCTAAAGCTGCTACTCCAGAGCCTCCTAAGGAGGAAAAGAAAGTAGTAGAGGAAGCACCTAAAGCAGAGGCCAAAGTGGAAACACCTGAGCCTCCCGCCGAAGTGGCTGAAGCGCCCAAAGCTCCAAAAGAGGAGCTCAAAGAGGCTCCTGAAAAAGTAGCCGAGGAGCCGCCAGTGCTGGCCAAACCTGAGCCAATTATCAAAAAAGAAGATCGGGTAATTGAGGCTAAGGCCGACGCCCTTAAGGGCCTGACTGTTCTTGGAAAGATTGAACTGCCCGAGGCAAAGAAAAAGCAACCTGTTGCCAGCTCTGACGATAGAGACAAGAAGAAAAAGAAGCGTCCACGCAAGCGCATAGTTGTTGAAGGAAAAGAAGGTGGTGACAATTCGAGATTCAAAAAACCAGAGCCAGGCAAGCCCGCTACGGCACCTGCTAAGGGGCGGTTTGAGAAAAAAGAAGAGGTTTCTGACAAAGAAATACAGGATAAAATAAAAGCTACACTCGCCCGCTTGAGTAAGGGCAGTAAGCCAGGCCAGGGAGCCAACAGGTCAAAGTACAGAAGAGACAAGAGATCGGCCAAAGCTGAGGCGGAAGAAGAGAAGATGCTCCAGCAGCAGGAAGACTCTAAGACGCTTAAGGTTACAGAGTTTATCTCTGCCAATGACCTTGCCTCTTTGATGGGGGTTTCTGTTAACGACGTAATTTCTGCTTGTTTGAGCATGGGAATCTTCGTTTCCATTAACCAGCGTCTCGATGCAGAAACTATTACCGTGATAGCAGATGAATTCGGTTTTGATATTGAATTCTCAACTTCCGAAGAAGAGTCAGAGGCTATTAATACTGAGGACGATATTGAGGACGATGAGCCCAGAGCTCCTATCGTCACCATCATGGGCCACGTTGACCACGGTAAAACTTCCCTCCTCGATTATATCAGGAAGACTAAAGTTACAGCCGGTGAGGCTGGTGGCATTACGCAGCACATTGGCGCATATGACGTGGAGACATCGGGTGGCAACAAAATTGCCTTCCTTGACACACCTGGTCACGAGGCATTTACCGCCATGCGTGCAAGAGGTGCAGCACTTACCGATATAGCGATTATTGTGGTGGCAGCGGACGACAACGTGATGCCTCAAACCAAGGAAGCGATCAACCACGCAAAAGTGGCTGGTGTTCCAATAGTAATCGCTATCAACAAAGTTGACAAGGCAAACGCCAACCCCAACAAAATCAAAGAAGAGCTATCTCAAATCAACATTCTTGTGGAGGATTGGGGTGGAAAATACCAATGCCAGGAGATTTCAGCGAAAACAGGACAGGGCATCGACGATCTGCTTGAAAAAGTACTTCTGGAAGCTGAGATTCTTGAGCTGAAAGCTAAGGCTTCTAAAAAGGCCGTAGGAAGTGTTATCGAAGCTTCTCTTGACAAAGGCCGGGGTTACGTAGCTACAGTGATGGTACAAAACGGAACCCTGAATATTGGTGACGTGGTATTGGCTGGCTCTCACTTCGGTAAAGTGAAAGCGATGTTCGACCACAGAGGCACCAGGCTGAAACAAGCGGGACCTTCCACACCAGTGCTTTTGCTGGGGCTTGATGGTGCGCCTCAGGCGGGCGAAAAGCTGAACGTAATGGAAAGTGACCGTGAGGCACGTGACATTGCCTACAAGCGTCAGCAAATCCAACGTGAGCAGAACCTTCGGACTAAGAAGCACATTACGCTTGACGAAATTGGGCGTCGTTTGGCCATTGGTTCATTTAGAGAGCTCAACGTGATTGTGAAAGGTGATGTGGACGGCTCTATTGAGGCACTAGCCGACTCACTGCTTAAGCTTTCGACACCGGAGGTTCAAGTCAACATCATACATAAGGCAGTAGGCCAGATTTCAGAATCAGACGTCTTGCTAGCCTCCGCTTCCGATGCGATCATTGTTGGCTTCCAGGTGAGACCTTCTTCAAGTGCACGCCGCTTGGCCGAACAGGAAGAAATCGAGATCAGACTTTACTCGATCATCTACGACGCTATCAATGAGATCAAAGATGCCATGGAAGGCATGCTTGCGCCGGAGTTCCAGGAGGTTATTACTGGTAACGTGGAGATTCGTGAGGTGTTTAAAATCTCGAAAGTTGGTACAGTAGCTGGTTGTATGGTGACTGATGGTTTCATTAAGAGAAACAATCAGATCAGAATAATACGTGACGGTATTGTGGTTTATACTGGCGAAATACAGCAGCTCCGCAGATTCAAAGACGACGTGGCCGAAGTAAAACAAGGTTACGAATGCGGTATAAGCATCAAAAACTTCAATAACCTAGAAGAAGGGGATATCATTGAAGGCTTTGAGCAACGTGAAGTAAAACGCTCTCTTTAAGAGAGGTCATACATAAAACTAAATCCGGCCAATTGGCCGGATTTTTTTGTTTCTGGAACCATGAAGCTACTCCAGGCAGCACTACTCTTTTTATTCATTGTGACGTCAGCAGGCCTTTACCGCCCCTGGTGGGTGCTGTGGTGGATACCCCGCCAAAACAGAAAAAAGGTACTCCTGATTTATGGAATACCTTTTCTTCTGATGCTTTTTGTTTATGCTTTTTTCAGCTGAGCCCGGAGGGATACTCTCCGCTACTGACCAGCTGATGCAATTTTTTCATTACCATATCTTTCTCCTGGCTATAGGTTACACCCATCCAATCGTTGCCATCAGGCAGCACATCAACAATGGCATTCTTCTTCTGCATCAGGTTTGTAACTGCTGATGGTATGTAAAATTCAGCCTTTAGCTCATTTCTATTGGCTTGATAGAATTCCTCCCAAATACCCACAAGTTCAGGAAACAAAGCTGGAGTGAAACCCCAAAAATTCATTGAAACAAAACCTTTGGGATCTAAAATTTCCGGATTGTTTTCATTTTCCTCATTGACAATATTTGCACCCGACTGAAGTATTTTGGTTTTCTCTACGACCGAGATCAATTTACCATCAGCATCCACATTGCAAATACCTCTTGCTACCGATCCGGCATCTGAGAGTGTCTCCATCAAAGGATAGCCCACCATACTAAAATGAAGAGAAGTTGGGTCAACCGACTGAAGGAATTTTCCCATTGCCAAATAAGCCTTTCTCCCGTAAAAATCGTCAGCATTGATAATAGCGAACGGCTCTTTTACCACGTCTTTCGTCGCAAGTACAGCCTGGCCAGTTCCCCACGGCTTCACCCTTTCAGGGTGCTGCGAAGGGGGTGTCTGAAATACAAACTCAATCTCAATCTTATCACCCCACCACTTATTCAGGTGCTCGTACAAAACGTCCCGCAAATCTTTACGGGTGATAATAACCACCTTCGTAAATCCTGCTTGAATTGAGTCATAAATTCCATAGTCCATCAGCCACTCACCAGAAGGCCCAAAAGAGTCGGCCTGCTTAATTCCTCCGTATCGGCTTCCTATTCCGGCGGCTAGTATTACCAAACTTGTTGATTGCGTCATATTATCTGTAATTCTTTTTTTAATGGGGTCTGTTTCGGCATGCAAATTTTATATTTTACGGGTTCGAAACAAAAACTATACTCCAAAATGGTCTTAAGCACACTCGACTGGGTAATAATAGCGGTTTTTTTTGCTATTGTAGTAGGAATTGGATGGGCTGCCTCGCTCACGGCCGGAAAAAGTACCTCTGAATACTTTCTGGGCGGAAGGGGAATGCCGTGGTGGCTACTAGGTATTTCTATGGTGGCCTGTACTTTTTCGGCTGACACGCCCAACCTTGTCACTGGCATGGTTCGGGAAAATGGGGTAGCCAAAAACTGGGCCTGGTGGGCATTTCTTATCACAGGCATGGTAACCGTTTTTATCTATGCCAGGCTTTGGAGGCGCTCCAATGTCATGACCGACCTGGAGTTTTATGAGTTGCGGTACAGCGGAAAATATGCTTCTTTCCTGCGGGGATTCAGGTCACTGTATTTGGGTATTTTCTTCAACTGCCTGATCATGGGAACGGTTACACTGGCCGCCATTAAGATTGGGCAAATCATGCTCGGCATCGAAAACCCTGTCTACATTGTGGTGGGTGCTTCAATAGGGGTTGTTATTTATGCAACGATTGGTGGCATAAAGGGAGTAATCTGGGCAGACTTTTTTCAGTATTCAATCGCCATGCTTGGCGCAGTGATAGCTGCAGTGGTTGCAGTTAGCGATGAGAGAGTAGGCGGCCTGACCAAGCTACTGGCTCACCCGAATGTGATGCCTAAACTGGATATTTTCCCTAGCTTTGACGACCCAAAGCAGTTCTTGCCGTTACTCATTATACCTATTGCAGTGCAGTGGTGGTCAGTTTGGTACCCTGGTGCAGAGCCTGGTGGCGGTGGCTATATTGCGCAGCGAATGTTGTCAGCCAAGGATGAAAAGAATGCAATAGGTGCTACCTTGCTTTTTAATTTCGCACACTATGCACTCCGCCCGTGGCCATGGATTCTGGTGGCCCTTGCGTCGCTGGTTATCTTCCCCGACCTGGCATCAATAAAAGCTGAATTCCCCGGCATTAGCGATAACTACCTGGGCCACGACATCGCCTATCCAGCCATGCTAACGCTTTTAGGCACTGGATGGAAGGGGCTTGTAGTTGCTTCAATTATTGCGGCCTACATGTCTACCATTGGAACCCATCTCAACTGGGGCTCTTCTTACGTGGTCAACGACTTTTACAAACGATTTGTAAAACCTGATGCAAGTGAAAAGCAGCAAGTTTCAGTAGGCCGCTTCACCACTGTTGGGCTAATGTTCTTTGCAGCAATATTTTCCCTCACAATCCTCAAGAATGCCACTCAGGCCTTTGATATTCTGCTTCTCTCCGGAGCCGGAACGGGCGCCATTTACATACTGAGGTGGTTTTGGTGGAGAATCAACGCCCTTACAGAAATTGTTGCCATGGTAGTTGCCACTGTGCTTGCCTTTTTGTTAGTACTTGTCATTAGTCCTGAAGCACTTGAAAACGCCTACCTGGATGTTTTCTCAACTCGCCTTTTAATCTCCCTATTTGGTGTAAGCGCTGCCTGGATCTCCACAACTCTGCTCACCAAGCCTGAAGATAAGGAGACCCTGAGGAGCTTCTACCTGAGGACTCAACCCGGTGGGCCTGGGTGGAAAAAGGTCGTTGATGACGCCATGAGTGAGGGAATTGTGCTGGATGCATCCAAAGGTGCAAACTGGCAAATGCCACTACAAATAATGATGGTATTTGTCGGTTGTGTGAGTATTTACTGTTCGCTGTTTGGCATTGGAAGCTTTATCTATGGCAATATTGGTCTTGGCTTTGGTCTTTTGGGCATAGCCGCAGCCGGCACGTTTATTCTGTTCAGAAATCTAGGCAAGCTTTCTTTGAAGTAAGCGCCTTATGGATAATAGGAAGATTAATATTGCTGCTATTGTCCTGGCAACAGTGCTCCTGTTTTCTTTGCAAGCATGTCAACAAAACGGGGAATCCGCAGCAGCAGATTCCTCGTTTGCCTCTTCTCACCTGCCGACTGACACACTGAATGTTGGCTTCCTCGCCATCAATGGTGTATACAATTCGGAGCTAATGGCGCCTTTTGACGTGTTTCAACATACTGTATTTCATACAACGCCCGGTATGAAAGCATTCATCGTGTCTCCCACCCATGAGCCCATCAAAACATTTGAAGGAATCAAAATCATACCTGATTTCAGTTTTGAAGATACTCCGTCCATTGATGTACTGGTGGTGCCAAGTGCTGAGAACAACATGGATACCGATTTACAGGATTCCGTTCTGATTGAGTTTGTCAGAGAAAAGGGCACCCAGGCCAAATTTATTATGTCGTTGTGTGATGGCGCATTTCTTTTGGCCAAAGCTAGCCTCCTTGATGAGGTAAAGTGCACCACATTCCCCTCAGACATCGGGAGGTTTAAAGAAACGTTCCCTCACCTCAATGTGCAGGAGGGTTACAGCTTTGTGCATGACGGAAAAGCCATTACTTCCTCAGGCGGCGCCAAATCATACGATCCTGCCATGTACCTGGTGGAATATCTGTATGGTGAAAAGGTGGCCAGAGGCATAGGGGGCGGCTTAGTGATCGACTGGAAGCTGGAAGAAGTAAAGCATTTGAGATAGGTGGCCCATCCGGCCATCAACTAATCTTGAACCTCGAAACGTTTGCTGAACGTCTCGGTGCGTCTGGACTTGAAGTCATAAATTCTGACTTCAAAAAAATAATGCCCCCTGTCTATGAGCTCTTGAAAGTCGTACTGAAGGCCTCCAAGTTTATAATCTTTAACAAATTTATTAACCAGGGTTCGTTTAGTAACGGCATCAGTGATGGTTATTTGCAGATTAGTGTTTTTCCTAACATCAAAAGGGAAAAATGCTGTCGTGTTCTCCCTTGCTGGCGTTGGTTCGGTTAGTCCAGCCTGGTGATGTAGATACAACCTGTGCTCGTTGTTGGCGTCAACGAGATAAACTTCATAAGAATACTTACCAAATTCCGTCAGGGTGTCTTTCAACAGGTATTCAGACCCCACGCCACCACGGCTATTGAAAGCCAGTGGCAATTGCCAACGTTTATTGTCAGTCTTACTTGTTCTTATAACGGAAAAATGGCTCACCTCCGATGTGTCGGGCTGATATTCCCAGTGCAACTCGATCATTTTCTCATTGACCTCCAATATTCCTTCTGCCAAAGGGTCTTCGATCAGCACCGGAAGCCCATTGGCTTTGTCCGACACCTCGATTGTAAAATCGCAGAAGTCTCCCAGGTATCCATCTATGATCATAAAGTACCTGACATTAGGCTCAGGGCTATTTACTTTAAAATAAAAATCGTCGGCGGTGGCAGGTGAGTTGCAGGAGATAATCTCGTAGGTCTCCGTTTGGCAAAGTTCACCTTTGAAAACGACGAGCTGTACGCCCCTACCATCCTTGCAGCGCTCGTGCCGCACATTGATGTAAAATGAACTGCCATCAGCAGGTATATAGGAAAACCACTGATCGTTGTGGTACTGTATGCATTGGCCGGTAAGCTTTTCGTCAATGCAGGCTCTCTCCACAGTATTGTTGTCGGTAGAAGAGCGTGTAGGCTTATTAAGAACTAGTTGGCTAACGCCAGTTGACAGGTCATTGGAAGTTTGAGCTTTGGCCCAAAGAGTGATCAAAAACAGAAGTAATGTGAAAAGCTCCCTCATTATGTGACTTTTGGCCTTAAAGCAAGATACGCACCACTTACTCCACTGGGAAATAAAAAAGGGGCAGCCGCCCCTTTTTTACTATATATGTGTGTTTCCTATCAATCGTCAGCTGACCATCTCCAGTCACCCTGAATCCTCAGTTTAAGCTTCAAGCCCTGATCTTCCAGCAACTTGCGGGTGCTTTCGTCATCCAGCTTAGCCGCTGGCAGTTCCTGAGCCCTATCCAGTTCATAAAGCATCATGCTACAAAAGCGAACATTGTTGACCAGGTGCTCTTCATTCACAAGATCGATATCATCGCAGTCGGCATGGTAGCAGTCGTACACCGAACGATCCAGGTTACTTACCGGGCCAAAGAACGGCACGCCCTCGAGCATAAACGACTGATGGTCGCTATGAAGACCGGCCCTATTCGCAAATTTGTTGGTAAAGGTGCTGTCTACTGCCTTTATCCTGTCGCCAGCGTCAACAAAAAACTTTTCGGCCTCCAGCCTACCGCCTGCATTAAATCCAATGGCGTTAGATGATGCGTCCAGATTGAAAACATATTTCAGATTCTCAATTTCACCTGATTCTTTCAGCGTGTTCACATAGTGCTTTGAACCCAGCAGCCCTTCTTCTTCCCCCATCCACATCACAAACTTGAGTGTTCTGCGTGGCTTGATGTCCAGTGCTTTAAAGGTGCGGGCAATATCGATAACGGAAAAAGAACCGATGCCATTGTCGATAGCACCCGTTGCCAAATCCCACGAGTCGAGGTGGCCGCCGGTAAGAATAACTTCGCTGGCCTTGTCTGTTCCAGGGATAGTCGCTACCACATTTCTTGCTTTGATCACTTCGCTGAAGTTTGTCATTTCAAGCTTAGCCTTCACCGCTCCGGCAGCCAGCTTGTCTTTTAATGCAAGGCCATCTTCATATCCAATGCACACCGCAGGAATTGGAATAAGGCTTCCGGTAACCGAGGCAGTTCCGGTCAATAATACCCCACCTTCTACCTGGTTAAAGAAAATAATTCCGGCAGCACCATTGTCGATAGCCAGTTTTGTTTTTTCAGACCTATGCAAGTTTTTAGAAGGATCGACTGTCTCGGGCAAAATGCTTATGTAAACAAATACAATCTTCCCCTCCACAGCGCCTGGATTAGCCTCATAGTCTTCCTCTATCCCGTTACCCATGTCAATAATTTCGCCTTCAAGGTCGACACTTACAGGTGAGTGGGCCAGGCTGACAGAGCTTACCTCTTCCCAATCGGATCCACTGCTAAACTGCGTTTTTACTTCTCCACGGCTCCACGACTCAACCTCGAAGGGATCATATTCAACGTCGATGCCATACGACTTGAAGAGGTTGTAGGTGTATTCCTCGGCCTTAGCGCCATTCTCAGACCCGGTGAGTCTGTGTCCTACCGTTGCCATGCAATCTGCAAGCGTGGGGTACACTTTTGAGTTAGCCAGCGTCTCTTTGTTGATCTCCTCCAGCATGTTCACTGGCGGCTTTTGTTCACAGCCAGCTATAGCAAGCGTAGCAGCAAATAAAACAGTCAAATGTCTTTTCATCGATTGAAATTTAGGTTAGTCCTGCGATTTACTAACAAAAAGGGTAACTATATACAAGTCAGACCATTAAAAAGGTGAGTTTTTCTGTGTGTAAATTTTACACACTTCTGTCGGGGTAGGAGTTAGGCCTTTTTCTGGCCTTTTTTTGTGCCTTTCTCTTTATCGTTGGGTTTGCCCTTGAAGGCAGCTTTTAGCACTTCATCCAGCGTGCCATTGATTTTAAGAGGCTTTTCTTTCTTCTGCTTACTCATAATCTTATCGAATATCTACACATTGAATAAGAGGCTGTTTTCTATCAGTATTTTCAATTTCTGTTTGTAATTTTTATCAACAAGGAAAATTATCAGCATCTTTATTAAAAAAATAGTAATAAAATAGCTTGCGTGATGGCTGGCAATTTCAGACCTTAGTATTGTCTAGTTAAAAAATTTATCATGAAACTAATTACAATGTTTGGTTACAAGAAAATTACCAAAAAACAGTCTGGCTATCAAGAAACAGAGGTGAGTATTTCACTATCTGGCTTGATCCGTATACCAAGGAAAAAGCGACCCTTTTGGGAGTCGCTTATTTCTTCAGGAGGTATTTAGAGAAATGTCTAGTTAAACTAAATCATGAACGTTCGGTTCACCTCCTGTGAGATTATAAAGGTACAAAATAGATAGCATCGGCGCTATTAATATTGACCTTTTTTCAGGATGTGGGGGTTTTGGAATAGCATTTTATTACCCTCAAATCTTTTTTTATGGCGATATTTGAACAAGAAACAAAAACGGGGACAAATGCCCCCGCCTAAGATACTTTCATGAAGGTAGTTGTTAGCTGATGGCCTGCCATTATATACAGGCTGCAAGTTTATATCAGGGATAGATTCATAACCTATTCAACCTGAACAAACCGACCAGCGAAACAACTGGTACAAGTCCCGCTGCAACGGGCCAAAAAGGGGATTACTCCCCTTTTTGCATTTACAAAGGTATCAATTCTTCTTGATAAGATCAGTGTACCTAAGCCTTTTCCCTTCAACCCTGGACACAGCATCATTAAACCTGTCAGTTTCGCCTAAGTTTCTGGTATTGTACCGAAATGAATACTCACTACAATAACTATCAAGGTGTTGAGGGGAAACGAAGTGATAAATTCCGATAATACCCCGCTTAAGGTGACTCCAAAAACCCTCTACCGTGTTAGTGTGAAATTCATCCCTCACATACTCCCGGATATGGTGATCAACCGATTCATGCTTGTAGCCAATCTTAGGTAAGTGAATATACGCTTTGTAGCTATCGGTTACCATAATTGACCCTTGCTTCACGTGCTTTTCAATGACCGGGTAAATGTGCTTCTTTTGGGCAGCAGGTATCACCCGGCATACTACGTTGCCGTCCCGCTGGGCTAAGCCTAAGACAACGGTTTTAGTTTCGGTACTTCTACCTTGTATGATCATATTATCCCGGCGGGCCCGACCACGAACAGACTGGTGTTTGTTTTTCTCCTTACCTCCCACATAGGTTTCATCGACTTCTACCGTCCCCTCCAGCATTTCCGGCGCATTAGATTTCAGCATCTCCCTAATCCTATGCAGGATAAACCAGCTTGTTTTTTGGGTCACATCAATATCCCTTGCAAGCTGACAGCTTGATATTCCTTTCTTATGGCTTGTAGCTATGTAGATAGCCCAGAACCATTTATTAAGGGGGATCTTCGTGTTCTCTAAGATGGTGCCAATTGTGGCGTTATACTTCCTTGTACAGGCTTTACACTTGTATGTCTTTCTATCCTTGAACTTATAGTGTTCATCACTGCCGCAATGAGGGCAAACGGGTTTCCCCTTCCAACGCAAAAGTTCTAGGTATATACGGCACTTCTGATCACTCGAAAAGTATTGAGCGAACTGGTAGAAGTTATCAAATTTGGCTCTATTGAAGTTCATAACTGTATTACATTGTATTACAAAAAGGATAAAAAAAATTTAGGGCTTAATCTCTCCTTTGACTGTCTTGTCTAGGATCAATTGAACTAGGTTGCTAAGGCTCCTGCCTTGCTTCTCAGCGAGTGCCTTTAACTCATTGTATGTCTGTTCTTCAATTCGAACGTTTAGCATTTGCGTTTTCATGGCTCAAATGTAACACAATGTAACACAATGTAATACAATAATGCAAGTATAACTTAACTTTTTATTAGATTGAATTAAAAAAACATGGAACTAACAGAAGAAACGGCAAAGAAGCTTGTAAAGGCCTTAGAAGGCTTTGAACAGTCCGTTAATAAATTTGCTGATACAATGGAAAATGGAGTCGAAATCCCAATCGGCAGATCATCTGATTTAATTTCGAGATTTACCAACGAATTAAAACGGTTTAACGACATTAAGACTGAGGAGAAGCAGGGGTAATTAGCGTTTTACTGTATATTTCCTCCACCTTTTTCAACAGTTCACTTAATGAGACATCTTTAGTGATTTTATCAATCGCTATGTATAGCCTTGTCTCTTTTTTTGTTTCACAAACCGAGTGAGTAACTTCCATATTTGAAAATATTAAATACTAAAATGTACAACAATGTAATACATTTTAGGTCAAAGTTCTATATAGTTGCCACAAAAAGGGACAACCTGAAAGGTATTTTTATTGGTGGTTATACAGTTTTAGAATAAAAAAAGCCCCGAAGTGAATCCCTCCGAGGCTAAGTATCTTTGTAGCTATTGCGCTTATAGGCTGACCGCCTCTACAGATTGCACTTCAGGCACCATTCTTTTGAGTAAGTTCTCAATACCTGCTTTCAATGTCACCATGCTGGAAGGACAGCCGCTGCAAGAGCCCTGCAATGCTACTTTTACAACGCCGTCTTCAAAATCCTGGAACACAATGGCTCCGCCGTCCGACTCAACTGCGGGCTTGATGTACTCTTCCAACACGCTCTTGATGTTTTTTACCACATCCGGATCACTGTCGAGTATGTCGTTTTGAAGGGGATCAGCTTTTATCAAAACAGGCTTTTCAGCTTCCAGATATTCCCTGATATGGGTTTTCAGCTGATCCTGAATATCTATCCACTCCACATTTTCGTCCTTTGTGATCGTTACAAAGTTATTCATGTAGAATACCCTCTTTACAAAGGCATAGTTGAAAAGCTCTTTTGCCAGGGGGGCATGCTCTGCGCTCGCCTCATCGGGGAAGTCATAATTTTCTCCTTCACCAACCAGCATAAAGTTGGCGACAAATTTCAATGAATTGGGGTTGGGATTGTTCTCCAGGTATAGAGTAACAAGTCTATTGCTTTTGGTAATCATGGTCTCTCTTATTAACAAAACAAAGTAACGGCTTAACAACCGAAATTGCAGACTTATTGTTCCATTTCTCTTTTATCGATAATGCTCGCTACTAATGCATCACCCACAACGTTGGGGATGGTTCTGAGCATATCGAGTGGCCTGTCCACAGCCAGGATCAGCGCAAGGCCTTCCGCTTCCACTCCTATAGCTCCAAGCACCATAAGCTGCATAATGATACCAGCGCCCGGAACCGCCGGAGCACCCATAGAAGCCAAAACGGATGTGAAGGCCACGATGGCATATTGCGTTAGCGTTAGATCATGGCCGAATGCCTGTGCAATGAACACCGCTGATACCGCCTGATGAACAGCAGTACCGTGCATGTTGATGGTGATACCCAATGGAAGGACAAAACCGGCAATTTCTTCACGCACTTTCAGATTTTTTTCAGTGCATTCAAGTGTAATTGGCAGTGTAGCAGCACTTGAGCTCGTAGAAAAGGCGAGCAACTGAGCCGGCACCAGGGCACGTAAAAATTCTAAATATTTGAACCTGGTGAAGCTTCGTACAAGGATTGGGTACAAACCAAACATAACGGCCAGCAGCGCAGCAATGAACACAAGCGCAAAAATTCCCAATACTTTCAAAATAGCTAAAGCGTCTGCTGGATTATTACCCGCCATGTCGACGATAAGTGCCCCAATCAAAGCAAAAACCCCAATCGGCGCATACTTCATAATTATGTTCACCATTTTGAGGATCACCTCATTGACACCGTCAAAAAAACTGATGACACCTTGCACTTTTTCTTTTGGAGACAAAACAATACCCAAGCCGAAGAGAATGGCAAAGAAGATAACCTGCAGCATGTTGCGGTTGTCCTGCGAGGCAAAAAAGATATTGCCTGGAACCAGATCCTCTATTATTTGTAGCGGCCCTGCATCTTTTACCATCTCCGCTACACCCATTCTTGAACCCACGTCGTCGGCATATTTCAGTTTGATCTCATCTCTCTTTTCGGCGGAAAGGTATTTTCCCGGTTGAAGGGAGGACGCAAATAACAATCCAATGACAGCACATATGAGAGAAATGGAGAAAAACAGCACCAGTGTTTGTGTACCTATTCGGGTGAGCTTGGTGAGGTCGGACAGGCTGGAAATACCCAGAATAATGGTAACAAGCACCAGGGGTACGGCTACGAGTTTAAGAAGGTTGACGAAAATGGAGCCAAAGGGCTTGATCCAGTCAATGGTAAAGTCGACCCAACCGAAATTGCTGGCCAACAGTCCCCACAATATCCCAAGGCACATGCCAATCAAAATACGGGAATGCAGGGGCAGCTTCTTCATCAAAATAATTTACGAGGGCGTTTGAGTAAGAATATTATCCCTTGTCAGCTCAGGATCTAATTCCCCTTCGGTGGAGGCCACAACCACCGCCACTGCCGCATCACCGGTTAAATTGACCATCGTTCTCACCATATCCAAAATTCTGTCTGGAGCTACAATGAGCGCTATGCCTGCTGTTGGGATGCCAACCGATTCCAATACAATAACAAGCATGACCATGCCTGCACCTGGCACACCCGCTGAGCCTACCGCTGCAAGCGTGGCAGTGAGCACAATCATGATCTGCTGGGCAATGGTCAAATTAAGGTCCAGTGCCTGCGCAATAAATATCGCAGCTACTCCTTGATAAAGACTGGTGCCATTCATGTTGATAGTGGCGCCAAGCGGCAGCACAAAGCTGGATACCTCTTCAGATACACCCAGGTGTTTTTCCACCCGTTCCATCGTAACCGGGAGAGTGGCAGAGCTTGAGCTGGTGCTGAAGCCAAGCAACATCGCCGGACGCATTCCTTTGAAAAAATCTTTGTATTTGATTTTGGAAAATAGCTTTAGCAGAATTGGATAAACTACCGTCATCATCAAGAGAAGCCCTGCCAGCACCGTCATTGAGTACCATAACAAAGCCTTCAGCAATTCCCATGCTTTTTCGGGACTATCACCTGCAATTTCTACTATAAGCGATGCTATCAAGGCAAAGACACCATACGGAGCGACTATCATAATATAGTCGACTATCTTGATAATGATTTCATTCAATCCGTCAAAGAAAGCAATCACCGTTGCCCCCTTGTTCTTCGGTACCTGTAGCAAGGCAATACCGCAAATGATAGCGAAAAACACTACCTGAAGCATACTTCCGTTGTCTGTTGCAGACTGTACAATATTTTCCGGCACCATATCAACCAGCGGCTGAAGGGGCGTGCTGTCTTTAATTTGAGCGGCCACCGACGCTTTGCTCTCGGCGGTGGAATTATACAGCATCATCAGGCTTTCACGGGTCTCCATCGGCAGCTTCTTGCCAGGCTTGATCGTATTCACAAGGAAAAGTCCAAGTGATGTGGCAATGATGGTTGTAATCAGGAATATTCCGAGTGTTTTTCCACCCATTCTGGAAAGTTTGGAGATATCCCCAATGTTGGCCACACCAATAATAAGAGAAGCAAGAATAAGTGGTACGGCGATCATCTTAAGAGACCGCACGAAGATTGTCCCAACAGGCTTGATGTAATCAACAGTAAACTCGGCCGACCAGCCCATTTGAATACTTACCATACCGTACACCAGGCCCAAAACAAGGCCTATAAGTATTTTGGTATGTAAAGGAATCGCTTTCAGTTTACTCATGTTAGTCGGACGGTTTTATTGATCAAATAATAGTCGGCTATAACAAGTGCTGACATTGCCTCTACAATTGGCACTGCCCTTGGCACTACGCAGGGGTCGTGGCGGCCTTTACCAGTCACTGTAGTGGTATCACCATGCACGTCCACACTTTCCTGATCGGTCATAATGGTTGCCACGGGTTTAAAGGCTACCCTGAAAAATATGTCTTCTCCGTTAGAAATGCCCCCCTGTATTCCACCTGAGTGATTAGATTTCGTTTTAACGGTATCACCATCCTTATAAAAAACGTCGTTGTGTTCCGACCCCCTCATAGTAATTCCTTCGAAACCACTTCCAAACTCAAAGCCTTTTACGGCATTGATACTTAGCATGGCCTTGCCCAGCTCCGCATGTAATTTCTCAAAAACAGGTTCTCCCAATCCTGGAGGCACTCCTTTTATGACACCGGTAACAATCCCTCCAATGGTATCTCTGCTCTTTCTTACCTCATCAATCAGATCGATCATCTTTTCGGCAGTTGGTCCATCAGGGCAACGCACTATATTGTCATCGATTTTTCCGAGATCCAGCTCCTGATAAGATTTTTCAAGCTTTAAACTGCCGACCTGCGACACATAGGCGTAGCACTCAATGCCAAGAGTTTTCAGAAACATTTTTGCTATTGACCCGGAGGCAACTCTGGCGGCAGTTTCTCTTGCAGAGCTTCGCCCACCACCCCGGTAGTCTCTTACACCGTATTTAACCTGATAAGTATAGTCGGCGTGGGATGGCCGAAATTTTTCAGCAATATGGGAATAGTCCTTGCTACGCTGATCTTCATTATAAATCACCATGCCAATGGGTGTTCCGGTTGCTTTCCCTTCAAAAATTCCTGAAAGAAGTTCCACCTTGTCACCCTCCTGGCGCTGAGTAGTGATTTTTGACTGACCAGGCTTTCTCCGGTCTAGTTCTGCCTGAATAAAGTCTTCGTTGATTTCGAGCCCTGCCGGGCAGCCTTCCAGCACTGCGCCGATACCTTTTCCATGCGACTCACCAAAGGTGGATATTTTAAAGAGCTTCCCGAATGAGCTTCCCATCTATTTTCTTTTCACGTACAATGCAGCGGTAAGCGCTAACATAATTAAAATAAAAACGTTGGCAAAAATACGTGATGAGCCGGCACTTGAAAGTTTTACAAGGGTATTTTCTTCCAGACCAATTCTATCATAAAAAGAGCCGAGGTCGCTGGATGAAATATATTCATTTCTACGGCTCTCTCCTTTCACTACCAATTCCACTCTCGATTTAAGTGTGTCGTATTTGGCCTCTTCGGGGTTAAAGAACACCATTTGGAAGTAGTCCGACAGTTTGTACCCGCCGGGCTCATTGGGGATACCAAAGTAACTGAAAGTCTTTGTGCCTCTCACCTTGCCGTTATTTCTGTTCACACTTTGTTTTACGTTGGGGTCGTAAAAGTCAAAAGCTTTGCTTTGCGCCACCTGAGGCTTATTGATGGCAGAGATATTTCCCTCCCCGGCTACTATGAATGAATAATTAAAACTGTCGCCAGTGTTCAACTCCGTACTGCTAATTTCTTCTTGCAGCCTGTATTTACCCACCGGCACGGTTTGCTTCAAAGGATGCGGCGGAAGGTCTTTGACGGCCACCACCTTTTCCTTGGAACTAAAGGTCTTATAGTCCTCCATCCTATTCTGTCCAAAAAATGTGGGGTTCTTTGCGACTTTGTATTTAATCAGCTCCAAACCCACAGAGGGAAATTTGATGTCGTCGAGGTTGAGTGGGTAGTAAGTAGCCTGATAAAGTTTATACTGCGAATACCGCTTTCCATTGATAGTTACGGGCTCCTTCTGCACATTTTCAATGTTGTAGTTTTCCTCCCAGGTGTTGGCAGGTTTTACTTTCTTCACAATGTCGGTCAGCTGCTTGCCAAGCTCATAAAACTGCAGCGGCGCCTTGTTCTCCTCGGCGACATAAAAAGCAAGGGTAGTCGTAAAGCCCTCCCCGACAAACACCTCATCTTTGTCGGTAGTGAGAGCCAAAAAAGCTTCGTCCTTAATATCAACAAACTCATTTGGTGTGCTTTTTCGCCCGAAGAAGTCCTCAAATGGGTCTATGCCGAACGGGTCTGCCTGCTGTCTCCTGGCATTGACCGGGGGGCCCACCTTGATGATTTGACCATCAGATTTGAACTTTTCTCCGTTTACTGTAATGGTGAATGGCTGGAGGCGAAAACTGCCTTCCCTCTGAGGGGCATAATTTTGAGTAATGCTCTGGGTAGAGCTCATTTTTCCGTTAATGAAATTAGTAGATGTGGAAGAAGAGGTGCCTCTTTTTACAAATCCTGAAATTTCAGGAAATTCATCGTAGCTTCTCAGACGGTCGTTTTGAACTGTAACCGTAATTGTAAAATATTGATTGAGAGCCATTTCTGAAGGCCCCAGGTCAATAGAAATTTCCTGAGAATAGGATTTTTCTAATATCAGAAGCATCGCAGCTGCTATCAAAAAACTGGTCTTTGCAAACGATTTCAAATGCATAAAATTGTATTTTATGTTAAATCTATTTCCAGATTAAGATTTCATTAAAAGTAGGACAAATCTTTGCCAATTACCCAACATTTTTTTAAGTTCGACGTACTTAAAACCGACGTAAAGTCTAAACGATTGAAAACGACTGTATGTTATGTTAAGAACAAGAATGCCCATGTTAGAGTACTTTAAAACAATCTTAAGTAAAGTTAGCTTTGACAAATTTCTTTTCGAAAAGGAATTGAAAAAAGCTATTAAGGCGTTGGTACCGGATGAGCTACTCGTTTTCCGGGATTGGTGCTACGAGCAATTTGGAAAGATGTATCAGTTAATCCTTAACAAACAATTCAGCAAAGTCAAATTATAACATTAACCACCGAAGGGACAAGAAATTGTCCCTTACTTTTTTCCCGCAAATTGTATATTTCTCTTCAGGCCTGCAAACTTAGTTCTCTTCACCGCCGACTTCCTGAATACCCTGCCAAACGTTTCCTCTGTCATTTCCTCCCATTCACCCCGTGTAAAACTCTCCCAGCCCTGTGGATCAAAGGCATCTTCATGATTGGGCTTCGAAAACCGATTCCATGGGCAGACATCCTGACAGATATCGCATCCAAAAACCCAGTTTTCCATTTTTTCCTTAAACTCCGCTGGAATGCTCTCCTTCAGCTCAATGGTTAGGTAAGAAATGCACCTGCTCCCATCAACGACATAGGGTTCAGGAATGGCATTAGTAGGGCAGGCATCCTGACAGGCGGTGCAGGTGCCACAATAGTCCTTCATGGGGCCGTCAGCTTCGAGCTCCAGGTCAATGATGAGCTCCGCCAAAAAGAAAAAGCTGCCCATTTGTTTGTTCAGCAGCAAGCTGTTTTTGCCCACCCAGCCCAGGCCACTTTTGGCAGCCCAGGCACGTTCGTGCACAGGAGCTGAGTCCACAAACACCCTGCCTTCCACTTCCCCAATCCGCTTTTGTATAGTTGAAAAGAATGTCTTGAGCTTTTCCTTTATCACAAAGTGATAATCCTGCCCGTAAGCATATTTGGCAATTTTGAAATTGTTCTCTTTTTCGTGCTTCGCCTTCGGGTAATAATTGTACACCAGCGACACCACACTTCTGGCGCCTGGAACAAGCTTCGTGGGGTCTAGCCGCATATCAAAATGATTCTCCAGGTAACCCATTTTTCCCTGGTAGCCCCTCGTCAGCCATTCTTCCAGCCTTGGTGCCTCTTCGGCTAGAAATTCAGCCTTTGCTATACCACAAAAGGAAAAACCCAGCTCGCTAGCTATGGCTTTAACTATCTGTGTGTTTTTTGAAACTGTGTGAGTGGGCATATTAAACGCCGCTTTTATTCATCGAACAGGGTACCTGATCTTCCGGGAAGGGGTACTTTTAAATGCTTGTAAGCCATAGGCGTGGCCTCTCGTCCCCTCGCCGTTCTTTTGATATACCCTTCCTGGATCAGAAAAGGCTCGTACACTTCCTCGATAGTTTCGGCCTCTTCGCCGCAAGCGGTAGCAATAGTGCTGAGGCCAACGGGGCCACCGCTGAATTTTTGTATGATAGTGGATAAAATCCTATTATCCATTTCATCCAGGCCATTTTGGTCAACATCGAGTGCCCTCAACGCCATTTCGGCAATTGGCATGGTGATGGTTCCTGTCCCCTTTATCTGGGCAAAGTCCCTCGTCCGGCGGAGCAGGTTATTGGAAATCCGGGGCGTACCACGGCTTCGGCGGGCAATTTCGTAGGCGGCGTCCTCTTCGAGCGGCGTGTTCAGGATGTCAGATGAACGCTTTACAATCTGTGTCAAAAGCTTGGCGTCATAATACTCGAGCCTCGCATTGATGCCAAAGCGAGCTCTCAGTGGCGAGGTCAGCAG
Source organism: Imperialibacter roseus (assembly GCF_032999765.1). GTDB lineage: Bacteria > Bacteroidota > Bacteroidia > Cytophagales > Cyclobacteriaceae > Imperialibacter > Imperialibacter roseus. The sequence continues at coordinate 6,326,778 of NZ_CP136051.1, read as the reverse complement.
GCCGGATCGGGTAGTGGCGCCAATCAGCGTAAAAGGGCTGAGCGTAATCTGCACACTCCGGGCGTTAGGGCCTGAATCAAGCATGATGTCAATCCGATAATCCTCCATGGCAGAATAAAGGTATTCCTCCACCACTGGGTTAAGCCGGTGAATCTCATCTATAAAAAGTACGTCGTAAGGTTCCAGGTTGGTCAGCAGACCTGCCAGATCGCCGGGTTTATCAAGCACCGGGCCGGAGGTAATTTTTATATTCGACTGGAGCTCATTGGCAATGATGTGCGAAAGGGTGGTTTTACCCAGGCCAGGGGGGCCATGAAGCAAAACATGATCCAGAGGCTCGTTGCGCTGCTTGGCGGCACTGACAAATATTTTGATGTTTTCAACCACCTTCTCCTGCCCGGTAAAATCACCAAAATTCAAAGGGCGCAATGCCTTTTCTATCTCCTTTTCGGTGGAGCTCATTTGTTCGTCGTCGCTGCGGAGGTAGTCTTCTCTCATACTCAATTGAGGATTTGCGCTAAGTTAACGAATCGCATTCTTAAGTGGATAGTTCGCAGCCCTTTGTTCAGTCATTCAAGATTTTTAACTGTAACTTGCGAGCCTAAAAACTGATTGTCAATGGATCCTTTTGTCAGGAAGCGAATTCTGCCTCTACTATTTGTCATCGCACTATTTATCGTTGTGTTTGTAAGGAGAAACAGCTCGTCAACCCAGGTAATAATGCTGCAGGGAACAACCATGGGCCCAATACCCTACCATGTGAAATATATTTCTGCTGACGGGGTGTCGTACCAAAACCAGGTAGACTCATTGCTGCGGGCATTCAATCAATCTCTCTCCACCTACGTGGCAGATTCAGAGATCTCAAGATTCAACAAAGCCGACTCGCTGGCATTTGAATCTCCGCTGATGTTTCCCGTGCTGGAAGCCAGCAAGTCGGTATATGAAATGACAGGTGGAGCTTTTGACCCAACGGTTGGCCCCCTGGTCAACGCCTGGGGTTTTGGCCCCAACAAACAACCCTCCGCCGACACGGCAAAAGTGGATTCCCTGCTCAGTTTTGTCGGGTTTGACATGATACGATTCACTTCTGCTTACGCAGTCAAGGAGGTTTCGGGCATGTACCTCGATTTCAGCGCTGTTGCCAAGGGCTATGCTGTTGACCTTGTCGGAAATTTTCTGGCTTCTAAGTCCATCAGTAATTATATGGTGGAAATAGGCGGTGAAGTGACCTGCCGTGGCAAAAATGAAAACGGCGAAGCCTGGCTCATTGGCGTAGACAACCCGAAGCTGGATATTACCAATGAAAATATTGCTGCGACGGTGAGCCTCGACAACAGAGCGATGGCCACTTCTGGCAACTACCGAAACTTTTATGAAGTGGATGGAAAAAAATATGCCCATACCATCGACCCCGTGAGTGGCAGGCCTGTTCAGCACTCCCTGCTAAGTGCATCAGTTTTTGCCAGGGATTGCATGACAGCAGACGCCCTGGCCACCGCCTGTATGGTAATGGGAGTGGAAAAGGCAGCCACGCTTTTTGATGCCCACAAAGAGTTGGACGCTATACTTATCTACAGCGGAGACGGTGGCGAAATACACACAGTTGTGACAGCCGGCATCAAGGCAAATATTCGCTACCTGCTGTTCCCTGAAGCAAGCACTTCCACTGCCCCATAGAAACAGGGTTTACCAGAAAATTTTAGGGCATTGAACCTTTTGCGTACTTTCGGTATTTACTAACGATACCTGACAAAATTTTTGCTGGCAAATGTGTCGAACAGAAATCCACAAGTCCTTCATTTTTAGCTTACCCGCTCACAATGGTTATTAGCATTACCTCCCTTTTTATTTTGACGCTGGCGGGTGGGCTTGCCTCTCTGTTCTTTTCAAAACCGGCAGGAGCCAGCTATAAGCTTGCATTGGTTTTCGCAGGTTCGTACCTCTTTTCCATCACCATCATACATATTCTGCCTGAGATTATGCAGTCTTCCACGGATGGCAAACATATTGGCATGCTGGTGCTGGCGGGCTTTCTCATGCAACACTTTCTGGAGTTTTTCACCACTGGGGTTGAGCATGGCCATAGCCACGATCATTCGCCGGAAAACCAATCCGGATTAGCACCCTATTCTATCACGGTCGCTCTTTGCGTGCATGCCTTTTTGGAAGGAACAGTTTTGGCACACCCTGGAGTTATTCATGGACAGCATGAGTCGTGGACCTTGCTTGTTGGCATTCTTTTGCACAAAATACCTGCCGCTTTTGCCCTTATGTCGGTTCTGGGCTACTTCATGGGTAAAAGCAAAAAGGCCATATTGCTACTAGTTCTGTTTGCCATTGCATCCCCATTGGGCCTGATTGTCAGCAATATTCTGAAAGATCAGCTTCTACTTTCCGAGTCTGGGTCGGTGGCTTTGTTTGCGATTGTGAGTGGCAACTTTCTCCATATTTCCACCACCATCTTCTTTGAAAGCAGCCCCAAACACCATCATGGCTGGAAGAAAAATTTGACCATCATCATTGGCGGCATCGTTGCGATGATATCAGAAGCGCTGATGTAATACAACCAATCGTTCAAATCGCTGGTCTTGAATGCGCATCAATGCCCAAGACTTTAATTATCTTTGAGGCTCATTCAAGAAAAGGTTGATTAAAAAGCACGTCATATTGGTCATTTTCTTCCTGGCAGGCAGTTCTTTTGCCTGGTCTCAGGGCATTTTCAACGATACTTTTGTTGTAGAAGGCACGTTGCTTGACAAAAATGACACGGTACCTGTCCCCTTCGCCCATGCCTATTCGATGGACTACAAAAGGTTCAGGGTTTCGGACGAAAAGGGTAAATTCACTATTCAGCTCCAAAGAGGAGATACACTCGTTATTTCTTCCATTGGGTATGCCACACGCTTTTTCCTGTTTACTGATATTCCCGCCAGCAGAAAAATAGAGCACACTATTTATATGTCGCAGGATCCTGTGGAGCTGCAAGGCATCACCATTTATGGGAAAATGCCCATGGAAGGATTCTATGACCACGAGCGGATTCCATATGACAAGTTCAAAGAAAAAGAGCTGGAGCCTGGCTATTATAAGCCTGGCCTAAGCATGGGCCCCGGGGGTGCAGGCGTATCGGTTGGCTTAACGGGCGCTTTGACCTTACTTGCTGCTCAATTCAATAGCGAGTATCAGCAGTTGAAAAAGCTGGACCAAATAAGGAAGCAAGAATACCAGGTGGCCCGTTACGAGTATTTTGTGAAAAATCGTCTAAGCCCCAGGTACGTAACAACCAACACCTCATTGCTGACCACCGAGGTTGACGACTTTATCAAGTTCTGGTCGCCCGACACAGCCTTTGTAGAATATGCCAACGAGTATGAGTTAGTTACTGCGCTGAAGGAAAAAGAGAAGCAGTACATTGACCAAATCAAACGCAACCGGGGTGCCGATGAAGACATCGTGAGCACCATTGAGCTGAGAAAGCTGCTGATGGACAAGGGAAATGAGGAGTAGACTTAAAATTCCCGCCTCTCGCAACAAAAGCAACCACTAATACCCATCTCCATTACATTATTTCACTTGTTTTAGTACCTTACTGTTTCGAGTGTCTAACAAGGCACCCAACTTAAGCTTAACACACTAAACAAGTTCGCTGATGGAAGACAAATGGCACAAACAATACTGGCAAAGAAACCTTCGCTACCTTTCTATACTTCTCATTATCTGGTTTCTAGCGTCGTTTGGCTTCGGGATTTTCTTTGTGGACACCCTTAACACTGTGAGATTGGGTGGCTTCAAACTCGGTTTCTGGTTTGCCCAACAAGGCTCCATCTACATATTCGTCGTCCTCATCTTTTTGTACGTTCGCTGGATGAACAAGCTGGACAAGAAGTACGACGTTGACGAAAAATAACCTGCTTAAACCTACTTAAAAAATGGATGTACAAACCTGGACCTACATTATCGTAGGCTTCACTTTCGCTATTTATATCGGCATCGCCATTTGGTCGAGGGCCGGCAGCACCAAAGAATTCTATGTGGCCGGAGGAGGTGTTTCGCCGCTCGCCAATGGCATGGCCACTGCCGCCGACTGGATGTCAGCAGCCTCCTTCATTTCAATGGCCGGACTAGTTTCGTTCATGGGCTACGATGGCACTGTTTATCTCATGGGCTGGACAGGCGGTTACGTGCTGCTTGCACTCTTGCTTGCGCCCTACCTAAGGAAGTTTGGCAAGTTTACAGTGCCTGACTTTATTGGCGACAGGTACTACTCCAACCTTGCCAGAACCGTCGCCGTCATCTGCGCCCTGTTCGTCTCGTTTACTTATGTTGCGGGCCAAATGAGAGGCGTGGGCATCGTCTTCGCTCGTTTTCTGGAAGTGGATATCAATACCGGTGTTATCATAGGCATGTGCATCGTGTTGATATATGCCGTGCTGGGTGGCATGAAAGGCATTACCTACACCCAGGTCGCTCAATATTGTGTACTGATTTTTGCCTACATGGTGCCTGCCATTTTTATTTCCCTGATTATGACAGGCAACCCGATTCCCCAGCTGGGTTTCGGCAGCGAGCTATCTGATGGCACCTACCTTCTGGACAAACTAGATGGCCTGCATCAGGAATTGGGCTTTGCCGCCTACACCACAGGCAAAAAGACCATGATTGACCTGACATTTATTACGGCCGCTCTCATGGTCGGTACAGCTGGGCTTCCTCATGTGATCGTAAGGTTCTTCACCGTTCCAAGAGTAAAAGATGCCAGAATTTCCGCTGGCTATGCACTTATCTTTATAGCTATTCTCTACACTACCGCTCCAGCCATAGCGGCTTTTGCAAGAACAAACTTCATCTCCACCGTCCACAACAAAGAGTACAGCAGTCTACCCGAGTGGTTTTCGAATTGGGAAACGACCGGGCTCATCAAGTTTGACGACAAAAACAATGACGGCATCGTTACCTATGGGGCTGATGCCAACACCAACGAACTGACCATCGACCCAGACATCATGGTGCTCGCCAATCCTGAAATCGCCCGGCTCCCCAATTGGGTCATTGCCCTGGTAGCAGCAGGCGGGCTCGCAGCTGCTTTATCAACTGCAGCAGGCTTGCTACTCGTGATCTCCACGTCTATCGCTCACGACCTCATCAAAAAACAAATTGCCCCCAATCAATCAGACAAAAATCAGCTTTGGTTTGCCAGAGGTGCGGCATTGCTGGCTGTGATAGTCGCTGGCTATTTCGGCATCAATCCCCCCGGCTTTGTGGCAGCAGTTGTCGCCTTGGCTTTTGGCCTGGCAGCCGCATCCTTTTTCCCGGCCATTATCATGGGCATTTTCTACAAAAGAATGAACAAAGAGGGAGCCATCGCAGGCATGATCGCCGGCCTGGGCATCACCCTGTTTTACATGATGCGATACAAGCTGGGTTGGATAGGTGGGCCAACGACCTCGGCCGACTGGTGGTTTGGCATTTCTCCAGAGGGATTTGGCACTGCGGGCATGTTCGTCAACTTTGCTGTCTCACTTGTTGTTTCACGGTTTACACCGGCACCTCCGGAAGATGTGCAGGAAATGGTGGAAAGTATCCGTTACCCGAGAGGCGCCGGAGGTGCTACACACAGCTAATGTGTGCGCCAACAATTTACTCATCCATTTGAGGCATTGCGGTTGTGAACGTTTTTACTTTTGGGTAACTTGAACCGATAGATTTTTGTAACACATACCATACAGAAAGGGAATTGAGATGACGGATAAAATACAAACCCTCAGCGGGTATATTCACGAGTACCAAAAGAGTGTGAATGAGCCGGAGGCTTTCTGGTCAAGAATTGCTGAAAACTTTTATTGGCGGAAGAAATGGGACAAAGTAGTGGAGTGGGACTTTCACAAACCCACTATCAAATGGTTCCGCAATGGTAAGCTCAACATTACTGAAAATATTTTTGAAAGACATCTTTTCACACTAGGTGACCACCCTGCCATTATATGGGAGCCCAGCGACCCAAAAGAAAAAAACAGGGTCATTACCCTTCGGGAATTGTACGAGATGACCTGCCAGTTTGCCAACACCATGAAAAAGAATGGTGTAAAAAAGGGCGACAGGGTTATTATTTATATGCCTATGGTGCCTGAGGCAGCTGTTGCCATGATGGCATGCGCCAGAATCGGTGCCGTGCATTCAGTCGTTTTTGCAGGCTTCAGCTCCACTTCGCTGGCCGACCGAATCAATGATTGTGAGGCAAAAATGATTCTTACTTCCGATGGAAACTTCCGGGGCAATAAAGCCATCGATGTGAAAGGTGTGGTAGACGAGGCCATAGAGAAAACGACGACCATTGAGAAGGTCATCGTTTTCAAAAGAACCGGGTCTGCTGTCACCATGAAGCCTGGAAGAGACCTATGGTGGCACGAGGCCATTGAGGGCGTGTCGAAGGAAAACAAGGCAGAGGAAATGGATGCAGAGGATCTGCTATTCATTCTCTACACCAGCGGATCCACCGGCAAGCCCAAGGGCGTGGTGCATACCTGCGGTGGTTACATGATCTACTCACAATACACCTTCCAAAACGTATTTCAATACAGTGCTGGCGATATATACTGGTGTACTGCGGACGTTGGCTGGATCACTGGACACTCCTATATAGTATACGGTCCGCTTTTGGCAGGAGCCACCACGCTGATGTTCGAGGGCGTGCCCACCTACCCACATCCGGGCCGCTTCTGGGAAATAATAGACAAATACCAGGTGAACCAGTTCTACACTGCCCCAACGGCCATCAGGGCGCTCCAGGCGTACGGATTGGAACCACTGGCTCCCTACAAGCTTGATTCATTGAAAGTAATAGGTTCCGTAGGCGAGCCCATCAACGAAGAAGCCTGGCACTGGTACCACGACCATGTGGGCAAAAACCAATGCCCCCTTGTCGATACATGGTGGCAAACCGAAACCGGTGGCATTATGATTTCACCGATTCCCGGCGTAACACCTACCAAGCCTTCCTATGCCACCCTCCCACTTCCAGGCATTCAGCCCATCATAGTTGACCCTGACGGCAAAGAGCTGACAGGAAAAAGTGTGCAAGGCAACCTGTGTATTAAATTCCCGTGGCCTGGCATGCTGCGCACCACCTATGGCGACCACGAAAGGTGCAGGCAGACTTACTTCGGAACATACCCCGGCCTTTATTTCACGGGAGATGGTGTGAAGAGAGACGAGGATGGCTACTACCGTATCCTCGGCAGGGTAGATGATGTCATTAATGTATCCGGACACAGAATGGGAACAGCAGAGGTGGAAAATGCCATCAACGAGCACCCTCTGGTGGTAGAGTCAGCCGTAGTTGGCTATCCGCATGACATAAAAGGCCAGGGCATCTACGCCTTTGTTATTGCCGACATGTCGAACAGAACGGAAGAAAACCTTATCAACGAAATTCGTGAAACAGTAAGCAAGATCATTGGGCCGATTGCAAAGCCTGATAAGATTCAGATTGTGCCAGGCTTGCCAAAAACAAGGTCAGGAAAGATCATGAGACGGATACTTAGAAAAGCTGCGGAGGGTGATGTTTCTAATCTTGGTGACATCTCCACCCTACTGAACCCAGAGGTGGTGGAGCAAATTATCGCTGGTTCGAAGAAGTAGTCGTTTTCTACCAAAGATTTAAAAAGCTTAGACTTCTTTCAAAGAAGCTTCTAAGCTTTTTTCTTTGTGCTTTCATTAGCCCGACTTAAGCACTTTTTTCAGACACCTATTGGGAGAAGTCCCAGCATCCTATTGTTGATATGCGACAGAAGTTACTACGTGAAGGGGCCAATGAACTTTCCTATGAAATAAGAGGCATTGTTAGAAAGGCGGAACAGCTGGAAAAGCTTGGCTACAATATCCTATGGGAAAATATTGGCGACCCTATCCAGAAGAACCGCAGGCTTCCTGATTGGATGAAAGAAATCATTTCAGGGCTCCTCTTCGAAGATGAGACATTCGGATACAGTCATTCCAAAGGAGTATTGCATACCCGTGAGTTTTTAGCAGATCGAAACAACAAAAAAGGCGGTGCTCAAATCACAGCCGACGACATCACCTTTTTTAATGGCCTGGGTGACGCCATAGCTAAAATATATCAGTACCTGATTCCTTCTGCCAGGGTCATAGGACCGTCGCCTGCTTACTCTACACACTCGTCAGCCGAGGCATCGCATGCCAACAACCACCCGCTGACCTACAAGCTGGATCCGGAAAACTCATGGTATCCGGATTTGGATGACCTCTACAACAAAATAAAATACAACCCGAACATTGTCGGCATGCTGATCATCAACCCCGACAATCCGACGGGAATGGTGTATCCAAAACCGATTCTGGAACGCATGGTGGCCATTGCGAAAGAGTTTAACCTCTTCATTGTATGTGATGAAATCTACATGAACATCATCTACAACAATGCCGATACCTGCTCTCTTGCAGAAGTAATTGGCGATGTGCCGGGCATGTCCCTAAAAGGGATTTCCAAAGAGTTTCCGTGGCCGGGTGCCCGATGCGGATGGGCTGAGTATTACAACCGTGACAAGGACGCTGAGTTTGCCAGACTTTGCCAGACCATCGACAATGCCAAAATGATAGAGGTGAGCTCTACCAAGCTTCCTCAACGGGCTATTCCAAGAATCATGTCTGATAGCCGGTACCCGGATTTCATTAAGGCAACCAACAAACGAATTGGTGAAAGAAGTGCCTTTCTTTCTAAAACCTTCAAGGGCAACCCTTATATCACCTTCAATGAGACCAATGGCGCCTTCTATAACACGATGATCTTCAAACCCGACGCTTTGAAACCAGGCCAGTCGATGCCTATCAAAGACGCCAAAGTGAAACAGTTACTGGATAGCTGGTTTGAAAGCAATAATGGGCCAATGGAAATGGACAAAAGGTTTGTCTACTACCTGCTGGCGGCCAAACAGGTCTGCCTCGTACCTATCTCTTCTTTTTGCTCTGACCTGATGGGCTTTCGCATGACTTTGCTGGAAGAAAATGATGAGATCCGGGACGAGATTTTTAAGAGGATCAAAGAAGGAATTGAGGAGTTTTGCGGTGCTTGATTTCTCTTCAAAGAGCACACAAAAATAACCCCTTCTCATTGCTGAGAAGGGGTGTATTTAAAAGGCAGAATTAATAATCATTTCATCATCCGCTGCAAGATTCGCAAGACTCCGGATCGTCGAGCGAGCACGACATGTCGGCCTGGTTCTTCGCATCCATCTCCTCCAGTTCTGCTGCAGTAGGAACTTTATTCTTTTGCTTTTCCACCGTGAACTTAATCGCATCAGTGGCAGCCTTAGTCCTCAGGTAGTACATACCAGTCTTCAACCCTAGCTTCCATGCCGTGAAGTGCATAGAAGTAAGCTTACCAAAGTTCGGATTCAGCATGTGGATGTTAAGGCTTTGGCTCTGGCAGATATATGGGCCACGATCGCCCGCCATTTCCAGAATAGTCTTCTGAGAAATCTCCCAAACCGTTTTGTATAGCTCTTTGATATCATCTGGAATCCCAGGAATGTTTTGAATTGAGCCATTCTCTCCCATAAGCTGATTCTTCATGTCCTCGCTCCAGAGGTTCAGCTTAATCAGGTCTTTCAGCAAATGCTTGTTCACCACAATGAACTCTCCTGACAATACCCGACGGGTGTAGATGTTGGAAGTGTATGGTTCGAAACATTCGTTGTTACCAAGAATCTGCGAGGTAGAAGCTGTTGGCATTGGCGCAACCAATAGAGAGTTACGCACACCATTTTTCTTCACTTCCTGCTTCAGTTTTTCCCAATCCCAACGACCGCTGTCTGGTGTAACACCCCACATATCGAACTGGAAGATACCTTTTGAGGTAGGCGAGCCTTTGAAAGTTTCATAAGCACCTTCTACTTTGGCTATTTCCATAGATGCTTCCATGGCAGCAAAGTAAATGGTCTCGAATATCTCCTTGTTCAGCTGCTTAGCTTCGGGCGACTCAAATGGATAACGCATCAAAATAAACGCATCGGCCAGCCCCTGCACACCTAGCCCAATAGGACGGTGACGCATATTCGACTTGCGGGCTTCAGGAACCGGATAGTAGTTCACATCAATCACCTTGTTAAGGTTTTTGGTGGCTACTTTTGTGATCTCATATAGTTTCTGATGGTCAAACGTGCCATCCTCATTCACATACTTAGGCAACGACAAAGAAGCAAGGTTGCAAACTGCCACCTCATCTGGCGCAGTGTACTCGATGATCTCTGTACATAGGTTAGAAGACTTGATAGTACCAAGGTTTTTCTGATTCGACTTTCTATTGGCCGCATCTTTGAAAAGCATATAAGGAACACCTGTTTCAATTTGTGCTTCCAGTATTTCGAACCAAAGCTCTTGTGCTTTTACTGAGCGACGAGCCTTGCCCTCTTTCTCATATTTTTCGTAGAGGCGCTCAAACTCCTCTCCCCAACAATCAGAAAGGCCCGGGCACTCGTTAGGGTCCAACAAAGACCATTCACTGTTCGACTCTACCCTTTTCATGAAAAGGTCTGGAATCCAAAGTGCATAGAAAAGGTCACGGGCACGAAGCTCTTCTTTACCGTGGTTTTTCTTCAGCTGAAGAAAATCGAAAATATCAGCATGCCATGGCTCTATGTAAATAGCAAAACTTCCCTTGCGCTTTCCACCACCCTGGTCAACATAACGAGCTGTCATGTCAAAATTGCGAAGCATTGGTATGATGCCGTTAGAAACACCGTTAGTTCCCCTGATATAAGATCCCGTTGCTCTAACATTGTGAATGCTCAGTCCGATACCACCAGCAGACTGAGAAATCTTGGCGCACTGTTTTAAAGTATCATAAATGCCGTCGATGCTGTCGTCCTTCATTTGAAGAAGGAAACAAGATGAAAGCTGTGGCTTGGGCGTTCCTGCATTGAACAATGTAGGCGTCGCATGAGTAAACCATTTTTCTGACAGCAGATTATAGGTTTCAATCACAGAATCGATATCGTCCATATGAATACCTACAGCTACTCTCATCAGCATATGCTGCGGACGCTCCACCACTTGTCCGTCAAGCCTGATCAGGTAGGAGCGCTCCAGTGTTTTGAAGCCGAAGTAATCATAACCGAAGTCACGGTCATATATAATAGAAGAATCGAGATGAGCGGCATTCTCTTTTATCACCTTCCACGCTTCCTTTGAGATCAAAGGAGCATTTTCGCCAGTTTTAGGATCCACGTAGGTGTAGAGTCTCTTCATTGTGTTGGAGAACGACTTGCTGGTAACCTTGTGCAGGTTGCTCACAGCAATACGGGCAGCCAGAATGGCGTAGTCCGGGTGCTTGGTTGCCATGCTTGCTGCTGTTTCAGCAGCAAGGTTGTCTAGCTGCTGGGTCGACACCCCATCATACAGACCGTTAATTACCTTCATGGCAACTTCAACAGGGCTAATATAATCTGCATTGAGTGCGTAGCAGAGTTTCTCGATTCTGGCAGTGATTTTGTCAAATTTCACTGACTCTCTGTGACCATCTCTTTTAATTACTAACATATCTATGGTTTATCAGGTATTGGTGGTGGTGATTAAAATTCTTCGTCTAGTGAGAACTTGTGTGAGTCCTTGTCATTGTTATTCATAACGCCCGCTTTCTGGTATTCAGCCACTCTTTTCTCAAAAAAGTTGGTTTTTCCCTGGAGCGATATCATTTCCATGAAGTCGAACGGATTGGTTGAGTTATACAACTTAGGGCAATGAAGCTCATCCAGCAATCTGTCAGCTACAAACTCAATATACTGGCACATGAGGTCAGCGTTCATACCAATGAGTTTCACCGGAAGGGCGTCTGTAACAAACTCTTTCTCAATTTCCACAGCATCGGATATGATTTTCTGGAGTGTTTCAACTGGCAGCTTGTTTTCTACGTGGTTGTTGTAAAGCAAGCAAGCAAAGTCGCAGTGCAGTCCTTCGTCTCTGGAGATCAGCTCATTTGAAAAGCTAAGCCCCGGCATCAAACCACGCTTCTTCAACCAGAAGATTGAGCAGAAACTGCCTGAAAAGAAAATACCCTCAACGGCAGCAAAGGCCACGAGTCGCTCCTGAAACGATCCTTCGTCTATCCAGCGAAGCGCCCAGTCTGCCTTCTTTTTCACACAATCCATCGTGTCGATAGCATTGAAAAGAAGATCCTTCTCTTTCGCATCTCTCACGTAGGTGTCAATCAACAATGAATATGTCTCGGAGTGAATGTTTTCAATCGCAATTTGAAAGCCATAGAAAAACTTCGCCTCGGTGTACTGCACTTCCGAAACAAAATTCTCAGCAAGGTTCTCATTCACAATACCATCGCTGGCAGCAAAGAAGGCAAGCACATGTTTAATAAAATGCTGCTCGCCCTCGTTCATATTGGCCCAGTCCTTCAGGTCATGGCTAAGGTCAATTTCTTCAGCCGTCCAAAAACTCGCTTCAGCTTTTTTATAAAACTCCCAGATATCGTGGTGCTTGATGGGGAATAGAACGAACCTGCTATTGTCTTCCTTCAGTATTGGCTCCTCAATTGCTTTTGTCGACATATTAACTACTTGTTACTAATTCAAAATCTTATTTCTCCTGGTCTTACTTTCTTCCTTTTGTAGGTCGGTCTCGTTAAATACAATGACTTAGAGCCACCATTCCATACTGAGCAGGTGATATCTTGGAATAGTGCTATAATGTATTTAAAAACGAAAGGCCCGACTGGATTGGCCTGATGAGAGTGAAACCCCCTCAAAAAACAAGCAGTACAAATATGTGAAAACGGTTGAAAAAATCAAAAGTGGTTTCATGCACAAAGTTACGTTATTAAAATAGTGCAAAAACATTCATAACATACTGAAAACTAAAAGCTTATGACTTTATATCGGAACTTCTACTTCATTTCATTTTCGCTGTATTCGCAGTCGAAAAAAAGTTAAATTATTTTAGTGTCAACTATGGGTTGTATCTCTTGACAAGACCCTTGTAAAATATATATTATAGTTATACCTTTGCAGTCCTTTTTACAACAAAAGTTTTAAGAACAACGGATATGTACGCTATCGTAGACATCGCCGGAAAGCAGTTCAAAGTAACAAAAGACCAATTCGTTTATGCCCCTAAAATGGCTGGCGAAGAAGGCGCTTCCGTCGAATTTGAAAATGTGCTACTTGTCGACAATGACGGCAAAGTAGCGGTTGGTACTCCTACCGTAAAAGGAGTGAAAGTGTCAGGTAAAATCCTTGGGCACGTTAAAGGTGACAAAGTGATTGTCTTCAAAAAGAAGCGTCGTAAGAGCTACAAAAAGAAGAACGGTCACCGTCAGCAGTTTACAAAGGTTTTAATTGAAAACATTAAATAGTAAAAGACCATGGCACACAAGAAAGGCGCAGGTAGTTCCAGAAACGGCCGTGAATCGCATAGCAAAAGACTAGGCGTGAAAATATTTGGTGGCCAGTTGGCAAAAGCAGGAAATATCCTTGTTCGCCAGAGAGGCACTACTCATCACCCAGGTGAAAACGTAGGTTTGGGCAAAGACCACACCCTGTTCGCACTAGTGGAAGGCACTGTTAACTTCAAAAAAGGCTACAAAGACAGATCTTTTGTTTCTGTTGAGCCAGCTGCGAAGTAATTAACTAATCTATTTTATATGGAAGCCCTGTTGAGTGATCGACAGGGCTTTCGTTATTTTAGAGATGTGCTCCAGGCATAACATCAGCCAAGCAGTAACCGTCTATTTATAATTCATAATTTTCCCAATATTAAACTGTACATTTTTTAGAAGCTAAAATTGACTAACTTATACAACAGTTCCGTTTTTATCGTTAATTTGCACCAAACCATTTAGCTCGATGCGCAAATTTTCTTTTGTAGGGTGCGCCTATCTTCTGCTTTTCTGTATGCCACTGCATCTTTCCGCCAGTGTTGCAAGCCAAATGCACGCACAAGTCTCCAGGACTTTTGAAACAACCCCGTTGTCAGAAAATGGACTCGCAATGGAAACCGAGATGGCTGAAATGCTCGAAGAGGAAGCTTTGGGACTTTTTGGTCCAGGAAACAGAAAGAAGAAAAGACACAAGGAGAAGAAGAAAAGAATGGGAAGGCACCAAAACCTTCAAGAAAAAACTAACCAAAAAGGTGTTTTTGGAAAAAAGAAGGACAGCGGAGTAGGCCAGAACGTACTATTTCTGGTAGTGCCAGCGGTTGCTGTAGTTGGCCTGGCATTCTTATTTGCGGCAAGCACCAAGAACAAAAATGCTGATTCTCTGCTTGACCCCGACCCCAACGGAACGAACTAGCTCACCCGAATAATTTGTAGCTCGCTACTTTCTCAAAGAAGTCACCCACCACACCCGGGTGAATGAAAATGCTGTAAACGATACCAACAATAGCCCCCGTCAGGTGAGCCATGTGATTGATATTATCGCTCATTTGCCGTGACTGATTGATCGTGTAGATCAAATAAAGAACTCCTAAAATAAAGCCGGGCAGCCCAATCAAGCCAAAAAGGTAAATCTTGTTCAAAGGGTTTAATAGAATGCTGCAAAAAACTACCGCAGTCACACCTCCTGAGGCTCCAAGCGATTGATAGTGAATGCTATTTCTATTTTTGAAGTAGCTCGGCACATCCGACAAACCGATTGCTACCAGATAAAACACAATGAATTGAATGCTACTTCCTCCCGAGTAGTAGCCAATAATCTGCTCTGCTGCCTGCCCAAAGAAAAAGAAGGTGAACATGTTGAAGCCCAGGTGCATCCAGCTGTTGTGCACGAAGCCAGACGTCAGAAATCGCCAGTACTCTTTCTTCTCCCTAATGGCATAGGGACTCATGGTGAGTTTGTAAAGCAAATTTGGGTTGTTCAACCCCATGATTGAAATAACGACTGTGACAATCAGGATAATCAGTGTGGGACTCATAATTCAGGTGAATAGCTATTTTGGAGCGTCAATTTTTAGTTCTCTCGGGCAATGAGGTAGTCAGCAAAATCCTTCATCGTCTGTTTTCTACTGTCCGGCAAAGAAAGGTCGGAAAGCTGCTTCAATGCAAGACGAAAGTAATCATTCATTTTTTGATCAGTCAGCTCCCTGATCCCATTTCGATCATATATTCCCTTGACCGCTTCTACCTTTTCGTCCGTATCAAAGTCCTTCATCATCAGCCAATTTTCGAGCTGCCGTTTGTCATCTCCCGTAGATACCCGAAGGGCTTGTATCAGCAAAAACGTTTTTTTGTTGGCAATAATATCTCCGCCCACCTGTTTTCCGAACTTCGCCTGATCACCATATACATCCAACAGGTCGTCTTTCAATTGAAATCCGATGCCGATGTTCTCACCAAAGCTTTTCAAAAGTTGAGCGTCATGGACACTGGCGTTGCCTAGTACCGCACCTAACTCCAGGCTAAAGCCCAGCAGCACGGCTGTTTTGAGCCGAATCATTTCGATGTAGTCAGCTTCGGTCACGGCGTCCAGCTTTTCAAAATTCATGTCGATTTGCTGGCCCTCACACACCTCAACCGCACACTGATTAAAAGAGCGAATGATGCCTGGCAGTTTTTCACCCGGCACCTCCAGTAGCAGGTCATAAGCCTTCACCAGCATAGTGTCGCCAGAAAGGATGGCTACATTGTTGTCCCATTTTTCATGAACAGTGGCCTGACCTCTACGCAACGGCGCATTATCCATAATGTCGTCGTGCATGAGCGTAAAGTTATGGAACACCTCCACAGCCAAAGCTGGACGAAGGATTGATGCTACATCGTCTCTGAAAAGCTTGTAAGCAAGAAGGGCCAGGATAGGCCGCATTCTCTTACCGCCCAAATCCATGATGTACCTGATTGGTTCGTATAGTTCTCTGGGGTGTTTACCAAATTCAAATTTGGTCAGTTCCTTGTTAAGGAGTTCTGTGTACTGACGCAGCAGTTCTGTCATTTTTCGTTAGCAAATTCCAAATCGATTGTCCGGCGATCGATGTCTGTATTGGTGACTTTCACTTTTACCTCGTCGCCCAGCGTAATCATCCGCTTATTGTTACGACCAATAATACGGTAATTTTGTTCATCAAATTCGTAATAATCGTCGTTCAGGTCGGCCAGCCTCACCATGCCCTCGCATTTGGTTTCGATGATTTCCACATAAATACCCCACTCGGTAACGCCAGCCACAATACCGTCAAATATTTTGTCGGCCGCCATTGACATGAACTCTACCTGCTTGTATTTAATAGACGCTCTTTCGGCGTCAGCTGCCCTTTTCTCCATGTCGGAGCTGTGCACGCACATAGGCTCATATTTGTCTTGCTCTACCGACTTACCCCCTTTCAGGTAGTGGGCCAGCAGCCGGTGCACCATCATGTCGGGGTAACGCCTGATGGGCGAGGTGAAATGTGAATAGTGTGGAAATGCCAGACCAAAGTGCCCGTTGGCCGCTGTGGTGTACTTTGCTTTGGCCATGCTTCTGATGGCCAGCGATGTCAGCACATTTTGCTCCGGCTTTCCTTCAATCTCGTCAATCAACTTATTAAGTGTTGACGAAAGGTTCTCATCCGTCAGGTCGATCTTATGCCCAAACTTCTTGGCGAACAGGGTGAAGTTGTGGAGTTTCTCCTCGTTAGGTGAATCGTGGGTACGATACACAAATGTCTTTCTTCCACTTTCAGTTTTTTGCCCAAATACGAATTCGGCTACCCGCTTATTGGCCAGCAGCATGAACTCCTCAATGAGCTTGTGTGCGTCCTTTCTTATTTTGGGCACAATACCCAGGGGTTTGCCCTGCTCGTCAAGCTTGAACTTCACTTCAATGGTTTCAAAGTTGATGGCTCCATTTTTATACCGCTTGTTTTTAAGCAGCTTGGCCAGGTCGTTGAAAACTTTCAGCTCGTTGCAATAGTCGCCAACGCCAGCTTCGATGACCGCCTGGGCTTCTTCGTAACTAAAGCGCCGGTCGGAATGGATCACTGTTCTTCCAAACCACTCGTTGACAATTTTTCCGCTGCTCTCCATCTCAAAAACTGCTGAGAATGTCAACTTGTCTTCGTTCGGCCTTAATGAGCAAAGTGCGTTGGAAAGCTTCTCAGGAAGCATTGGCACGGTACGATCCACCAGATAAACAGACGTGGCTCTGGAGTAGGCCTCTTTTTCAAGAATGGTTTCTTCCTTCACATAATGGGTTACATCGGCAATGTGCACGCCAATTTCGTAGTTTCCATTTTCAAGAAACTTGATAGAGAGCGCATCATCAAAATCCTTGGCATCCTCCGGGTCGATGGTGAATGTGGTAACGCCTCTGAAGTCCCTTCTGGCTGCTATTTCCTTCTCAGGAATAGACTCCGAAATTTT
The DNA here is from genome assembly GCF_032999765.1 of Imperialibacter roseus. Classification (GTDB taxonomy): domain Bacteria; phylum Bacteroidota; class Bacteroidia; order Cytophagales; family Cyclobacteriaceae; genus Imperialibacter; species Imperialibacter roseus. The sequence goes on along the minus strand of NZ_CP136051.1, from coordinate 6,309,422 downwards.
ATCAGACTCCGAAATTACCTCCTCGGGGAATGTAAACGGGAGGTCAAACTCAGCCATGATTGAGTGAATCTCGGCTTCATTTTCACCGGCCTTGCCCAATACCCGCACCACTTTGCCTACCGGGCTCTTATTGGTTCTGTCGTGCCATCGGTCAATTTTTACAATGACCTTATCATTGGTTGTTGCATTATTGATATGCTCGGGGTAGACAAAAATATCGTTATGGATCTTTCTGTTATCCGGAATGACAAAGGCAAATCTCTTGGATAGCTGAAGCTTTCCAACAAACTCATCCTTTTTACGCTGGACAATTTCCGTTACCCTGCCTTCTCGGTGCTTCTTGCCGTGGAACTTGCCCGAAAGCTCGAATTTCACCGTATCACCATCCACAGCAAACTCAAGATCGTCCGTTTTCACGTATACATCTTCATCCAGTTCGGCGCAAATAATGTAGGCAAAGCGTGAGTTAACATGGTCGACAACGCCTACCAAAGCCGATGGCATTTGCTGGCTAACGAACCGGCCATCTCTGTTTCGGCTTATAATCCCTTCGTCTTCCAGACGAAAGGCAACTTCAGAAACAAGGTTTTTAGATTTCTTATCACGAACACCGAGCGTTTGTATCATTTGCCTGATAGACCAGGGCTTGCCCGATTGTTGTCTGAACAGATGTAGAACTGATTCTTTGATCTGTCCTGCAGATATTGTCTTTCTTCCTGGTGATTCTCCGCTGTTTTTTCTCTTCTTATTATTCTTTTTACTCATGTAGGAGTTTTCTTACAAAAAATTATGGGTCAATGCAGGTTCTGCATCAATTAACTGTTGGGTGTAGTCTGATGTTGGGTTGGCCAACACTTTTTCAATCTCTCCCGTTTCTTTTACTTCACCGTCTGCCATCACTGTCAGGTAATCGCACGTGTGGCGGAGAGCTGCAATATTGTGCGATACCAGCAGAACGCCCAAGTTACGCTCTTTTTTCAAGTAAAGGAAAAGATCGAGAATTTCAGCCTGTATGGATTGATCCAACGAGGAGGTAGGCTCGTCGCAAAGCAAAATCCTGGGCTGTAGCGTCAGCGACCTGGCAATTGCCAGGCGTTGTTTTTCGCCACCAGAAAGCTGACTGGTATGGCTTTTCAAAAGTCCCTGCGGCAGCCTCACCCAGTCTAATAAGTCTTTTATGGTAGTTTTAGTTTCATTTTGGTTTTCGGCGATGGCTTCATTGAGTATTTGCTCCATGTTTTGACGAGGATCGAAAGCGCTGGAAGGGTTCTGATAAACCACCTGAACAGCTCTTCGGAAGGCCACCAGCTCATCGGCAGTCAGGGTGTTGACAGACCTGCCCTGATAATACAACTTATCGAAATGTTCCGGGTACAAGCCAGCCAGCGTCCGCATTAGAGTGGTTTTCCCCGACCCGGAAATACCCGCTACCCCACTTATCGCTCCCTGGTAAAGCTCCAGTGACACCGATTGAACAGCTTTGACGGCTTTATTTCTGCGCCAGAAAAATCCAGTTGGCTGGTAGACAAAGTCCAGATTCTGTACAGCCAAAACCGGAGCGTTCCTGTGGGAAAGCCGTTCGGGTTCTTCCTTTCGAGACACCAGCCGCTTATGTGCGTCAATTAAACTGCTGGTGTATGTTTCCCCGGGCCGGGCCATTACTTCTTTGGTCACCCCATATTCAACTACTCTTCCACTGTTAAGCACCATCAGCTTGTCGCACATAGGTCCCACAATTGACAGGTCGTGGGTAATAAATACAAGCGCCACCTTCTCCTTTTTGGAAAAATCTTTGAGAAGTCGCAAAATGGCTGCCTGATTCACGGTATCAAGTGCTGTTGTCGGCTCATCAGCGATGATGAGGCTTGGCCGGGCAATCATAGCCATCGCTATCAGCATGCGCTGTAGCTGCCCCCCGGAAAGTTGATGCGGAAGACTGCCCAGCACCCTTGCGGGATCATCAATGCCAGCCCTTCGCACCAGGTCATAGGCCTCCTCAGGTTGAAACTTGATTCCTAAAGCCTGGCACTGATCCTGCCATTGCCTAAGGAGAGTGGTTACCGGAAAGCTTGCCTCCAGCGGCGACTGGGGAATGTAAGCAATGGAGCGCCCTCTCAGTACGCCGATTTGATCTTCAAGTGGTTGACCTTCCCAACTAATACTTCCAGAGAGGTCAAGCCTTTCATCCAGCAAATGCAGCATGCTATGTGCCAGCAAGGATTTTCCAGCACCACTTTCGCCGAGTATACCCAGCGACTCACCGGGCGCTATCGACAGCGAAACATTGTTAAGTAAATTTTGCTGCCCGAATCGGACGGTGAGTTCCGAAATATTGAGCAGCACAGGTGGGTCGGAAGTCATTCGTTAAAATCTACAAACAATATTTTATCCTTTGGAATAGTCGGTTGTTGATGCAGCCTAAGGAAGACCTGAGCAGTTGCTACCACATCGTTTTTGCAGTAGCGGGCAATTCTGTCAATGTCTCCGGTGCCATAGTAAACTTCATTTACCATGCTTCCATCAATATCATCTTTTGGAGACGGAATTCCCAAAACTGTTGTGAGAAGTTGCAAAGAGGTAAAGCTCTTTCTGTCTCCGTACTTCCACATTTCCATCGTGTCGAGATGAGGTACTTCCCAGGGTTTTTTGCCTTCGAGCCGTAGAATATCGGGCAACGATATGCCGTGAATAGTCATTCTTCTGCATAGATAAGGGTAATCAAATTCCTTTCCGTTGTGAGCACAAAGGAAGTAGCCCTGATTGAACTTTTGCTCCATTAGTTTTTGGAAGCTTGTAAGCAACTGATGCTCATCGTTGCTACTCAGGGATGTCACCCTCAACTCAACACTTTTATCTTCATTGAAAGCAAAGTACCCAAGCCCAATAACGATTACCTTTCCGAATTCGGAGTAAATTGCCGCCCGGTTTTCATACATTTCAGCGGCATCAATTTCTTCATTTCCCCCTGAAAGACTAACAGCCTTTTTGCTCCAGAGTTTTTGCCAAATTGGGTCGAGTTCAGCAAATTTTCCTGTTCCCGCTACGGTTTCAATGTCTATAAAAAGGATTTTCTTCGGAGTGCCTTCTGCCATGCCACAATATTTTTTCTATTAAAATAGAAAAATAATCACGGATGCAAGACACCTTCAAGCCCTATCTCTTCGATGTAGCTCAAATTATCTTCTAAAATGGTATCAGGGACAAAAATATATTTCTTATCGTACAGCTGCCTGCCTATAAAATAGCTGACCCAGTATTCATTGTTAAGGCCAAAAACCTGGGGATGGATGGACTCTACCTGCGTCGCTCCGCCAACATCAATTAATGGGAACATGTGTCGCAGTGTAGAAGTTTTTTGCTGCTCGCCATCTAGTTCGCCATACCCCTTGGAGGTAACCATTACATTTTCCAATGGCTGATCATTTCTATTGATGAGGTACACTACCCACTCCGCTTCTTCGTCAGCTGTTGGCCTTTTAACCACCGCAAGTGTAACATCTTTTACAGGCAAAAAGGGAATGTCTTTCTTCATGCGGTCACGAGGTTCATTTCAAATAAAGAGGCGATGTTCTTCAAAAGCCTTTGCTGTACCTCTTCCATGCTCACTTCAAGTTCAAGTTCCTGCTGCAGGGAAGTCACTGCCTTGTCGTCTATTCCGCATGGCACAATGTGCTTGAAATACTCCAGGTTAGTGTTGACATTGAATGCCAGCCCATGCATAGTGACCCACCTGCTCGACTTCACTCCAAGTGCGCATATTTTTCGTGGGTCTTTCTGTTCCTCAAAGTCAAGCCATACGCCCGTAAGCCCGTCAATTCTTCCAGCCTGCACCCCGTACTCAGATAAGGTCATTATCACAGCTTCCTCCAGTAGTCGAAGGTATTTGTGGATGTCAGTAAAGAAATTATCGAGGTCGATTATTGGATACACCACCAGCTGGCCCGGACCGTGGTAAGTGATGTCGCCACCTCTGTTGATCTTGTAGTATGTAGCGCCTATCTCCTTGAGCTCATCATCATCTACCAGCAGGTTTTCCTGTTTCCCACTCTTTCCGAGTGTAAATACGTGCGGATGCTGGCAAAACAGCAAATAATTGGGAGTGTGTTTCTGAAGGTCAACGGGCTCATCCCTGTTTTTAATCTTCAGCGCCACCGTCTCGGCAAATAACTTCTCCTGATAGTTCCACGCCTCCTGATAGTCAATTAAACCAAGGGAGATGACTTGCGCAGTTTTGTTTTTGATAGCGGCAGTAGCCTGCATGGTTAGCTGATATAGGATTCCAACATTTTGAATCCCGAAGTAGTTTCAAGCGTTACTTTCTTCAATTCAGCAGGTAGCAGCACACAGTCTCCCATTTTCACTTCTATGCTTCCACCGTCATAAGCTATGTTCAGCTCACCGCTCATGCATACGTAAATAATAAACGAGTCGAGGTAGTGATAGTCACGCTCAATGTCCTTGGTGCACTCAAGCTTATTTGTGGTAAAATATGGGCTCTTCACGAGCTTCACCGGCTCGTTCAGCTTGTTCTGATACATTGTTTTGTAATGCTCATGGTAAGTGTAATCAATCGCATCCAGCGACTCCTCCACATGTAGCTCTCTCTTGTTACCTTTGTCATCTACCCGGTCGAAATCGTAAATGCGGTAGGTGGTGTCAGATGTTTGCTGAATCTCTGCCAGCAAAAGCCCCTTGCCAATGGTGTGCACCCGGCCCGCTGGCAAATAAAATACGTCATCGTTGAATACCTTTTCGTGGTTCAACACGTCCATTATACGCCCTCTTTCGAAGTAGTCCAGGAACTTCTCCTTAGACATTTTGCGATTGAACCCGGTGATGAGTTGCGCCCCGTGGTCGGCCTGGAAAATATACCACATCTCCGTCTTGCCATGGCCACTGCGGCGAGCCTTGGCCAGTTCATCATTTGGATGCACCTGTATGCTGAGATCATCATTGGCATCGATAAACTTCACCAGCAAGGGAAATTCGTCGCCAAACTTCTCATAGATTTTTTCACCAACCAGCGCCGCTTCAAACTTTTGAATAAGCTCCCTGAGGTTCATGCCTTCCAAATGGCCCTCTGCAACTTCAGAGATATTGCCCTCAACGCCGGAGATTTCCCATGTTTCTCCACAATTCGGGAGGCTTCCAAAGTCTTTGCCCAGGACAGTTTTTATCTTCTGCCCTCCCCAAATTTTGTCTTTGAAGATGGTTTTAAACTTTAAAGGATATAATTTTAGTTGTATCACGTTTATCGAATCTAATCCGCAAATATATAAATGCCTGCCAAGTCACATAACCAAAGCGTAGGGAAAAAAGGAGAAATTATTGCCGCAGACCATTTGAAAAAAGCAGGCTATGAAATAATAGCAAAAAACTACCGGGCTGGCCGGGGTGAAATTGATATAATCTCAAAACTTGCCACCACTCTGATATTTGTGGAAGTGAAAACACGATCCAATGCCAAATTTGGCTACCCGGAGGAAGCTGTGACTCAGAAAAAAGCTGATAAGCTAATAGAAACAGCCCAGACCTATATTGAAGAAATTAATTGGGAAGGCGACATCAGGTTTGATATTATTTCCGTCGACTTACAACGAAACAGTGAGATAATCCACTTTGAGGATGCCTTTCACTAGAGGGGTTACTTTAGCTGCACCATTAATCGCTCCCTGTCATATATCAACTCACCTTTGTCATTCCATTCTCTCAGAATAACTGGGTTGAAACTTTCGTCAAAAGGATCTTTCGAATACTCAACCTCACGTTTTCTCCTGTTCCTGATAGGGTAATACTCCCGCCAAACGCCAACTTTGTGGTCAAACTTATATTCACCCATTACGGCTATTTGTCCATTGGCATGAAACGCATAGTAGTAGCCCTCTTTCTCCCCATACTCAATTGGAATCACTTCCTTCATTTTGGTTCGTTCAACGTCCCAATAGGCAATTTTTGACTCCCTTGGCCATCCCTTATAGTACTTTTCCTTGTTCAGGAGAATGTCAGACTTATTGAGTTCTACCCAGCGGCCATGCTTTGTGCCCTTATAGAAAAACCCTTCTTCGAGCACTTGATCACCCAAGACTTTGCGGTACGGGCCGTGCAAAATTCCCGCATACTCTTTATCAATATTTCTGCTGGCTACAATTTTCTTTCTTTTGAAATTGTACCAGTAAATGTCTCTCACATATTCATCTGGCTCCTGATACACTTTCAGGTAGCTAAACAATTCCAGCACCGTGTTCTCTCCAAAGCCCGTTCTGGTGAACCCCTTTTTAGTCTTCACTCCATAGTACACATTCCGCTTCGGCTTTTTCTTCTTGACGTCAATTTTCTCATTCTCCTCGTCCAGGGCATCCAGGTCGATGGTAAGGGGGGAATCATATTTGGGCTCGAACGAAAATTCTTCCTCCTGTGCCCAAAGAGGCCCACTGGCCAGAAGCAGGAATATGAAAATGGAGGCTATTTGATATTTTATTGCCATTGACACTTCAACGAGTAGAAGGGAACGGATATTTTGCGAAAAATAGGAAAAAGAATCCTATTTATCAGGATGAAAGCGCCTGCCAACTTGATCTTCTTGTTGCATGTGATGATATCGAAATGGGCGGCGGCGATTTCAAAAGTGTGCTGTTGCACAATCCAATTAACTCTTACATATTTAGGAACAGAAGGCCGACCAAAACGATCCTATTCTGGCAGAGTCTGGCTAAAATTGTTCGAAACCCTGATACCATGACCAAACCCCTGGCACAACCCTACAAAGTAGTCACTTCCAACCGCTGCCTGCTGGGCGAAGGCCCCGTGTGGGACAGCCAACGACAAGTGATCTACTGGCTGGATATTCTGAATGGCATTATTCATGAGCATAGCCCGTCTAAAAACAGCCACCGGCAGATACCCCTGAACGATATGGTTGGAGCAGTGGCCTTGTGCAAAAACGGTGACTTCATTGCCGCCATGAAAAGCGGACTGGCCATAGTTGAACAGGACAGTGGAGCTGTAAAGCCGCTGGTTGATCCGGAAAGTCACCTGCCAGGCAACCGCTTCAATGAAGGCAAGTGTGACCCGGCGGGCCGTTTTTGGGCGGGCAGCATGGCACTATCGGAAGTGGAAGGAGCGGGTAATCTTTACATGCTCGACACTGATGGCACCTGCAGTTTAAAAATACCCGGTGTCAGCATCTCCAACGGCCTGGCATGGGCTTCCGACCACAAAACAATGTACTATATCGATTCACCCACCCGAAAGGTGGTCGCTTATGATTACAGCCAGGCAACCGGTGGTATATCCAATCAGCGAGTAGCTATTTCCATTCCAGAGGAAGAAGGCTCGCCCGACGGCATGACCATCGACAGCGAAGGCATGCTATGGATCGGCCACTGGGATGGCTGGCAAGTTGCCCGCTGGAACCCACTAACAGGGCAAAAGCTACTGAGCATCGGCATGCCTGCTGCCCGAATCACATCGTGCACATTTGGTGGAGAAACCCTGCAGGACCTCTACATCACATCGGCCAGAGTGGGGCTCACTGATGAACAGCTCGAAGAGCAGCCACTGGCCGGATCGCTTTTCGTGGTAGAAAATTGTGGGTTCAAGGGGATGGAGGCAGTGAAGTTTGGGTATAGCGAAGCAAGTCTTTGACCAGAACAGCACAAAAAAAGGAAAGCCTCCCATTGCTGAGAAGCTTTCCTGAAACCGATTCGTGAACCTGGAGGGAGTCGAACCCCCAACCTTCTGATCCGTAGTCAAATGCTCTATCCAGTTAAGCTACAGGTCCAGTTATTTATTTTCAGCCATTCCCCAACCATCCCACCAGCTTTCTTGTCATGTTAAACGAGAGGCAAGGCTTTCTGGTTGAATTACTGATCAGGCGCTGAATTTACACCTCATCATTAATTACGGGGTGCAAAGTTAATATATCTTGATTCATTAAAAAAGACTTTGACATTCTTAGTTAGTAATTTTAAGTTATCTTTGCGCTCTATTATTCAAAAAAGCAACGTTTCTATTCATGCAGCGATTCATTTTATTAGCTCTATCGGTATTAACATTCACTTTTACTGCGTCTGGCAATGCCGGCACGGAGCCTAACGACAATAAAGAAACGCAACAAATACATGGCCCAAGGCCTGATCTACCAGGCAAGCTGCTGATCAATTTGGGCTCAAATTATTTTGTGAATGCTCCGGAAGGAATGAAAACGAAAGTGTTTGAATCCCGCCCATTGGATTTATATTATACCTATCACTTCGATATCCCCAGCTTGAAGCTTTCCTTCGTGCCAGGCATCGGATTTGGCTTTGACAGATATAGCTTTAAGAAAGCCGTGGGACTGAGCTACGAAACACAAAATTCGGTCACAAATCTGGTACTTGACTCAATAGCAGATGTAAAAGTATTGAGGAGTAAGTTAATCACTAACTACATAGACGTTCCATTGGAGCTGCGGTTTGTCCCCAACTTGGAAAACAAAGAGCGTAGTGTTTTTGTTGGTGTCGGTGGCTCCATAGGCTATCTATTTGAGGCGCACACTAAGTTCAAGTATGAGGATGATGGAGACAAGAAAATGACCAAGCAGAGAGAAGACTGGAACCTTAACAAAATAAGGTACAGCGTGCACGCCAGGTTGGGTATTGGCGGGTTCTCTGTCTACTACAAAATGGGATTGAGCGACGTTTTTCAAAGTGGTAAAGGCCCGAACGGAATCAACGTCACTGCCAATACAATCGGCATCTCGTTTAACGGATTCTAAGCCTAGGAAAATACCATCATCATCAGGTAACAAAACCCTCCTCCGAGAACAGCGCCAGCTACCACTTGGGAAAAACTATGGGCTTGCAGCACCAAACGGGCTGTCATTACCCATCCCAGCACAACAATTGCTGCCACAAAAGGGATAAGTAACTCGCTTCCCGGAAAAATATGGACCAGGGCCAAAATAAAGCCCACCACACCCCCGATGCCGGCACTGTGAATACTTATTTTCCAGAAGAAAGTGATTCCCGTAAGCAGCACAATCAGCAAAGTGGTGGTGAGCATCAATAGCACCAACACCGGATTTAGGGTAAGCTTACTATAAAACATATAGGTGGTTACCCCATAAAAAGTGGCGATAAAAACAAAAGGGACAAGCCTGTCATTTTTATCGTGCATTTGAAGGCTCCTAATGGTAGAGGTGAGGCGAAGGGCCAAAAGACTTAGCACTGGTATGATCAGAGTGGTAGTGGATAGTGCCAGTAGAATGTAGGGCACATTTTCGTCGGCCAGTGGCCTGAAAGCCTGTGGCACGTACCGAAAAATAACAAAAAACATGATCGTCGGCAGAAGAAGCGGGTGAAACACCACCGATAATGCCTGCATAAAAAACCTTAGCACTAGAGCTCCTTCCTTAATCTGGCCACAGGAATATTTAGTTGTTCCCGGTATTTGGCTACAGTTCGCCTGGCGATTTGATACCCCTTCTTTTTAAGCAATTTTTCAAGTTTATCGTCCGACAGTGGTTTGCGCTTTTCTTCGGCGTCAATCATTTCCTTTAAGAAATGCTTGACCTCTCGGCTACTCACATCGTCGCCAGAGTCAGTAGAAATCCCTTCAGAAAAGAAATACTTCAATGGATAAATACCGAATTCTGTTTGGATAGTTTTGGAGTTAGCCACCCTCGACACCGTGGAAATATCCATGCCTATCTCTTCCGCTATATCTTTCAAAATCATTGGCCTCAGCTTGCTCTCGTCTCCTTCAAGGAAAAAGTCGTACTGGTACTTAATAATCGAGTTCATTGTATTGAGCAGCGTTTGCTGGCGCTGCTTAATGGCGTCGATAAACCACTTTGCTGAGTCAAGCTTTTGTTTCACAAAAGTGACAGTCTCCTTGAGTTTCTTGTCCTTCTTGTTGCTCTTATCGTAGGCCTGAAGCATTTCTGAATAGTCCCGGCTCACCTTCAGCTCCGGCGCATTTCTGGAATTCAATGACAGCTCCAGGTTGCCATGATTATTGAAAAGCATAAAGTCGGGAATGAGGTACTGGGTTTTAACAAGGCCAGACCCTACGCCGCCGGGCTTTGGATTGAGGTGGGTAATGAGCTTAATCGCCTCCTTCAGCAACTCATCATCCTCAAGTTCAAGCTTCTTTGAAATCTTGTCGTAGTGCTTTTTGGTAAACTCATCAAAGCAGTCTGTCACTACATGATGTGCCAGTTGCGCTACTTCACCGCCAGTTTCTATTTTCCGGTCGATCTGCAACTGCAAACACTCCTGCAAAGAACGGGCTCCTATGCCAGCCGGGTCAAATTCCTGGATCAAATGAAGGATTTCTTCCACTTCATCGGCCTCACACTCTATGTTCTGAGAAAAGGCCATGTCGTTAACTATGGCATCCAGGTCTCGCCTGATGTATCCGTCGGCCTCAATACTGCCTATCAGCTGCCGGCCAATGGCGTACTGACGCTCGTCCAGCTTGAGAAACCCGAGTTGAGAAATCAGTTGCTCTGACAGTGTGGAGCTTTCACTAAATGGCACTTCACGTTCTTCTTCATCGCCACCGGGGCCGTCACCCTGCATTTTATAACCGGCGTAGTCGTCGTCGGGCAAGTATTCGTCAATGTTCAGTTCGTCGCTTGCCGAATTGTCTATATCATCAAAATCATCTGCCTCTTTAGGCTCCTCCTCCTTACCTTCCTCCAACGCAGGATTGATCTCCAATTCCTCTTCGATCCTGGTCTCCAGTTCCGCCGTCGGTACTTGCAGGAGCTTAATGAACTGAATCTGCTGCGGCGACAGCTTCTGACTCAGAGATTGGGTTAAGCCCAGCTTTTGCATACTTCGATTAGTTTAGCCTTTTAGTGCTGTAAAATAAGAAATATAAGGTATTTGGCCATTCTTCCCGCCAACTTCATTACGCAATTCAAATCCATAGGTTGAGTCGGCAATGTCGAAATAGTGGAAAGGCCGCATCCGGTTGATTTTTAATGCCTTTGACCTTTGATAAAAGTACTCAATATAGTTTTTTTGCGGCAATTTTAGAGTTCTCAATCGAGATGAACAAATAGGTTTGGTAAAAATACTGCTACCTTGCGAAAAAAGAGAACCGAGTACTTTTTTAATTAACGAGAAATAAGGTGAGCCAGAAAAAAAGGACTAAAATCAAAGACATTCTTCAGCTAGCAGAAGCAAATGTTACAGTGACAGTGAAGGGCTGGGTAAGGACAAAGCGTGAAAACAAGAATGTTGTCTTTATCAACCTTAACGACGGCTCAACTATCAATAACCTTCAAATTGTTGGCGACCCAACTAAGTTTGACGAGGCAACGCTAAAGAAAATCACTACCGGGGCTTCATTGTCTGTTGTGGGCTTACTGGTAGCCTCGCAGGGATCCGGGCAGAAGTTTGAATTGCAAGCAGATACAATTGATGTGCTTGGTGTAGCTGATCCTGAGAAGTTTCCATTGCAACCAAAAAAGCACTCATTGGAGTTTCTTCGTGAGATTGCTCACCTAAGACCCCGCACCAATACTTTCAGCGCCATCCTGCGGGTGAGGCACTCCATGATTTTCGCTGTGCATAAGTTCTTTCACGAAAAGGGCTTTTTCAATATCCACACACCCATTATCACCGCTTCAGATGCCGAAGGGGCAGGGGAAATGTTTCGGGTGACTACGCTTGACCTCGACAAGCTGCCAAAAACGGAAGACGGAAAAGTAGACTTTAAGGAAGACTTTTTTGAAAGAGAGGCAAACCTCACCGTATCGGGGCAGCTGGAAGGTGAGCTGACCGCATTGGCTCTTTCGGAGATTTATACGTTTGGCCCCACGTTCAGGGCTGAAAACTCCAACACCACCCGTCACCTGGCTGAATTTTGGATGATCGAGCCTGAAATGGCATTTTATGACCTGGAAGACAACATGGATCTGGCCGAGGAGATGCTCAAATATCTCGTTACTTATGCGCTGGAAAACTGCCAGGAAGACCTCGCTTTTCTTGAGCAGAGAGCCAAAGATGAAGAGAGCACTAAAAAGCAGGAAGAAAGAAGCGAGCTCAGCCTTTTAGAAAGGTTGCGCTTTGTGGCTGACAATGAGTTTGTGCGCCTCACTTATACAGAAGCCATCGATATCCTTAGAAATAGCAACTACAACAAGAAAAAGAAGTTCCAATACCTGATTGACGCCTGGGGCGCTGATTTGCAGTCGGAGCATGAGCGCTATCTGGTTGAAAAACACTTCAAAAAGCCAGTAATTTTGATCAACTACCCAAAAGAGATCAAGTCGTTCTACATGAAGCAAAACGACGATGGCAAAACTGTCGCAGCCATGGACATCCTGTTTCCAGGCATCGGCGAAATTGTGGGAGGCTCTCAAAGAGAGGAGAATTACGACAAGCTCACCAACAGAATGAAAGAGCTTGATATGGATGCAGAAAGCATGTGGTGGTTTCTGGACACCAGAAGGTTTGGAACCGTGCCCCATAGTGGCTTTGGGCTTGGCTTCGAAAGGCTGATGCTGTTTGTTACAGGCATGAGCAACATCAGAGACGTGATACCCTTCCCAAGAACGCCCGGGAACGCAGAGTTTTAATTCCGTACAAACAAAAGAGGCAGCCCGACGAATAGGAGCTGCCTCTTTTATTTCACAGTAAGGTTATATCGTTAGTTCTTAAGAAACTTGATTGCTTTTTTGTATCTGGTATAGTCATCCTTGATGATCAGGAAGTAATACCCTGAATTGAAAGTTTTCACAGGAATCTTGTAAGTATCCTTCGCCACTTCTTCAGGCTCTATTCTAATCGTATTCCCAATGATGCTGTGCATCTCAAATTCCACTTTCTTCAAGTTAGAATCTTTTATCTCCACCATAATAAACTCAACGGCGGGGTTAGGATATACTTCGATCTGATTTTTCAACTCCAGTGTGGGAGTTTGTCTGAAGGCGCTTTCAGCAGTCACTTGCTCCTTGTCTTCGGCAGATTGTGCAAACCCGTTCACCCCTAGAAGGGCAACAAGAAGCAATCCGATGACAAATTTAATGAAGCGCATAATCTACATAGGTAAAGCCAACATGGCTATGTAACAAAGTACGAAAAAAAAATAGTAATGTTCTAATGCCTAATTGAAATTTTTGAATGCCTTTTTCGTTATATGCGGTTTTCTTAAAAAAGGAGGTCAAATGGAAGGGAAAATTAGGTCAGGCGCAAAATTCAGCTCTAAATTTACAATTTTCTAAACGCCGCTGGAAGAAAATCAACAATGTCAGAGGCGATTAAACCATATTCTCCCCTGGATTGAGCACTCAAATCGCCTGAAATTCCGTGGAGTAAGACTGCTAAACGTGCACTTTTCGTCGGAGAAAATGACTGGGATAGCAGTCCGGCTGCAATGCCGGTGAGTACATCGCCGCTTCCTGCAGTGGCCATCCCGGGATTTCCGGTGCTGTTAAAATAGACCTCTCCGGATGGCGTGCTGATGCTGCTGTACGCTCCTTTTAGCACCACAATCAACCGGTGTTTTTTTGACAACTCTATTTGCTTGTTCAACCTTTCGTAGTCATTGTGCCAGTCGCCTACCAGTCGCCTGAACTCCCCGGGGTGGGGTGTCAGCATGCTGTTGGCTGGCACCCGCTCCAGGAGCCCTGGATTTCTGCTTAAGATATTGAGTGCGTCAGCGTCTATGACCATTGGCCTTGAAACAGTCTTCAGAACCCTTTCAAAAGCCCTAACCGTGGCATTATCCGTGCCAATGCCTGGCCCGATAGCGACGCAATCAAAGTTTGACAAATCGCCTGGGATTCGGGTAATATGTTCATTATTGGCATCCTCGCTGACCATGGCTTCGGGCACAGCGGTGTGAATGGGCGTTACGGCACAGCCTGACGTATGCACCGTTAGCAGCCCCGCACCAGCCCGCATGCAAGCTTTTGAAGAAAGAATAGCAGCGCCTACTTTACCTTTACTCCCAGCAATCAGCAGCGTACGTCCTGCATCGCCTTTGTGAGCAAACCTGGGTCGGCCAGGCAGCTTCAGATCCTCATCCCCCACCCTCTGATAATAGTAGGAACATTCCACTTCCTTCATAAACTGAGACGAAAGCCCAATGTCAACCGACTTCCATTCACCCACATACGGGTAGTTTTCAGGCAAAAGAAAGGCTAGTTTAGGTGCCTGAAATGTAATTGTAATATCGGAATGGAACGCTATTGCACCATTCTGGGGCTGGTCGCAAAAAAGCCCGGAGGGGATATCAATGGCCATTTTGCTGGCTTTAATGCCATTCAAAAAATCTATTAGTTTCGCATAGTCCCCATCAACCGGCCTGTTCAGACCTGAGCCAAACAAAGCATCAACTATAACCAGCTTGTCCGGGATGTCCGCAGCGTATATCTCCGACGCTTTAGCCACGCTGACAGCACCCGAAAGGCGGTTAAGGTTGACCCTGAAGTCTTCGCTTCCTTTTTCTGCCGATCCAGCCACCCACACCTTTACCTCGTATTTTAGGCCTTTCAGCAGGCGAGCTACGGCAAGACCATCCCCTCCGTTGTTACCTGTTCCGCAGAAAAGCCAGACGATCTGGTCATTAAAAGGATGCTTTTTAAATTCATCGACAAAGGCATTACTAGCCCGTTCCATTAGATCAATAGAGGCTATGGGCTCATTTTCTATCGTGTAGGCGTCAGCTTTACGAATTTGTTGAGGAGAAAGAATTTTCATAGCAACTGAATTCTCAGTAAGTTAGAAAGCTTTTTTTATAAGGGCTTCAAAATGATGTCATTTGAGCTAGGGAGTTTATTATTCCTTACCTATCTTTTGAGCTCTTTTTAGCAAAACCTACCCTAAATTCTGATCCTATGATTGAGTACAACCCTAAGTCCTGGGTTTCCCTAATTTTTGATGTCTACAGCCGTTATGTGATCAAATCGCTTTTCCCGCTGCTGGCATTCATGATCGTTTATTCCACGGTATTGACCTATGTACTTGTTGATATATTCGAAATTCACATTTTTTTCGAGGGAGCTATTGTATTTCACTCACTATTGGGAGTAGTGCTGGGTCTTTTCCTGGTACTGAGAACCAACACGGCCTACGACCGCTGGTGGGAAGGCCGAAAATTGTGGGGGCAGCTCGTGAATGATACCCGGAGCCTTTCTATGAAGGTCAACGCCTATCTGCCGGAGAAATCGAGAGATGACCGCTCCTATTTTGAGCACATGATTCCCAATTTTGTCTATGCCATGAAAGAGCACCTCAGGCATGGGACGAAAATGGAAGAACTGGAGTTTGAAAATGAAGAGGAGGAACAAAAAGTAAAGGCCTGTGACCACAAGCCGAACAAGATCAACTCTATGCTTTTCCAAAGAATAAATGCCATCTTCAAAAAGGGCGAAATCACTGGTGAACAGCTCATTATTTTTGACAAAGAAATTAAGAATTTTGCCGACATCATGGGAGCCTGTGAGAGAATCAAAACGACGCCAATTCCGTACTCTTACAGCATGTACATCAAGAAGTTTCTCTTTATCTACACAATGACACTCCCATTGGCTTTCGTAGTTGAATTTGGCTATTGGACTGTGATATTGGTAGCACTTATATTCTATATTTTAGTAAGTATTGAGCTCATCGCCGAGGAAATTGAGGATCCGTTTGGAAAGGACATTAACGATTTGCCAGTGGAGCGTATCTCAATGAATATCAAGAGGAATGTAAAAGAGATCATTCAGGTGGACTTCCCGAAAAAATGAATGAATACCAGCTACTGCTCATCGTTAACCTGATAGCAGGTGCTGGAATTGTCATTTGGGTCAACAAGAGAAAATATGAAGGGAAGAAGGCAATTATCTATGTGCTGGCTCTTGTACTGCCAATACCTACGCTTCTCTATCTTTACCTGTTGTATAAGTTCACGGATCAGTTAAAAAAATGAAGGCATGGATTGTAGAATCCATGCCTTCATTTTTTCTAAAGTTTGCTCCTGTCAAATAGGCACGTTCACATGCCTTTCAGCGTGGTAGCTTGACCTAACCAGTGGGCCGGATTCCACGTACTTCAAGCCCCTCTTCAAACCCTCTTCTCTGTACATGTCAAAGGTTTCCGGGTGGATAAACTCAGCCACTTCAATATGCATTTTGGTCGGCTGGAGGTACTGACCCAACGTCAGAATGTCGAGCCCGTTGGCCACCAGGTCGTCGATGGCTTTGAACACCTGATCCTGTGTTTCGCCCAAGCCAAGCATAATACCCGACTTTGTCCGTTTTCCCAGCTCCTTGGTTCTTCTGGTCTGCTCCAGGCTTCTCTCGTACTTGGCTTGTGGGCGTACCCTGCGGTAAAGGCTTTCCACAGTTTCCATGTTGTGGGAAACTACTTCCTGACCGCCCTCGACCATTCTGTAAAGGGCATCCCAATTAGCCTTTACGTCCGGAATAAGCGTTTCTATAGTTGTTTCTGGACTGGCAAGCTTGGTTTGCACTACAGTTTGATACCATACCTCAGCACCCTTGTCCTTAAGTTCATCACGATTAACAGAAGTAATCACTGCGTGCTTCACTTCCATCAATTTGATGGCTTCGGCCACTCTCCTGGGCTCGTCTTCATCATATTCAGGTGGTCGGCCAGTAGCTACCGCACAAAATGTGCAACTGCGTGTGCAAACATTGCCCAGGATCATGAAGGTGGCGGTGCCGGCTCCCCAGCATTCCCCCATATTTGGGCAGTTGCCACTCTCACAAATCGTATGCAGTTTGTGGGTGTCGACAAGTTGGCGAACCTTGGCGTATTCCTTTCCCACTGGCAGCTTTACTCTTAGCCAGTTGGGCTTTTTCACCCGCTGTGTGGCATCCTGAGAAATTACTGGTAACTCTATCATTGTTAGCTTTCTTCTTCCAATTGAATTACTACAAAATAATACCCTCCATGGTTCACAAACAAATGGAAAATGGAAAGGTTACCGGCGGGCGCCGTAATAGAGTGTGAAAAAGGCCGATGTGAAAAATGCCGTGTTTGTGGCGGCTGGGATGATAATAATCTCTTTCGTATAAGCTTCGGCAAGCACCCCTATTTCAAAGCCCGTGACGTTACTCTTGAACGTGCCAAATTCGAAGTTGATAGCTGCTTTGGCATTTAAACCTGGCTGTATTTTCGACTGACCAAGGCCCTGAAAAAGCCTTCCGGTTCCCAAAATACCGCCAAAACTATGCCTTGCCGGATCAAACTGCTCTACTGTAAAAGTACTGGGCCCGGTGGCGTATTTCACATAATAAGGAGCAACTATTCCCAAAGTAGGGCCGACCGCCCAGCTGGCATTGATCTGAACACCCTGTTGCGGTGCTTTTCGGAACATCAAATAGTCCTTACCATACTGCAAGCGAACAGCATAAAGGTAGTTTTTCTTCGCCCAGACAAACGGATTGCCGTATTGGGAAATATACCTGTACTCTTTTGGGTGCTTCACATTGATCAGCTCCATTCCAAAAGTTCGGAAGGTCTTTTCATCCATGGCCTGAGAGTACTTCAGAACTATGCCACCGATGAGTCCGCTGTTTGTGTTTTTATTGATGCCCCAGATATATTCTCTTGAATATTCATAGTTCCCGTTGTCCTGTGACTTAGCCACTGACGATGCCAGGAGAATAAAACAAAAGATAGAAAGTCCTGTATTTAGACGTTTCATAAGGGAACCAGATATTTTACACCAAATTAGCTATTTTTAGCTTAATCGTTAATCAGCAAGACTAAGTTTGAATCAAAATGGTTGACTGCCTCCGGGCAAAGGCATGACAACAAATTGATTCGGACTTCAATAACAAATCAACACCTGTTACCCCTATCGCTTAGTAGGCAAATACTCTAAACAGCGGCTGCCAGGCTGTCGATAAGGAAAACAAAATTCCTCTGGCACCTTTACAGCACAACATCTTTGGTTGCCGACTTGATCGCATCATAGGAAATACTGAAATGCGAAGCGTCGTAAACGGGCTTGCCCTGAAAGAGCACTATAGCCTGTGGAGACTGGTGCTCAATACCCAACTCATTTGCCACAGCGTGCGACGCTTGTCTATTGGCTAGCAGGTCCAGGTAGTAGGGTTTCCAGTCCTTCATCTCACTTTCGTCCCATTTGCGTTCGATCCTGTCCAGTGACGCTGCACTTATAGAACAGCTGGTGCTGTGCTTAAAAATGAGCACTGGATGAGAATTTGATTCTTCGATAACGCTTTCAATTTGCTCAGGCGAGGTGAGCTTATTCCATTTGATCATACTAATAATTCCAGATGTCTCTTTCTTTTTTGTCGTACTTAGGCTTATCAGGCCCATTTTTAACACCCTTTGCTACCTCTTTGTTCCCGCTCACTCTCACCAATATGATATTAAGCTCCCGCCATTCTTTTCTGAGCTTTCTGGAGTTAATCTTCTTGCCTGTGACATAGGCGATACTGGGGTGGCTATCGCCCGCTCCTCGTTTTATTTTAAAACCACCGGTATACTCAGCGAGGCGTCCTGCCTCTTTCTCTGCGTGATGCTTTTCTCTTCCCTCCGTTCTCACCTTCAAGAAGCCTCTGTATTCATTGTACATTAAGGCGTATCCTTTGTTTTGCAGCTTTTCAGCAAACTTAGACACCCTTTTTCCGTCACCCTGCCAGTCGGTGATCATCTCATTGTATCTTTTCCTGAAGCTCCTGTCTCTTGGTGTGGTTACGATAGTGGGGATATGGGTCGACACCAGCGGATTATAATTATTGTCTCTTCTCTTTTCTTTATCAGGCAGGGAAAACTGTCTTGCTTCGTCGGAGATTGACCTGTTAACTCCGTTCCCGGGCCGATAGAACCCCGCTTCCTTGCTGTACCTCGGCGTAGCCTTTCCTATTGGGAGAAACCCTGATGTATTATTGAACCCAATCACCCAACCTCCCTTTTTCACTACAAAACCCTGGCCTTTGCTATACCTCGGAGAAATGCTTTCCGGCGAAACCTGCTTGGGAGCCTTGCTATACCTGGGGGACACACTTCCGGGAGAAACCAGCTTGGGAGGTACACTGTATCTTGGCGACACACTTTTGGGAGATACCTGCTTGGGTGCCACACTGTAGCGAGGTGAAACACTCTCGGGTGACACTCGCTTCTGGGGTTTGCTATACCTCGGGCCAGCTTTGGCTATTGGCAATATTCCTGGGGTCTTTCTAAAACCAAAAATCCACTTACTCTTGTTGGTGACAAAACCCTGGCTTTCGCTGTAGCGTGGTGAGACGCTTCCGGGTGAAACCTGCTTGGGGGCCTTGCTGTACCTGGGAGACACGCTTTCGGGAGATACCCTCTTTTGGGGCTTACTGTACCTTGGGCCTGCTTTCGCAATTGGCAATATCCCAGGGGTATTCTTAAAGCCAATAACATACCCCCCCTTTTTAACCACAAACCCCTGGCTTTGGCTGTACCGGGGGTTAACTGACTGAGGACTTACTCTTGGTTGCGGCACAGAATACCTGGGTGAGGCGGCGTACCGTTTGGTTCGGTCAAACCCTGGGTTTTTTGAATACCTTGGGTTAGGAGAGTTGGGGTTATAGATGCCAATTTTTGGAGAGAGCCGTATCATTGGCACCCGCCTGCGTTGCTTGCTTGCCTTTTCGCTATTGGACCTGTACTTAACTTTTGATTTTCTTCGGGAGACCTTTTCAGGCTCTGAAAAACGAGCGGAGGATCGGGGCGAATTATCGATAGAAACACCGCCGCCAGTTGACTGATAGTTGGCCCCCTGCCTGATATTCTTCTTTGGCCGCTTAACGGTTCTAGTGTCTACTTTCCTGTCTTTCCTTGAAACACGTCCCGCATTGTTTTTTTCGGATCTCCCTTTTTTTCTATTGAGAAAAAAACCCGGATTTTCAGGCTTTTCGTCAACGGTCTTTAGCTTATTCCTCCCCTCCAGCAACTGAGCCCTTGCCGCATCAGCAGAAGCCATCCATAACAGAACGGCCAGCAAGCTAATCCAGGTAAGCCTCATGGCTGATGAGGTAAAAGATTTAAAAGAAGAAGAAATAAACACCCGTTAAACTCAATTATGTAAACCTAAAGCGGCAATATATAAAATTAATGCCCAAATGAAGAATTGACAGCCTTTACTAAAAACGCAAAAGTTCTTCGATTCTTTCCTTCAGGCGGCCTTTTGGTAAAAAATTTTGCTCCAATGCCGGCGCAAAAGGCACTGGCGTGTCAAGACTTGCTTCACGCATAACTGGTGCATCAAGACTGGTGAAGCAATGCTCACTTATCCAGGCAGCGATTTCGGCACCGATGCCACCCGTGAGGCAATCCTCATGCAGCACCAACACTTTGCCCGTTTTCTTCACTGTCTCCCTTACCACTTCCTTGTCCCAGGGTAATAATGTCCTTAAATCGACAATATCAGCAGACACACCCAGTTCATTACAAACATGCTGAGCCCAGTGTACCCCCATACCGTAGGTAATAATGGAAATATCTGTGCCTTCGGCAGCTAGTCGGGCTTTACCTATTTCGACAGTGTAGTAATCATCAGGAATCTCTTCAGTAAGGGAGCGGTAGAGCACTTTGTGCTCAAAGTACATGTAGGGGTTGGGGTCTTCCAAAGCGGCATTCAGCAGACCCTTGGCGTCATACACCGTGGAAGGATACACTATTTTTAGACCAGGCGTGTGGAAAAACCAGGCTTCGTTGGATTGAGAATGAAATGGCCCGGCGGCCACGCCAGCTCCCGTTGGCATCCTCACTACCACATCTGCCTTCTGTCCCCACCGCCAGTGGCTTTTGGCCAGGTTGTTCACGATTTGGTTGAAGCCTTCAGTTACGAAATCAGCAAACTGCATTTCCACCATCGACTTCATGCCTTTGATGGAAAGCCCAAGGCCGGTACCGATGATAGCAGACTCACACAATGGCGTGTTGCGCACCCTGTCTTTTCCAAATTTCTCAACAAAGCCATCCGTCGCTTTGAAAACTCCGCCGTACTCTGCAATGTCCTGACCCATGAGCACAAGCTCGGGGTACCTTTCCATGCTTTGGCGAAGCCCGTCAGTAATGGCATCAAGAAAGCGCTTCGGGGAGGTGTTTTTACTCTTTGGAGCAACTACTTGCTGCTCGAAAGGGCTGTAAAGGTCAGCCAGCTCCTGCTCCGTCGACGGAACCACCTCGGGCTCGCTAAAAGCTATTTTCACAGCCTTGTCCACCTGGGCTTTTATTTTCTTTCTGGTCTTTTCTGCAATCTCGGCGGTCAGCACACCAGTTTCGAGCAGGTATTGTTCAAAATTGTTGATTGGGTCTTTGGTCGCCCAATAGTCCATTAGCTCCTTAGGCACGTACTTGGTACCGGACGCCTCCTCGTGCCCCCGCATCCTAAATGTGTTGGCCTCAATCAGAATTGGTCTTGGATTTTTTCTGATATCTTCCGCCAGCCTGGAGATGTTAAGATACACTTCCAGGATATTATTGCCGTCGATACTGATCGTCTCGATACCATAGCCTGGCCCTTTGTCCACAAAAGATTTGAACTTGAATTGTTCGTTGCTGGGTGTACTCAGGCCGTAGCCATTATTTTCTACAATAAAAAGCACCGGCAAATTCCAGACAGCCGCCACATTAATGGCCTCGTGGAAGTCGCCCTCGCTGCTACCACCATCGCCGGTGAAAACAGCGGTTGCGGTATTCTCCTTTTTCAGCTTACCGGCCAGGGCAATGCCATCTGCCAGGGCCAACTGCGGCCCCAAATGGCTGATCATGCCTACAATCTTAAACTCTTGGGTGCCAAAGTGAAATGACCGATCCCGGCCTTTGGTAAACCCATTGGCCGTGCCCTGAAACTGCGAAAAAAGTCTTTCGTAGGGGATACCACGGGAGGTAAACACGCCAAGATTGCGGTGCATTGGCAGGATGTATTCGCTTTCCTTGAGAGCGAGTGTGGCCCCAACGGATATTGCCTCCTGGCCAATGCCTGAAAACCATTTGCTGATTTTGTTCTGACGAAGAAGGATCAGCATTTTCTCTTCGATCAGCCTGGGTTCTAAAAGCTTTTCGTATATGGAAAGAAGCTGTTTGTCAGTCAGCGACTTCCTGTCAAATTTCATTTGGGTGTGGGTTCCGGCCGCAATTGCCATAATCTGTTGTTTAATTGTTAGCCAAATGTAAATGTTTGAGCTTTGCGGAGGAAAGCGGAGATGGAAAATTCTTCGCAAAACCGAACCTTTTACTTATTCGATGTAGTTTCGGACAATAGTATCAGTGAATGCTTATTTTAGCGACAATTTTGTAGCAAATGATTCAATTTGAAAGTTTTAAACTAGCCAATGGGCTGGAGGTGCACGTTATACCTGACCCCAGCACCGAACTGGCAGTGGTCAATATCTTATACAAGGTAGGCTCGAGAGATGAGGAAGAGCATAAGACCGGCTTTGCACATCTTTTTGAGCACCTGATGTTTGGCGGCTCAAAGCATATTCCAAGCTACGATGAGCCGCTTCAGCTGGTGGGCGGGGAAAACAACGCCTTTACCAGCCCCGACATTACCAACTATTATATCACATTACCGGCTGCCAATATCGAGACGGCTTTTTGGCTGGAGTCGGATCGTATGCTGAGTTTATCGTTTGACCCGAAAGTGCTGGAAGTGCAGCAAAAAGTGGTGATTGAGGAATTTAAACAGCGCTACCTGAACCAGCCTTACGGCGATATTTGGCTGAAGTTGAGACCTCTGGCCTATAAAGAGCACTCCTATAAATGGGCGACCATCGGAAAGGAAATTTCCCACATAGAGAATGCGACCATGATGGATGTGCAAGACTTTTTCTTCAAATATTACCGTCCTAATAATGCTGTCCTGGTGGTGGCCGGCAAGGTCACTACTGAACAAGTACAAAAATTGGCAGAGAAGTGGTTTGGTCCTATTCCGGCAGGGGATGTTCCAGCACGGCGCTTGCGAGCGGAACCAAAGCAACATGATGTACGAATAATGAATGTGCAATCAAAAGTGCCTTTAAGTGCTCTGTACAAAACGTTCCATATGAGTGGACGGGCAGCCGACAACTATCAATCGATCGATTTTCTGGGAGATATTCTGGGCAGAGGGAAATCGAGCAGGTTGTACAATGTGCTGGTGAAGGAGAAAAAAATATTCAACAGCATCCAGTCGTATGTGCTGGGCTCCATTGACCCCGGCCTGCTGATGATTGATGGCAAGCTGAATGAAGGCCATACCTTTGACGAAGCTGAAAAGGCAATTGATGAGGTGTTAAGCGAAATAAAATCGAAAAAGATTAACGATGATGAGTTGATCAAAGTGAAAAACAAAGCACTTTCATCTCTTGTTTTCTCTGAAGTGGAGTTGCTGAACCAGGCAATGAATGTGGCTTTCATGTCGTTTCTGGGAGACCCAAACTGGGTGAACAAGGAAACCGATAAAATCGAATCGGTAACTACAGACAATATTCTTGACGAAGCCAACAACATTCTCGCCAAAGCCAATAGCTCCACGCTCTACTACGAAGCAATAAAATGAAAAAGCCAACTATCAGGATCGGTTACGGATACGATGTGCACCAGCTAAAGGAAGGCTACGACCTATGGCTTGGGGGCATAAAAATCGACCATGAAAAAGGTGCTGTTGGGCACTCAGACGCCGACGTGATCATTCACGTAATTTGCGACGCTATTCTAGGCGCTGCCAATATGCGGGATATTGGTTATCACTTCCCCGACACAGATCCAAAATACAAGGGAATTGACAGTAAAAAACTCCTCGACGAGGTGATGACCCTCATTAGAAATAAACACTATGAAGTGGGAAACATTGACGTGACCCTCTGCGCTCAAAGGCCAAAAGTGAACCCGTTTATTCCCAAAATGGTGGCAGTTCTTTCCGAGGTAATGGATGTAGCTGAGGAAGATATTTCCATAAAAGCCACTACCACCGAAAAGCTGGGCTTCGTTGGAACCGAACAAGGTATTGCTGCCCACGCTGTAGCGCTCATTTATAGAGTAGAAAAAACAAAGGGCGGAGGTTGATGGACTCAAATGTTCACCTGATCCTGACAGAAGACGGCTCACATTCCTTGAAGAATGAAGCACTCAATGAGACCTACCACTCGTTCCATGGTGCAGTCCAGGAATCCGCTCACGTTTTTATCGAAATGGGGCTCAGGCATTGGTGTAACCATCACGAAGGTACACCGAGCATTCTGGAAATTGGCTTTGGCACAGGGCTTAATGCCTATCTCAGTCTGATCTTTGCTGAAAAGCATGCCCGACCGGTAGCCTTCGAGACGCTGGAGACTTTTCCCCTGCCAACCGAGATTTATGAAAACCTGAACTATGCCGATCTGATTGGAGAAGGCGAGCTGCCAAAGTACTTTCAACTGCTTCACAGCTCCGACTGGGGTAAGCCCGTGGAAATTACCCAGCACTTTTTCCTAAAGAAGCTTGAAACTCCGGTACACGACTATTCCCCAACCACTCCTTTCAATATCATCTACTTCGATGCATTTGCTCCCAACAAGCAGCCCGACATGTGGACGATGGAAGTGATACAAAAGATGTATGACTCGCTTGCTGCCGGGGGTTTTCTGGTAACATATTGTGCACAAGGGCAGTTTAAGCGAAACCTGAAGCAAGCGGGTTTTACAGTGGAGGAACTCCCCGGCCCGCCAGGCAAAAAGGAAATGGTAAGGGCTTTGAAAAAGTAGTTCAGGCCGTTACCTTTCTCAAGCTCACACTCAAGTCCTTTTTTACCAAAATCATATGATTATCGGGAATGGGTTTCCAGTCCTCAGCAAACTCCGTCA
This sequence comes from Imperialibacter roseus, assembly GCF_032999765.1. GTDB lineage: Bacteria > Bacteroidota > Bacteroidia > Cytophagales > Cyclobacteriaceae > Imperialibacter > Imperialibacter roseus. Next base: position 6,284,647 of record NZ_CP136051.1, on the reverse strand, counting down.
GTTTTTCCGATACAATCATCACCGACTTTTCTTCCGGCGTGGCAGGCAACATATGGCACATGCCGTCCTCGCACACATAGCGGCTTCCCTCTGAGTAATATAAAGTCAATGGCTTGTCGCTCGGATTAGAAATGTACCGCAGGCCCACCATTCGCTCACCGTCCACAAACACCATGTTGAGGTAGGCAGGGTCTGTGATCTCAGCTTCGTGCATGGCAGCCTTCATGTCGATAATCATTTCCTCGAAGGAGTCGGCCACATCCTCGGCGTCGAAGTTGGCACCTCTTGTCGCCAGCTTATCAAGGAAAACAGCGAATAGATGTTCAGAATCCGTCTGACCTTTGATCCAGCGGTAGCGATCTTCATGCAGCGAGCTGGTTAGCCGTCGTTTTATTTTGATGAATTCCTCAACGCCACCATTGTGCAGCATCAGGTAGTTGTGGTAATGAAAAGGGTGGCAGTTGGCTTCCGAAACGTCTCCTTCACTGGCAGCACGAACATGGGCCACCAGGCATTCTGACTTTACTTTTGGCGCCAGGTAGCGGAGGTTGCGGTTGTTCCATGCCGGGTAAATCGACACAAAAGTGGCGGGGTCGGGCGAAATCTCCTTGTGGTACCAGCCTACGCCGAAACCGTCGCCATTGAGCGGCTCCTCAATTTCTTTGGCGCTAAAGCTCTGTTTGATCATGGAGTTTTTAGGCTCATACAGGAATTTATCCATCAGGATAGGTCTTCCCAGGTAGGCGAGGAGTCGGCACATAATTTGTTAGGGTTAAATAGTAGAAAAAGTAGCTGTTTCTTTTGATATTAGTTGTGAACAGCTAATAATATTTTTTGGCGGAGTGGCGGCGCAGTTGATTGTAGCAATTATTTCGTCATCCAATTTTTTAACCTTATTAATGTTATGGAAATCATTCGTTCGATGGAGCATAGCCTCCTAACAGTCGGTTTGTATCGCAACGAGAAGAAAAAACACTCAGTTCTCAATTCTCTAAGCAAAGCTGCCTCGGCAACTCTCTTTATTCTACTGGCGGGGTTAGTAACATTGTCTGGTTGTTCCACGCCCAAATACTATCGGTTTCATGAAACCACCTATTCTTCCGGCCCAACAGCAAAAACCCTGGATCGGCTGGCAAACAAGTCGCCTATAGTGGAGCATGCCCTGGAAGGCCGGGAAATTTCTTTGGAAGGTGAGTTGTTTAGCACTGCAGCGCAGAGGGATGCAACCTCCAATCACTCAAAAAAGAAACTTAGGAAAGACATCAAAATGATTGTTCGGGGAAGCTCGGGTTGGAATGAAATGGCCTCTGCGAAAAAGGCCACCGGGGATGTAACGCCAAGCCAGACCGACAATGTTGCTGAAGAGCCTCCGAAAAAAAACAAGGCAGCGGGGGCGGCATTTACTATGTTCATCATCTCTATGCTTAGCATTTTGGCCGCAATTGTTATTGCGCCAGAGTTCCTGTTTTTTCTGTTCTTGTTGATTCCAGCCACCATTTATGGCTATATCGGCTTGAAACAGATCAAAGAGACAGGAGAGTCTGGGAAAGGTAAAGCCCTATTTACGGCCATTTTTGGCACTTGCGTTTTGCTTTTCGTGCTAATATTCATGATCTATTTTGAGCTGGAAGACGGGGAGTGGTTGCTGTGGTGAGGGAGTGGAGGGATCTTTGTACTGAAAAGGGGTTCCCTTGCCAAAAAAAGGTTTGACATAAGAAATAATTTGAACCTGTTACGTATCAGGTGTCAAAAATTAGTTATATTTGTCTCATTGGCAAAAGGCCATCGAAAGTTCTTTGAAATGTGGGCAACAAATAATTCATTATTGTACGCACCTATCCCTTTAACCACAGATAGGTGTTTTGGTGTCTTTGTTTTGTACAAATTGAGCTAACATTTTACTTTCTTTTTAGCACGGTAAACTATCTTGGTGACTGCCTTTTTGGGCTGATAGTAGGTCAGACACTTTTGCTCTGACACGGCACGCAACATGAACTCTTTAAATAGGTCATGCTTTGCATCTCGACGGTTGTAAATGTATTGTGCTTGAACCAAATAGAAAGGCAAATACTTTCTACTGATGGCCACATAATTTCCCTTGATTGAGTTCTTTACTATCGACCAAAATCCTTCTATTGTGTTGACGTGAACAATACCTTTGGCGTAGCCTTTTCCGTGGTCGATAGTTAGGTGCTGAACAACCTCTTCAAACTTCTTGTAAGCAGGAAGTTTGTCAGTCATTACAATAGAGGTGTTGGTATTAACATTGGCTTTTAGAAAGCTCATTAGGTTGTTGGTTGTGAGCTTTTCAATGACCTTCAACACTACGTTTCCATTTCGCTCGACTATGCCGACAATTGGCGTCTTAGAAGTACCACGGCCACGCTTTGTATTAACACTGGAAATGGATGGGTGATTAGATGGCGCTTTTCGCTTTTTACCTCCTACGTAGGCTTCATCCATTTCAACGATATTATTGAGTTCAATACAATCGTCGATCATTGCACAACGTATTCTCATTGCCACGTACCACGCTGTTTTGTAGGTGCTTCCAACGTTTCTTTGTAGTTCTTTGGCAGCAATACCCTTTTTGGCGTTTAGAATTAACCCAATCATCAAAAACCATTTAGGAAGGGGGTATTTTGAGCCTTCGAATATGGTACCATGTAGTACGCTAAAGTCCTTATTGGTGTCATTACAATGGTAATAGATGGTTCCTTTCCGTTTGGTCACGTTGTCAGTGCCAGTGAAGGGAGAAATTACCTTTCCGTTCCAACGTAACTTTTCCAGGTATGCAATGCACTGGGTGCGGGTGGAGTAGGTTTTGGATATGGTTGAAATGTTGTTACCCATGGCCATTACTTAAATGTACATCTAGCAATTTTTTTATTTCATTTGCTGTGAAATCAGGATACATAAGTTCTATTCTACTCTTGAAAAAAGAACGCTCTTCATTAGTAATGATGACACGTTCCTTTTCAGTCTCTTTTTCCTCTATTTCAACAAGTTTCCTTGACCTATAATCAATTATAAGTTGCTGTACTTTAGTTGCAACATCTAACTGGTCTACTTTATTCCTTAATCGAAATAGATATACCAAAACAGATAATCCAATGAGAAGGAAACAGATAGATTGAATTGTGCCTACTCCGATAGTTATGTTTTCCATATTAAATAAGTTTAGAATACGATCTAAAAACCAAGTCGTTACTGAAAGTAAGCCAGTTATTGGCTCAAACCTCTTCGCATATTTTACAAAATATTTCATAGCATTATTCATTAAAAAGTACTATTAGGTGGTAAATTTCACGTAAAATAGCACTATTATCTACAATGCCATGTATTTCAGTTAGTTACGGGGCTCTTCTGTGGTTATAGGGATACATGCGTTATTGTATCAGTGATTATTTCAATCAAAAGCAAAGCGCTAGAACGTTTCCTAATAAAAGGAGATGTATCTGGCGTGAATCAAATGCATGTCAAGAAGCTCCGAAGATTAGTTTCAAGGCTGAATGTGGCATCTGATTTAAATGACCTATCCTTTCCTGGTAGTGGTTTTCATCCATTGAAAGGATATTATGCTTTAAGTGTAAGTGGTAACTGGAGGTTGGTTTTTCGCTTCGAAAAGGGCGATGTTATTGACCTTGACTATCTGGATTATCACTAGTTGGATTATTTGTTGCTGAAGTAGAAGGTTATACTATAGTGGTTCTGTATAAAAATGAATAAAGAGCGAACAATGATAATGAAAGAATATATGATGTACGACCCCTCCCACCCAGGAGAAATCCTTCGTGAAGATTACATGGAGCCTCTAAATATAGATGTAACGTCCATGGCAGAGAAGGTGATGATATCAAGGAAGCAACTTTCCTTGATCTTGAATGAAAAAGCAGGCATCAGTCCGCTGATGTCTCTTAAACTAGCAAAGGTATTCGGGACAAGCCCCGAGTTTTTCCTTCGACTTCAGCAACAATATGATCTTGCCAAAGCGAGGACGGAATTTGAAAAAATTGAAAAAGACCTTCCTGTGCTATACCACGAAGAAAACCCGGCCTAGACCGGGTTTTCTTGTTTTAAGTCTCTAAACCAACGCCTCCCAAAGCACCTCCACAGGATGCTTCGCCACTCTGTCGGTTCCATCTTTGATCTGATGACGGCAGCTTGTGCCTGGTGCGGCAATGATGGTGTCGTCAGCTTCTTTCCTTACTGTTGGGAAGAGCACCAGCTCCCCAATTTGCATGGAAACCTCATAGTGTTCTTTCTCATAGCCAAAAGAGCCTGCCATCCCACAGCAACCACTTGGTATCATCATCACCTCATAATTTTTAGGGAGGCTAAGCATTTTCTTGGAAGGCACTACCGAGCTCAAGGCCTTTTGGTGACAGTGACCATGTAGCCTGATTCTTTTCTTTTCTTCTGTAAACTGCTCTGCCTTGATATTGCCCTTTTCCATTTCGGAAGCCAAAAATTGGTCAATCAGGAAAGTGTTTTCCGCTATGGCTTTGGCCTGCTCCTTCAGTTCTCCCCTTGTCAGGTCAATGTATTCATCTCTGAAAGAGAAAATCGTACTTGGTTCAATCCCCAGCAGTGGCTTTTCATTTGATACCTTACCTGCCAGCAACTTGATGTTCTTTTCTGCCAACTTTTTGGCTTCTTTGATCAGCCCTTTTGACAGATGCGCCCGACCTGACTCTTCGTGAGCAGGCATTTCCACGACATAGCCTAGCTTGTCCAGCAGCTTGACAGCCGTCGCCCCAATTTCAGCGTCGTTATAGTCGGTAAACTCGTCGCAAAACATGAGCACGCTGCCTTTGGCTTCAGATGGATCTACAGTCGGTTTAAACTTCTTCTCAAACCAGGCACGAAAAGTTGTTGTGCTTAACCTCGGGATGGGCCTGTCCTGAGCAAAGCCAAGGAATGCTTTAATAATAGGTGCTGTTACCGGATTGCTGATGCTGAAATTGTACAAGCCAGGGGCTATGGATGCCAGCTTGCTGGCTTTGGCAAAACCGGCCACCATTCTGCTGCGGAAGGGGATGCCATTCGCTTCGTGATAATGCTGTGTGAACTCTGCTTTCAGTTTACCCATGTCCACATTGCTGGGGCACTCTGATTTGCAGCCTTTGCACGACAGGCACAAATCCATCACTTCTTTGATCTCTTTGTGATCGAATGGGTTTTTCTTTGTGCTGCTGGTCAGCATTTCCCTGAGCATGTTCGCCCTTGCTCTGGTGGTTTCTTTCTCGTTACGGGTAGCCATAAAGCTCGGGCACATGGTCCCTCCGCTCAAATGGGTTTTTCTACAGTCGCCTGAGCCGTTGCATTGCTCAGCTGCCCGAACGATGCCAAGGGTATCGGAAAAATCAAAGAGCGTGTCAATTTCTTTGGTCCCCTGCCCGATTGTATACCGAAGAGACGTATCCATCGGCGGTGTGCGGACAATCTTGCCGGGGTTCAGGATATTTTCCGGATCAAAGACATCTTTGATCCTCTCCATCAACTCATAGTTTTTCTGGCCCACCATCAGAGGGATGAACTCCCCTCTCAGTCTGCCGTCGCCATGCTCTCCACTTAAGCTACCTTTGTATTTTTTCACCAGGGTCGCTATTTCCTCGGCAATGGTGCGGAACATTTGCTGGCCCTCGGCGGTCTTAAGGTCAAGAATAGGACGGAGGTGCAGCTCTCCTGTGCTGGCATGTGCATAATGCACGCTGCTCAGTCCATATTTATGAAGAATCTCATTGAACTCCCTGATATACTCCGGCAGCTCGTTTACATCCACAGCGGTGTCCTCAATCACCGGAACGGCTTTGGCATCTCCGGGCATGTTGGCCAACAACCCGAGCCCTGCTTTTCTCAAGGTCCATATCTTACCCATATCGTCGCCAAAGAGAACTGGAAAATGATAGCCCAGGCCAACTGACTGCATCTCAGCAATCATTGCTGCAACATCTCTGTCTCTTTCTTCGGCTGTTCCCCTTCCGATTTCAACCACCAAAATGGCTCCCGGGTCTCCTTGAATAAAGAACCTGTTTTTGTTCTGTTCGATGTTGCTCTTGGTACAATCGAGAATGATCTTGTCGATGAGCTCGCAGGCACTTGGGTTGTATTTGAGCGCAATGAGGTTGCCCCGCAAGCTTTCTTCGATGGTATTATAGTGAACGCAAACCAGTGCCCTGTCTTTTGGGGGAAGTGGTACAAGATTAAGCTTCAATTCAGTGATAAAAGCAAGCGTGCCTTCGGATCCAGCCAGCAGCGAGCAAAGATTGAAGTCGGGGCCTGTTTCGATGAAAGGCTTTTCCCTCAGGAGCATGTCCATGGCATACCCTGTGTTGCGCCTGGGGATGCTTACCTTGGGGAATTCCCGCTCAATTTCCGCCTGGTTTTCGGCATCATTTAGAATATCGAATAGCTCCCTGTAAATTTGATTTTCGAGGGTGGAATTATTTTCTATCTTCTTGATGAACTCGTCCGGGTCCAGTGAATGAAAGACTGCATCGGAGCCATCACTTAGGATTACTTTTGCTTCCAGCAGGTGCTCACGGGTGCTGCCGTACACCACAGAATTGGAGCCGCAGGAGTTGTTACCGACCATCCCACCTACCATCGCCCTATTGGCTGTGGACGTCTCCGGAGCAAACATCAGGCCGAAAGGTGCCAGGTGTTTGTTCAAATCATCACGCACAACGCCCGGATGCAGCCGCACCCACTTTTCTTCCTTGTTTACCTCAAGTATCCGGGTAAAATGCTTGGACACGTCTACTACAATGCCGCTGCCCACCACCTGGCCTGCCAGCGAGGTACCAGCAGTACGTGGAATCAGAGAGGTTTTATGCTGACGAGCAAATTCAATAAGTTTCTTGATGTCGGAAATGCTCTTTGGCATAGCCACAGCGAGCGGCATTTCCTTGTAGGCGGACGCATCCGTAGCGTATAACCTCCGCAGCACATCGTCAATAAAGAACTCTCCTTCCAGGGTCGAGCCGAAGGATTTTAAGGTGTTTTGCATAAGTCACAAAGAAGAATTCAAATTTATGACTTGAATCAAACAAATGAACAATAAGGGGGATATTCTTTGCCTCAAAGGGCTAAATCTTCGTGAGCACAAAGTCTTTCTTTTCACCCTGCTCGAAGCTTTTAAGTGTCATGCTGTCATCGGTTTTTTCATATACCTGCCAGGTACCATTGATTACTTTGGATGGTTCCTTTGGATTGGTAAGATCGACGGTCAAAACCTTTGTGGCCTCATCTACCTCATAAGAGCCATAGGAATCGTTCTGCCCATTCTTGTTGACAAGAAAATCGCCATTCGAAAATATTTCAAATGTGAACTCCGAAAGCGTTGTCGTTTCATCAGCTCCTGCCAGCTTGAAAGTTGTAATCGACCATTCTCCTTCAAAGTCCGCCGCTGTGATAGCCACCGGCTTGGGGTCTTCATCTTTGCTGCATCCGAGCATTGCCACTGCCACAAATAGTAAGGCCCATTGCCTCCACACACCTTTCATCGTCATCCGTTTCTTTTTTATTGTATGAATTTAAACAATTAATCAGGCCTTTACACTGATTCGTCAAATGATTCTTCTGGTTCTCGTCATTTTACATTTAATTTATTATTCGAAAGGAATTACTTAAACGAAATGAAAAGAACACACCCGATTTTACTGGCGGTTGCCTTTTTGGCAATTTTTAGCCATAGCTATGGTCAAAACTCAGATTTGAAAGTCAGCAAATCTTCCGAAATGTCAATTTCTGGCACCTCCACGCTCCATAGCTGGACCTGCAATGTCACTGACGTAAGCGGTACTGTTAAGGTAGATGAGAAAATTCTCAAAAAAGGCGAATTCAAGAAAGGCGATAAAATAGCGGCGGTGTCTATTACTGTGCCCGTGCTTAGTATCAAAAGCGAACGTGGTGAAACCATGGAGCAGAAAATGTACAATGCGCTCAAGTATGAAGAAAATCCGAACATTACATTTTCACTGACCGACAATCAGATTACTTCGCCCGGTAAAGAAACCTTTGCTGTAGAAGCAAAAGGCAACCTTACCATCGCTGGTAAAACAAAAGGGATCGCTCTCCCTGTAGCAGGAAAGCGGGATGCCAGTGGAAAGTATTCGTTCGAAGGTTCTTACAAACTAAATATGAAAGATTATGACATGGAGCCACCAACGGCCATGTTCGGGCAGATAGTAACCGGAGAAGAAGTGGAAATATCATTTAAACTAATTGTAGAGGACTGATAAGATTATGTTGTTGAAAAGATTGCTAACTATTGGTTGCGTTTCGGTGGCAGGTTTCACTTACGCTCAAGAGGGCTTGGAGCCCATTACCAAGACGATAGAAGGAAGTGAGGTCTCGTTCAAAATGGTTCCCATTCCGGCAGGTACTTTTACAATGGGTAGCCCCGAAGGGGCAAAAAACAGAGAGGAAGACGAGGGCCCTGTTCATCAGGTAGCCCTGGAGGCATTCTATATGTCTGAAACAGAGGTGACATGGGAACTGTATGAACTATTCACCGACAAAGACAAAAGAGCTACTCTTGTGTATGTGGATGAGGCAAGCCAGAAGAAGGCCGATGCCATGGTAAAGCCCAGCACGCCTTATCTGGATCCCAGCTATGGCATGGGTAAGTATGGATTTCCCGCTACCAGCATGACACAGTATGCAGCCGTTACTTTTTGCAAATGGCTAAGCGAGACCACTGGTGAGTTCTACCGTCTGCCAACGGAAGCGGAATGGGAATATGCGTGCCGAGCCGGTTCAACCACAGCCTATTCATTTGGCGACAATGCAGATTCACTGAAAAGTTATGCCTGGTTTTACGATAACAGCAACGACAAATACCACGAGGTAAAAGGCAAGAAGCCGAATGCCTGGGGGCTTCACGACATGCATGGCAACGTGATGGAATGGACGCTCGACCAATACCAGGCAGACTACTATGCAACTGTTGCCGATGGTCAAACAAACCCGTGGAGAAAGCCTACTAACCTTCATCCGAGAACGGCCCGTGGAGGCTCATGGGACGACGACCCGGAAGATCTACGGTCGGCCAATAGAACAACATCAACCCCCAACTGGCAAAAGCGTGATCCACAGATTCCTAAAAGCTTCTGGTGGGCATCAGATGCTCCATTTGTGGGCATAAGACTGGTAAAGCCAGCCAAGCAACCAACAAAAGCAGAGCAAGCGGCCTTCTGGGCTTCCGTTCTTGACGAAGGTTAACTATATTGATTTCCTGAAACTACCTACACACACTTAACACATACCGTTATGACTCATACTGATTCAAAAAATACCTCCGGGCTCAATCGCAGAGATTTCGTAAAAGGTTCTGCCATGGCTGCTGGGGGCATTATGCTTAGCGGGCTGGCATGGGATGCCAACGCCATGACCTTGCAAAAACCAAAGGAGCTTAAGCTTGCCCTCGTAGGCTGTGGCGGCCGTGGTTCCGGCGCCGTAGTTCAAGCGCTAATTGCCGACCCCAATGTGAAGCTGGTGGCGATGGCCGACGCTTTCAGAGACAGGCTTGATGCTTGCTACAGCAACATCACCAAAGACGATGTAGACGGCAAAGGCAGTTTGAAAGCAAAAATCGACGTGCCGGAAAAGAATAAATTTGTTGGATTTGAAGGCTATAAGAGCGCTATTGATCTGGCTGACGTTGTCATACTGGCTACCCCTCCGGGATTCCGCCCCTACCACCTGGAGTATGCCATCAAACAGAGTAAGCACATCTTCTGCGAGAAACCTCTGGCTACAGATGCGGTGGGTATCCGTAAAGTTTTAGGTCTTCTGGAAGAATCGAAGCAAAAGAACCTCAACATAGTAGTTGGTCTTCAGCGTCACTACGAGTCTTCTTATCGTGAGGTCATGAAGAGAGTTCACGGTGGCGAAATAGGCGACGTTACATCAGGCCAGGTTTACTGGAACAGCGCTGGTGTATGGGTGAGAGAAAGACAACCCGACATGACAGAGATGCAGTACCAAATGAGAAACTGGTATTATTTCAACTGGCTATGCGGCGACCACATCGTGGAACAACACATCCACAACATCGACGTGATGAACTGGGCCAAGCAAGGCTATCCGGTGAAGGCACAGGGCATGGGTGGACGTCAGGTGAGAACTGGCAAGGAGTTCGGCGAAATTTTCGATCACCACTATGTGGAGTACACCTATGAAGATGGTGCTATCATGAACAGCCAGTGCCGCCATATCAAAGGCTGCATGGACAAAGTAACCGAAGAAATTGTAGGCACCAAGGGTCGTGCCGACGGCAGCGGCAACATTGTTGACCTCAAAGGAAATATTATTTACAAGCACAGGGGCAAGGACGATCCGAACCCATACGAGCAGGAGCACGTCGAACTATTTGCCTCCATCCGAAAAGGTGGAGTCATCAACGACCTTGAAAATGGAGCCAAGGCAACCATGACGGCTATCATGGGCCGTATGGCCACCTATTCCGGAAGAGAGCTCACCTGGGAAGAAGCAATCAATTCTGAGGTGAACTTGTTTCCAGACAGGCTTGCATGGGATGCTAACCCTAAGTCAATGCCTGACAAAAATGGTTTTTATACCATTGCGGTACCGGGTGTAACTCAGGTTATCTGACATAAAATCGAGTAACTAACATAGACCCTGGCGGCTTCAAACCCGTCAGGGTTTTTTGTTTAATTGACAAATGACTGGCCAAAGGTGAGTTGCTCCATTACCTCACCATTTTTTTTCCACACCATGGCTGATACGTCGCTGTTCCTTTCCAGAAACCTTCTTATCTCTTCCATTTCCATTACACAAAAGGCGGTAGCATACGCATCAGCCTGAGCACCTGACGGTGCTGTAACAATAACAAAAGCGCCGTTGGTCAACGCCTCCCCGGTTTCGGGATCAATGATGTGCGAGTATTTTCTGCCCCCGAACTCAAGGTATTGATAGATGTCGCCTGATGAGGCAATGAAACAGTTGGTGCATTTGATCAGCTCATTAATGCCAGGGCCGCCGCTATTTTTGTCCTCCAAAAGAAACTCCCACGTAGGCTTGCTGGCTGGAGCATCCGCTGCTGCGATGGAGCTGCCGGCAGACACGAACGAGTGTGCAAAACCCTCTGCCTTTAGTACCTTCAGTGCCTCTTCAACAGCATAGCCTTTCCCGATTCCTCCGAAGTCGAGTTTCATCCCCTTTTTTATATATTTTATTTTAAACGGCAGCCTGGTGGTGTCAAACACAATAGCATCAAAGCCATTGACTGCCAAAGCTTCCTCAATCTGCCGTTGTCCGGGAAGCTCATTTTTGCGTTTTGCCCTTCTCCACAACTGTACCAACGCTCCAATGGTAGGATCAAATGCACCAAAAGTCTGTTCAGAAATGGCTTTCGACATTTTGAGCACCTCCCCTAAGTCCTCGCTCACCGCTACCCAGTTGGCAGGCGATGTAGCATTTAGCTGCCAGGTTTCGCTTTGTTCTGAATAGTCACTCAGCGCCAGGTTTATCTGATCGATACGGGCAAATGCCTTGTATGCTGCCTTTCGAGCCGTAAGGCTATCGGGGCCATCAATAGTAATATTAAATATTGTACCCATTTTCGGCTCAGAGAAACTGAACTGCTGGGCCCGGGATGGCAAAACAGATAGTAGCAGCAAGAAAAGTAAAACCGTTGGCTTCAAAACAAGTGACTTTATATAATACAACGCTCAATCATCAAACTAAGCGTGGAATAAACGCAGGTTTTATCTATTTTGAAAGTTGATTTACAGAAACACCTACTTAACTCGTTATGGCAAAGAACATTTCCATGTTTAAAAGGGCGATTGCCTTGTCAATCGCCGCCGCATTTTTTACACACTGCTCCACAGAAGCTCCCCCTGTGGATCGCTCCACATTAACCGAGGCCCAAAAGCGGCTGCCGGAGTATGCCGTTTCGGGGCTGGAGGTGGCTGATGGATTGGAAGCAACACTTTTTGCCGCCGAGCCCATGATCATGAACCCTACCAACATCGACGTTGACCCCCGTGGCAGGGTATGGGTGTGTGAAGCTTTTAACTACCGCAGCGAGCTCAACCCTGGCAATGAGGTAGATGCGAAAGGAGATAAAATCGTCATTCTGGAAGACACAGATGGCGATGGAAAGGCCGACAGCCGAAAAATATTTTATCAGGGAACCGATATCAATGCAGCTCTGGGCATAGGCGTTTTTGGCAACAAAGTCATCGTGTCCTGTAGCCCAAATGTGTTCATTTTCACCGATGAAGATGGTGATGATGTGCCAGACAAAAAGGAAGTGCTTTTTACAGGTCTAGGTGGAGTGCAGCATGACCATGCCATTCACTCCTTCACCTTCGGCCCTGACGGCAAGTTCTATTTTAACTTTGGTAATGCAGGTGATCAGCTGCTGGACAAAGATGGCAACCCGATTGTCGACATGGTGGGCAACGAGGTAAACGGCTCCGGCAACCCTTACCGCCAGGGGATGCTCTTCCGCTGCGACACCGACGGCAGCAACATGGAAGTGCTTGGCTTCAATTTCAGAAACAACTACGAGCCGGCGGTCGACTCGTATGGCTCCATCTGGCAATCTGACAACGACGACGATGGCAACAGAGGCGTTCGCATCAACTTCATTTTAGAATATGGCAACTACGGCTTTACCGACGAGTTCACCGGTGCGAGCTGGAGCACCCGCCGCACCAACATGGAAAAAGAAATTCCACTTCGCCATTGGCACCAAAACGATCCGGGTTCGGTTCCCAACCTTTTACAAACCGGCGCCGGATCGCCTACCGGTATGATCGTTTACGAAGGGGACTTGCTTCCCGAAAGATTCAGGAACCAGATGATTCATACCGATGCAGGACCTAATGTGGTGCGGGCGTATCCGGTGGAAAAGAAGGGAGCAGGCTACACTGCCTCCATTGTTAATATTCTTAAGGGCAATGACGACCCATGGTTCCGACCTTCGGATGTGTGCGTAGCGCCGGATGGCTCATTGTTCGTGGCCGACTGGTATGACCCTGGAGTTGGTGGACACCAAATGGGGGATCAGGCCCAGGGAAGGATTTACCGTGTGGCACCCAAGGGTGTCGATTATGAAGTAGAAAAAATAAACGTTACCGGCGCTGAGGCGGCAGTGAAGTCTTTGCAAAGCCCCAATATGGGCACTCGCTATCTCGCCTGGACGGCCCTTGAGGCAATGGGTAGCGAAGCGGAAGCAGCGCTGAAAGGCCTTTTGAATAGCAGCAATCCAAGAATGAAAGCAAGAGCCCTGTGGCTGTTGGCCAGGATTGACGGGAAGACAGATGAATACATTCAGCTAGCCACCAGCGATGCCGATGAAAACATCAGGATCACGGGGCTAAAAATTGCCAGGAGCCTGCAGGTGAAAAACCTGGATGACTACTTGGCAAAGGCAGCGTCTGACAAATCACCTCAGGTAAGAAGAGAGGTGGCCATTGCAGTGCGATATCTTGATTCATCAAAAGCTGCCGACATTTGGACGGATCTTGCCCTGCAATACGACGGAAAGGACAGGTGGTATTTGGAAGCATTGGGTATAGGTGCCGATCCCAGAGGCGAAGAATTCTTTAACAACTGGATAGAAAAAGGTGGCCTGGAGAAGCCCGGAGCTAACGATATTGTGTGGAGAAGTAGGGCCAAATCGGCCTTGCCTATACTTGCAAAATTAGCCACAAATGCAGAGGGAAGCATGCATGACAATCTCCGCTATTTCCGTGCATTCGATTTTCACAAAGACCCATCAAAAGACAATCTGCTTGCTGGTATGCTGACTATCAAACACCCACAGCAAGACAGCATAAAGATTCTGGCCCTGAGCCATATTTCGCCAGAAAAAATCAATTCGGATCCGGCAGTCAACAAAATCATGAGGGGGTCGCTGGCACAAATGAAGGGCACTCCAACGTATATGGATTGGGTAAAAAGGTATCAGCTAAGGGACCAGGTGCCTTCATTGGTAAGTATTTACACCCAGTCACCAAAGAGTGAATTTGGCCCGGAGGCGATTAAACTTGTGCACCAATTTGAGGGCATCGACTTTTTCAAAAAACAACTTCAGCAAAAAGACAACGAAAAGGTAATCGAAACGCTGAATGCGATGACCAACCTTTGGGGGCCCGAGGTTTGGAATACGTTCAAGGAAATATCGCTTGATGAAAGCAGAGACCTGGCGGTAAGGAAAGCGGCCATCAAAGCCTACGGAACAGGTTGGTCGACCGAAAACAACCTTTTGGACATGGCATTGGCCAACGAGGTGCCCGAAGAGCTGAAAGAGACTGCGATGTACACACTTCTCAACGGCATTAAAAGCTCAGTAAGAAAAGAGGCGGCCAAAATGCTGGCCGCCGGAGACACCAAATTTGGCTCCATTGAAGAGCTGGTGGCTTTGGATGGAAGTGCTACAAACGGCGCTGCCATGTTTGAGAGGGTTTGCTCCACCTGTCATGTCGTCAACAACAAAGGAACCCAGTTTGGCCCACAGCTGTCGGAAATTGGTGATAAGCTTGGGAAAGAGGGGCTTTATAAGGCAATTATGTATCCTGACGCAGGCATCAGCTTTGGCTATGAGGGCTTTTTGATTACTACAGCAGCTGGCGAAAAAATAGCCGGTTATATTTCCAGCGAAACCAACGATGCCCTTGAGGTAACTGTCATTGGCGGTGCCAAAACAAGGTATACCAAAAAGGATATCGTATCAAAAGAGCCACTTGAAAACTCACTGATGCCTACCGGGCTGCATAACGCTTTCACACAGCAGGAACTGGTCGATTTGGTCGCTTATTTGTCTTCGTTGAAAAATGGAGCGCCAGTTGCTGCCCGATAACACAAAATATACCTACTCGAACACCTAAATAATTAACGAAATGAATAGAAGAGATTTCATTGGCAGAGCAGCCCTGGCAAGTGGCGCAGTGTCGCTTATGGGAGGTAGTGCCTTTGCGCAAGCAAACAAGAATCCCCTCCAGGCTGTTGGCAAGCCATTTAAAATGGACTATGCGCCGCATTTTGGCATGTTTAAAAACCATGTTGGCGATGACCCAATTGAGGAGCTGAAATTTATGTTTGATCAGGGTTTCCGGTCACTTGAAGACAATGGTATGCTTGGCCGACCCGTTGAAATGCAAAACAAGATCGCAGCCACGCTCGAAAGGCTGGGCATGCGAATGGGGGTGTTCGTAATTGACGGCGGCGACAACTGGAAAATTTCGTTGACCACAGGAAAAAAAGAATTTAAAGATAAGTTTGTTGATACCTGCAAAAAATCCGTAGAGCTGGCCAAAAGAGCTAATGCCAAATGGATGACAGTTGTTCCGGGCTTCTACGATGCAAGCTTACCCATAGGGATACAAACAGCTAACGTGATCGACGCACTGAGAGCTGGTGCAGAAGTATTGGAGCCCCATGGGCTGGTCATGGTGCTTGAACCGTTAAGTGACAGACCTGATCTTTTCATGCGAACATCCGCCCAAACCTATGAGCTTTGCAAGGCCGTAGATAGCCCTTCCTGCAAAATCCTTTATGATATCTATCACATGCAAAGGAACGAAGGAAACCTCATCGCCAATATCAACCTTACCTGGGATGAAATCGCCTACTTTCAAATTGGCGACAACCCGGGAAGAAAAGAGCCGACTACGGGTGAGATCAACTACAAGAATGTTTTCAAGCATATTTATGACAAAGGATACCGCGGCGTAATGGGCATGGAACACGGCATTTCAAAACCCGGAAAAGAAGGAGAAATGGCGCTTGTGGCTGCCTATAGAGAAGTTGACAATTTTTAGCGTAAAAATAAGCCGTTTACCGATATTCATTCATTACCGCCACTTAGGGAATATCCTCCCTGCAAAATGAGGGATTTTTGAACTTAAATAGTTATAGAATGCTGAATTGTGTCAACTTTCGAAGTTGGTACAATTCAGATCATTCCTGGCTTCAATGCCGGGTTTAACTTTGTATTGATTTTTATCTGTTTTACCTACTTTGATGCGAAAACTACTACCCTTGCTTCAGCTGGCCATTGGTGCTTGTCTGTACAATACTGCTCCGGCACAAAATCTCGTCAGCCAAAATCCCTCCATTGAAGCTCTCAGCAATCAGTACGACGCCGAAGTCGGGTATAGTGGCAGAATATTCAACGGCGCGGAATATGGAATCAAGTATCCGGATGTGGTTGATCATGCTTTTTTAGTTTCCGAATGGCAACCTGGCAGCATCAACTTTCTTGACAGAGAATACAAAGGGCTCGAATTACGGTACGACATTGTAAACGACCTTGTAGTTCTGAAACACTACAATCCTAATGACGGCATTTCGATTTCTATTATGCCCGCTCAGGAAAAGATTAATTCTTTCACGCTTTCATCAGTAAAGTTTGTTCGTTTGCCCCCCCAAGTGACCGGGGAGCAAAAATCTCGCTTTTACGAGTTGATTGTCGACAAAGAATATAAACTGGTGGCAAGACATACAAAAGAAAAGTTCATTGACAAGTCAAGAGGAGCGCCAGTGGTCGGATTTCAGCACAAGGTTAAATTATACCTCAAAAAAGACAATGAATTCATCATCATCAGAAGCAAACGAGCGCTATTGAAGGTTCTCGAAGACAAAAAGAAAGAACTCGCTGACTACTCAAGAGCAAGAAGATTGTACTGGCACGAAAACCCAAAAAGAACTGCCGCCATGTTAGTTGGCTATTACTTTGATTTAAAAGGAGAGAACTGAAAATGAAAAAAGCAGCTGTTTTATTACTTATGATAGGGCTGGGGTTCCATTCTCGGGCACAAAACCCAACCATTACCGCTACTTTCAGCGAAACACCCTTTGATCAGGCGGTAAAAACCATTGAAGATCAGGCAAAAACTGCGATCTTCTACAATCCGCAATGGACAGACACCATACGGGTAAACGCCACACTTAACTCAGCTTCTCTTAATGAAGCATTAACAGCCATCATTCCGTCCACTTCCGACTTAAGTTTCTTCATCAATTCGGGAGGCAAAGTAATTATCTCGAAAGGCTATGTGATTCGGGAAAGCCTCCCTGCTGATTTTTTCACAAGGGAGCCCGTAGAAGACAAAATGGAGATAGCTGCCCTGGAATTAGAAAAAACACGAAATAATCAGGGGCCTGTGGAAGATGCCATAGAAAATAAGACTTTCGAAGTAGGCAAAAAAACTGCGGTGCTAGCCTCCGGGAAAGCTACGGTTGCGGGCTATGTGAAAAGCATGGCTTCTGGTGAGCCTGTCATTGGGGCCTTAGTTTATATCGAAAACCCAAAAATAGGCACCATTACCGACCAGTTTGGCTACTACTCTCTCACCATTCCCAACGGCAAGCAGCTGCTGAAAATTCAAAATGTGGGAATGAAAAGTACGAGGCGGCAAATCATTCTCTACTCCGATGGGCTTTTCAATATAGAAATGGAAGAGGATGTGGTGGCTTTGAAGGAAGTGGTAATCGAAGCAGAACGAGATGTAAACGTTACAGGGATGCAAATGGGGCTCGACAGGCTCGACATTCAGTCGATCAAGCAGATGCCTTCTGCTTTTGGCGAGGCCGATATTATGAAAGTAGCCTTAACGCTTCCAGGGGTTCAAAGTGTTGGCGAAGGTTCCAATGGCTTCAACGTGCGGGGCGGCAGCACCAGCCAGAATCTTATTTTGCTGAATGACGCTGTTATTTACAACCCTTCCCACCTTTTTGGCTTCTTCACGGCTTTCAATGCCGATGTGGTAAGGAATGTAGAACTGCACAAAGCGGGCATTCCGGCGGAGTACGGAGGCAGAATCTCGTCGGTGTTTGAGGTAGACATGAAAGATGGCAACAAGAAAAAATTCGCTGGCAGCGGAGGTATAGGGCTGGTCACTGGCCGTCTTTCTCTTGAAGGCCCAATTATAGAAGACAAGGCCTCGTTCCTTATCGCTGGCCGAAGCAGTTACTCAGATTGGATTTTGAAAAGGCTGCCAAATGCTACTTTTAAAAATTCCACAGCCGGTTTCAGCGACCTGAATGCGAGGGTGACCTACGACATTGATGAAAAAAACAGCGTATATATTACTGGCTATTTGAGTAATGACAAGTTCAGTCTCAACTCCGATTCGCTGTACCAATACACCAACTCCAACGCTTCCATCAAATGGAAAAAAATATTCAACAGCAGACTTTATGGGGTTTTCACAGGAGTTTCCAGCCACTACGACTACAGTCTGTCATCCGATGACGTGCCAGTAAACGCATTCAATCTTGGTTACGGTATTAACCAGCACAACTTCAAAGCCGACTTCAGCTACTTCCCTGAGTCCATGCATAAAATCGATTTTGGGCTAAGCAGTATTTACTATGATCTGAACCCTGGATTTAACAAGCCTGTTGGTGACCAATCCATCCTTCAGGAAAAGATTTTGGAAAAGGAAAAAGGGATTGAATCGGCTATTTACGTGGGCGACAAGGTTGACATCAACGACAAGCTTTCTCTGTACCTGGGACTGCGCTATTCCATGTATTCTTTTCTTGGGCCAAAAAGTGTCATTCAATATGACCCCACCCGAGCAAAGGACGTGAATACCATGCAGGACACTTTGCAGTACCCTTCAGGCGACTTCATCAAAACCTATCACGGGCCGGAATACAGAGCTTCTATGAGGTATGCCTTCAACCCCATCAGTTCCGCCAAGTTGAGCTTCAATAGAATGCGACAGTATATTCATCAGCTGTCCAACACTCAGGCCATTTCCCCCACTGATATCTGGAAGCTCAGCGATTCTTATATCAGTCCGCAGATTGGAGACCAGTTCTCTATCGGATACTACCGCAACATGAGATCCAACAGCCTTGAACTGTCGGTGGAAACCTACTACAAGTGGCTAACCGATATGCTGGACTATAAAAACGGCGCAGTGCTTGTGATGAATGAGCACCTGGAAACTGACGTGATAAAAGCCAAAGGCAAGGCATACGGGCTCGAGATCATGCTGAAAAAGAAAACCGGCAAACTCAACGGATGGGTAAGCTACACATACTCCAGAACGTTCGTACAAATCGCAGGACAGTTTCCGGAAGAAAGGGTAAACAGAGGCACTTATTTCCCCGCCAGCTACGACAAGCCGCATGACCTTACGATTGTTTCAAACTATAAATTCACCAGAAGGATCAATATATCGGTTAATTATACGTACAGCACAGGGCGGCCAATCACCTACCCCTTGTCTGTCTATACCATAGGCGGAGCAAACCGGGTTCACTATTCCGACAGAAACGCCTACCGCATTCCTGACTATAGCCGAATGGATCTGTCTATCAACTTCGAGGGCAACCATAAAATCAAGAAGCTAGCCCACAGTTCATGGACATTCGCTTTGTTCAATGTGCTGGGGCGCAACAATGTGTACTCCATCTACTTCGTGACCGAGCAGGGAGAAATAAATGGCTACAAGCTTTCTGTCTTTGCCCGCCCCATTCCAACCATCACCTACAACTTCAGATTCTAATTCCATGAGAAAGCTTAAAGCCATTTTTGGAAGAACGCTACTAACGGCATCGGTACTCTTATCGGTGCTGCCCGCAAGCAACTTGATTCAGGCTCAGGACATTTCCTACAGGGAAGAGATTCATATACACCACGATGGCCCTGTGTATTTAACGGGTGATCGGATAAGGTTTTCAGTAACATGTCTCGATCAGTCAAACCACCTGCTTTCGCCACTTAGCAGGCTGGCTTATGTTGAACTCCTCGACAGCGAAAACACACCACTGGCGCAGTCGATCATTGATTTGAATGATGGAAAAGGAAAGGGCGACATTCTTTTACCATTTACCGCCACTTCAGGCAACTACATCTTAAGAGCCTACACCAAGTGGATGAGAAATTTTCCTCCCGAGGACTATGCTTATTCAATTGTTACCATCATCAATCCATTTAAGTCGCTTGGGCTGTCAGAAAGCAGTGAAAAGCCAGCCACCAGAAAAGTCTCTGCTCCCACAGCAGGTCTGACGATATCAACCGCCAGCGAAGTATATCGCTCAAGGCAAAAGGTAACCATCGACCTGGGATTAACTGGTGTAGAAGGTAGGCCTGCTAGTGGGCTGGTGTCAGTTTCTGTAAGTAAGGTGCCAGATTTCTTCATGACAGGCCAGGGAAATTCCGGGAAGCTTCCGGTGGTTGTCAAAAAAAAACCCTCCCAGGCTTCATTTAAACCCGACAGGCACTACTTGCCTGAAACAAAGGGGCAATTCCTCACTGGTAAAGTGTATGAATCGGGCACCACAACGCCAAAGGCAAATGAATTGATCTACTTGTCTATCATTGGAACTCAACCTGAATTCTATACTTCAAAAGCTGACAGCGAGGGCGTTATTCGGTTTGAGATTGTGGATTTTTATGGCCAGGGAGAAGCGCACCTGCAAAGCGGCGATCCAGATGCCAATGTAGATATAATTATTGATCCGTCGTTTTCAGAGGCCTTTGTTGCACTTGAGGTTCCGTCACTGAGTATTGATGAAAAGTGGGAGAGTTACCTGACTCAGGCGAGCCAGAACATGCAGGTTAGAAATGTGTATTCCAGCATTATTCCATTTGATGAACACCAGCCGTCGGGTGACTCATTACCCTTTTACGGCATTCCTGATCAGAAATACTACCTGGATGACTACACAAGGTTCCCTTTGATGGAAGAGGTACTGAGGGAATACGTAGCCGGTATTTTCCCAAGAAAAAGAAACGACGAATTCTATTTTAAGATGGTCAACGTGGAAAAAAATGAGATCATGAACAATGAACCGTTGATGCTCTATGATGGCCTTCCTATTAAAAAGGCGAACACTATTATGGAGCTGGATCCTCGCCTTGTGAAGCGGATTGATGTAGTGACGAAGAGATATTTGATGGGTGGAGCCATTTTCGACGGCATCACAAGCTTTCATTCATATAAGGGCGACCTGGCGGGGCTAGACCCTGCACTCATTGCTGGCCAGGACTATTCTTTTATTGGGGTGCAGAAAGGGGCGAAGTATGTGTTCCCCGACTACGACGATGCTAACTCAACATCGACCTTGCCAGACTTCAGAAACACCCTCTATTGGGCTGATAGCAAAGAGATCAGTAACGGACTTGGAGTAGTAGCGTTTTTTGCCGGAGACGATACCGGGACATATTTGATTGACGTTGAAGGAATCTCAGACTCAGGCGATTTGATCTCTCAAAAAAAGTTTTTCAAAGTTGAGAAATGAGGATAATCACCCTGGCCATACTGATATTTTTCGTGAGTGTTGGCTGCCTCGAAAGATTCGAGCCGCAAGGAACGAAGTTGACCAACCTACTGGTGGTGGAAGGGCAGCTTACAACTGGTGCGGAGGGCAACACAATCAAACTCTCCAGAACCCGGGCCATAGGCATGAAAGACATGATACCAGAGCAAAATGCCATAGTGAAAGTGACAGATGGCCACTCAAATGACTACCTTTTTAAGGAAACACTACCCGGTACATATTACAACCCGGCGGCAGATTTGACAGCAAAGGTGGGAGAAAAATATGTGCTCGATATTGTAACTGCCGGAGGCAGCCACTATCAATCCAGCCCGGTTACGCTTAAGCAAACTCCTCCAATTGAAAAAGTCTATTACAGCAGTGAAACCAGACTGACTGACGACGGGAGAGCGCTGTCAGGCATTGCCATTTACCTCGATGCGTTCGACGAGAATAACAACACCAACTACTACCGCTGGGAATGGACAGAAAATTGGGAAATTCAAATGCCAGTCAACTCAAAATTCGACTTTCAAGTCGACAAAGACACAGTCGGAATGGGCTATCCCATACCCAAAATTCTGCCGGTGAATATTTGCTACAACTCCGACACCTCCAGCAGAATAATGGTGGCCAGCACCAAAACCCTCTCAGAAGACCGTGTAAAAAAGTATGAGATCAATTTTACCAGCACCAAAGGATTCAAATTAAAGAGCCTCTACGGTATTATAGTAAAACAATATGCTCTTGACGAAGCGGGTTACAAATACTGGGAGGCCTTAAGGGCAAGCAGCGAAGGGGTAGGCACCTTATTTGACCCACAGCCTTATGAACTTACTGGGAATGTTTTTAATACAAGTGATGGCAACGAGCCGGTACTGGGCTATTTTGATGCCAGCACGGTGTCAGTTAATTCGCTGGTAGTCATCCGTGACCAACTCGACTCCCTTGTGTACCCGCTGGAACAGTGCGACCAGGAGAGAGATACCGTGCCCTACAGGCTTGTACAAGACTATCTGCAGGCTGGCTACCTTATCGACACCACAGGTCTGTTTGGCAGCACTTACGTGATTATGGCTCCCGTCGATTGTAGTGACTGCCGACTCTACGGGTCGCTGGAACGCCCAAAATTCAGACCTGATTGACAATTGCCCGAATTATTTAACATATCATCCAAAGACTTCATTGTTAAAGGTAAAAACTTCTTTAGAGTGACGTGCACTCTTTTGATAGGGTTCGACTTCATTGGTTGCACCGAGCCTTTTACTCCTGAATCAAAAGCTTACAAAGGTGTTCTTGTAGTTGACGGGTTTGTATCAGACGCAGAAGCTCGGTCAACTATAAAACTGACACGCAGCTCCCCTATCGACGTTGCCATTCCTACCCCGGAATCAAACGCCATTGTATCGGTAATAGATAAACAGGGGACAAGTTTCGAGTTTGAAGAAACCTCACCTGGCATTTACCAGTGCATAGCGGCACGCTTTAAGGGTGTTGTCGGACAAGTTTATTCGCTTGACATTTTAACTGACAATGGCAATCACTACCAGTCCGGGCCGGTTACACTAAAAAAATCGCCACCGATAGACAGCGTTTATTTTGAACCCTCTGTCAGGCTGTCGGATATTGACGGAGATACAATTACGGGAGCAGCCATATTTATTGACACACATGACGACACAAATTCCACGAAATATTACCGATGGGAATGGGAGGAAGATTGGGAGATACGAGTACCCTACCCCAACACATACGACTGGATCACCTACGAGGACGGCAAATTTGGGTTTCCAAAAGAAAATGGAAATCAGATCGGCCTTTGTTACAACCATGAAGTAGGCAGAAACATCCATATTGCCACTACCAATCAGCTGTCAAGCGACGAGGTAAGCAAGTTGGAGCTCAACTATGTCACAACCAGAGATGGCTATAAGCTAAGGTCTCTTTATAGCATTTTAGTGCGGCAATATGCTCTTGATGAAGCAGCTTTCTTGTATTGGTCGGAGCTCGAAAAGACCTCTGAAACCCTGGGTACTTTGTTTGATCCTCAGCCCTATGAATTGCGGGGAAACGTTTTTAACACCGAAGACCCCGACGAAACCGTTCTGGGCTATTTTGGTGCTGGCACGGTAGAAGAGAAGCGCCTCTACATTACCCGTGAGCAGCTCAAGGACATCAAATACCCAACCAACCCTTGTGGACAGGATCTGCTTGAGGTTGAATACAGGTATGTGTACGACCATTTGGAAGCCGGCTACGTTATTGCTTACCTCGGCGACTACGGGGCTATCTCCCTGTATATGGCACCGAAAGATTGTTGCGACTGTAGATTTCATGGCGTATTGGAGAAACCTGACTTTTGGCCATTATGAGTGAAGCGATTGTTTCAGCGTATATCTCCAGAAAACTAGCACTGGTTTTGCCCATCGTTTTCATTTTTGAAGGGTGCATTGAATCATTTGACGGGAAGTCGACTGACTATGAAAACTCGCTGGTAGTAGACGCCGCCATATCCGACCAACCAGGCCCCTATCAGGTGCTCCTTTCTAGGAGCAGGCCTTTCGGCACCGCAAACTCTTTACCTCAGACTGGCGCCTCAGTTTGTGTGACTACCCTTGAGGGCGTATGTTATCCATTTAAAGAAGTGGCTCCGGGCAAATATCTTAGCGACTCGGCAGAATGGCGAGGGCAGCCAGGCACTACTTACAAGCTGGAAATTGACGTAAATGGCATTCATTTTGAGTCCTCCGAGGAACTCCTGCGAAGCACGCCGGCCATAGATAGCGTCTACTATGAGCTGGAGGAGAGATATACTGACGCTGAAGAAGTGTTGTCGGGAATAGCCTTATTTGTCGACACGCATGACGAAAACAACTCGACCAAGTTCTATAAATGGACATCCATTGAAAGCTGGGAAATAAAGATAGAATATCCCATCGATTTCAACCTGTGGAAATGCTACGACTCCGACACGTCCAAAATTATTCAAATTGCCACCACCCGTGGGTTATCGAAAAATGTAGTAAGCAGGCATGAACTCAATTATGTGAGCACCGAGGGGTTTCGCCTTGGCTCCTATTACAGTCTGCTGGTCCAACAATCGGCCATCGACCAAAAAGCCTATAGCTACTGGTCGGAGATCAAGCAATCCAACGAAATGGCTGGCTCTTTGTTTGACATTCAGCATTACCCTATCCGAGGAAATATTTACAATACGTCGGACGCCGAGGAGGTGGTTTTAGGGTATTTCGAGGTGCTATCGATACAGGATAAGCGAATCTTTATCTCAAGAAGAGATGTCAAAGATCTCAACTTTCCCGGGCCCTCGTGCTATAGTGTGTGGGATGGGCCGCCACCTGACCCACGGTTTTTACCCAGGCGCTGTACAGACTGCACCTACCATGGCGGCTCATTGAAGAAACCTGACTTTTGGCCTAACTAATACCTTAAAACAAAAAAATTGAAAATCACTGATACAATATCCTTTCAAAGAAAGCTATTTATTACCGGAAGAAATGCGCTATTGCTTGTGCTTTTAGGTAGCTGCGTTGAACAGTTCGACCCAAAAGTAATTGCCTACCAAAGCGTATTGGTAGTAGATGGTTACCTCTCCGATAAAGCTGAGCCTTACAGGATTACTTTGTCACGGTCGAGAGCCCTAAATAACGAAGACTTTCTTCCTGAGCTTGGTGCCAGTGTTTCAATCATAGGCAGCGAGGGCGAAACCTATCCACTAGTCGAAAGCGACTCTGGCCGATATGTGAGTAACCCCAACGAGTTTGTGGCTTTGACCGGGCAGAGTTACACACTTGACATTGTAACAACTAGTGGAAATCACTATCAGTCTGATCCTGTCACGGTAAAAGTTACACCTCCTATCGACAGCGTGTATTTCAAAACAGAGCGACGCATCAACGATGACGGCCTCGAAATGGACGGCATCAAAATATTGGTTGACGCCCATGACCCCACGGCGAGTACCAACTATTACCGCTACGAATGGAAGGAAACATACGAGATTTCGCTGGCGTACGCTGCACCGTGGGATTATGACTCCATGGCGCCCGACCCCAGGTTCCCAATAAAACCAATTGCGGTTTTTGCCGCAAATTGCTACAATTCCCGCCGCGGAAATTCCATTCTTACGGTGAGCACCGACCAGCTATCAGAAGACAAGGTAAGTGAGTTCGAGATTAACTATGTGAGCACGGCCGACTATAAGCTGCGAAAAAGATACAGCATACTCGTTGAGCAATTTGCACTGGATGAGGATGCATTCCACTACTGGTCCGAACTCCAAAAAAATTCCGAGAACCTCGGAACGCTATTTGATCCACTTCCCTATGAGCTCCGTGGAAACGTTAGAAATCTGGATGACCCTGACGAGGTCATAGTTGGTTATTTTGATGCGGCCCAGTCTTCGCAAATGAGGCTGTTTGTTGACGGAATTGAGTTAAGAGATTTATCGTTTCCGTCCACCGGCTGTCCAAACTCACTTGATACGGTGGCCCTTCAGGACATCCCTCTCAATTTGACACGGAATTACCTTATTTCCGTATTAGGGCCATACCCGGTTGAATATGTTCTTATGGCACCAAGGCGATGCGCCGATTGCAGAGTTTACGGATCGTTGGAGAAACCGGATTTTTGGTAACAGATGAATCACTTGAGGTATGGGCGACAAAAAATCCCTCATTCGTATCAATTACTTACTACTGCTACTACTTAGCAGCTGCATTGAAAAATTTGTGCCCGAAATACCCGAAAGTGATGGCGAATTGGTGGTGGAGGGATACGTTACTGATCGACCCGAAGACTACGTCATCAGGCTAAGTCGCTCACGGGCAATTGACCTTAAAAAAAGTTTGCCAGAAACAGGAGCAACCGTCAAAATACTTGAGGGGGAAGCCATTGAACATCCGCTGACTGAAAGTGCAGACGGGGCCTATGTTAGCAAAGCAGGTGATTTTGTTGGCCAGGTTGGGTCAAAATACACGTTAGATATCGTTACGGCAGACGGCGTGCACTATCAGTCCAGCACCGAAAGAATGATCAAAACGCCTGCCATCGACAGTGTGTATTTTGAAAGAGAGGTAAGGTTCACTGATGTTGAAGATCAGTTAGTTGATGGAATAAAAATCCTGGTAGACACCCATGACCCCACTAATTCAACGAGGTATTACAAATGGGAGTGGAAAGAAGACTGGGAATACAAAGCAACCTACCCAAATTCTTATGGGTGGGTGCCAGGTGACCGTATAACAGACCCTGGCCACCCTGTTTTCAATCCATCACCCAATGTTTTCTGTTACAATACCAATTCGTCAAAGCAAGTGTTGATTGCTTCTACCAACACGCTTGAAAAGGATGTGCTAAGCAGGTTTGAAATAAAATACATTAATACGCTTGGGGGAGAGCTTGCTTCACTTTACAGCATTCTGGTGAAGCAGTACGCCATAACCGAAAACGCCTATAAATACTGGCGAGAGTTAAAAGGCCTCAGCGAAAGCCAGGGAACATTATTTGACAAGCAGCCATATGCACTGCCAGGCAACGTGGGCAACCTTAATGATCCCGAAGAAGTTGTTCTCGGCTACTTCGAGGCGCTTTCAGTCGATGAAGAAAGAATATTTATACGCCGTGAACAGCTGAAAGAATTGGACTTCCCCACCAACACCTGCTACTATGAAAAAATCGACTCGGTCAACTACTGGAGTGTTCAGGACTATCTCGACCAGGGATACCTGATATATGGAGTAGGTGGTTTTTTGGCATCATTTGTACACATGGTTCCCAGAGACTGCGCCGATTGCACCTATCATGGATCGCTCGAAAAACCGGATTACCTGCCATGAAGAATATGAAGGGCCTAAGCGCTCGCATTGTCAGATCCTTTGGACTCGGCCTACTTCTATTAGGCTGCGTGGAACCATTTGAGGCTGAAGTCGCCGACTTCCAAAGTGTGCTGGTGGTGGAAGGCAACATTTCCGACGCCAATGAGCCCTACGTGATCACCCTCAGCCGAACTGCCCCGTTAGATGCCAAAGGAGCAACGCCGGAAAGAAATGCTATCGTCCGGGTAATTGACGGAGAAGGAGCCTCCTTTACACTTACAGAGTTTACACCTGGCAAGTACCTCAGTAACCCATTGAATTTTGTTGGATGCGCCGGAAAAACCTACTTTTTAAGCGTTATCACATCATCCAATCAAAGGTATAAGTCCGAGATTGTCACTTTGAAGCCGTCGCCTCCTATCGACAGTATTTATTTTGAACGAGAGATACGCTTAACTGACGCCGGAGACAGCCTGGACGGGGTAAGAATTATGGTAGATGCACATGATCCACTTGGAACGTCCGTGTATTACAAATATTCATGGATAGAAACGTACGAAATACGACCGCACTATCCTTCCTTCTATGAATGGGATTTTTCGGTAACTCCAGCAGCCTTCGTTCGCCGCAATCCAGAAATTAATCTTTGTTTTAAAACCGACTCCTCCCGACAAGTGCTGATCACCAGCACGGCGAACCTAAAAGCAGACAGGGTAAGTGAATTCGAAGTGAATTATGTGAGCACTGTTTCGTTTCGGCTTAAATCACGTTATAGCATTCTTGTCCGGCAACAAACAATAAGTGAAAAGAGCTTCAGGTATTGGAGCGAGGTAAAAAAAACGTCCGAAAGCTTGGGAACACTCTTCGACCCTCAACCCTATCAGCTGACTGGCAACGTGCATAACGTTGACGACCCCGAAGAGCCGGTGCTTGGCTATTTTGATGCCAGTAGTGTTGCACAAAAACGAATTTTTATTGATCGAAAAAAAGACCTGCACGGCCTGACCTATCCTGGTGAACCGTGCATCAGTCAACTTAAAACCTTCTCGCCCCGGGAGGAAGGAGACGTGTTCAAAGACGAATTCAACCTGTTCATTCTGTGGGGCTATTTAATAGTTGATGGAGAAGGGGCCCTTTGGGCTCCTCCGGAATGTGCAGATTGCAGAGTGCATGGAGTACTTGAAAGACCAAGCTTCTGGCCTGACACTCCCTGATGAAATTATACTATAAAGTATCAACGGCTTTCGTTAATTTCCGCTTTTAATTAACCCAACCTGAAAATGAAAAAGCTACTTGCCCTGGCAATTGTCGTATTGTCTGCCGCACATTTTTCTTACGCCCAAAAGTGGACAGTAGATGATGTGGTCAATCAGGAGTCTCTTTCCGACGCAATTTTTTCTGACGACAACAACCTGGTGGCTTGGGTGAAACGCAGACCCGCTCCCGACAAAGACAGCTTCGTGTCCGACATTTATCTTACCCGGCTCAATAGTAAAGACAAAGACGGCAACTTCAAAACAGTGCAGCTTACCAGAGGCGACGAGTCAGAAAGCAATCCTGTATTTTCTGCCGATGGAGAAACCATCTACTTCCTTTCTTCTAAAGCCAAGGGCAAAAACCTGTGGGCGATGTCGCTACTTGGGGGAGAGGCCTACGTTGTCGACTCTTTTGACGTGTCTATTTCTCAGCTAAAAAGGCTGGACGCAAAAACCCTGATTTTTAGGGCAGAAGAAGGCAAGACGCTGTATGAAACAGAGATAGAAAAGAAAAAAGACAATGTGCAGGTAATTGAAGACTCTCTGCATGTGAAACCAAGCAGGTTATTCACGTTCGATACGGACAAGAAAAAGGTACAAAGGGTAACGGACAACCAGTTCCCCATCACCAGCTACGCCATTTCACCCGATGGCAAATGGGCGGTAACCTCGCAAACCATGTCGCCTCATTATGGGGTGGATGGCAAGCCATCGCCCACACACCACCTTTGGAACCTCACTGACAAAACAAGCCAGCAAATACTTGCTTCTGGCTATCAAACACCCGGCAGCTTCCAGTTTGCCGCCGGCAACAGCGGCTTCTATTTCACCAGTGTGCTTTCGTCGAACCCAGAGTGGCAGGGCGCTGGCATTGACCTGTTGCATTTTTATACGCTCTCGACCAATAGCGTTACGCAAGTCAACCTCGGCCACGACTGGGGTTTAGGTGCTGGCTACGATGTGGCCGGGCCTCTGGTGATTGGCTCACTGGCAAAAGGCGCTTACAATGGCCTGGCTTTTTACAGCAAAAACGGGAGCATCTGGAGCAAAGAAATCGTCAGTGCCGGAAATTACACTGACCACTTGAATGTAGTGGCAGCGGCCAAAAACGGTGCTAAGCTGCTCGTTGGATACTCAACAGCGTCCCTTCCCACCCAAATTCGGGTGGCGGAGGTTGTAAAAGGGAAGAAGGGAAATTCGCTGGCAGTTGGTCAGGAACTAGTCAAACTTAATACGCATCTGGAGAAAAAACCTATGACAAAATCGGAAGTGATTACATGGACAGGCGCCCTGGACGAGGAAGTCACGGGCATTCTCTATTACCCAACCGACTTCGAAGCCGGGAAGAAATACCCACTCATCGTGGCCATTCATGGTGGACCCTCGGGTGTGGACATGGATCGCTGGGCCGATCGCTGGGGGTACTACCCTCACCTGATGGCCGAAAAAGGAGTGTTTACCCTCAAGCCCAACTACCATGGCTCCTCCAATCACGGGCAGAAATTTGTGGAGTCCATCAAGGGGCACTACTACGAATACGAGCTGCCAGACATCATCAATGGCATTAAACTGCTCAACGAAAAGGGGTATATCTACGAAGATTCCATGGCAGTAATGGGCTGGTCGAATGGTGCCATTCTCGCCACTATGCTCACTGTTGAGCACCCCCACCTTTTCAAAGTGGCTGCGGTAGGCGCCGGCGATGTGAACTGGACTTCTGATTATGGCAACTGCCAGTTTGGCGTCACCTTTGACCAGAGCTACTTTGGTGGTGCGCCCTGGGACAACCGCAATGGCAAAATCTACAACGAAGCCTATATCCTGAAGTCGCCGCTATTTGAAATGGAGAAAGTGAAAACGCCCACGCTTATTTTCCATGGCAGCGAAGACAGGGCAGTACCCCGTGACCAGAGCTGGGAATACTACCGGGCCCTCCAGCAAATCGGGCAGGCCGACGTACGCTTCCTTTGGTTCCCCGGGCAGCCGCATGGGTTGCAGAAAATTACCCATCAGCAGCGCAAAATGACCGAAGAAATCGCCTGGTTCGACAAGTACATGTGGGGCAAGCCAGACAAAACCAATGAGGCATTCAAAAAGGGCAGCCCGCTGGCACAGCTGATCAGCAAGGAGAAAGCGAAAACGACAAACGGAGCCTACGGCGAAATGGTGAAGGGCAGCCTGACACCCGAAACTGCTGCGACAAAAAAAGATTCAATAGCCATTGGCAAATTTGAAGTGACCAACGCACAGTTCAAAGCCTATAGCAGCGAGTTCAGCTACCCGGCCGGGCGGGACAATTTCCCGGCAGTAGTGAGTCTCGAGCAGGCGAAAGGCTACGTCTCCTGGCTAAGCACGCAGACTGGCCAAACCTACCGGCTGCCCTCAACGGCGGAAGCCAAAAAGTTGCATGAATTGGCGCTCAAGTCGGCGGCAAAGGAAAATACGCTCAACTACTGGGCTGGCTACGACATTACCATCGACGACCTGACCGACTTCAAAGCAAAGTTAGCCGAAGTAAAGAGCTCACTTGTCAAAGAGGCAGGCTCCTTCCCAGCTTCGAAAGTAAAAGAAGCCGAAATTTATGACCTCGGCGGCAACGTGGCTGAATATGCTTCCGATGGAACTACCTACGGTTTTGGTGCCTATGATTTTACCGACGAAAAGGCTGGGGCAATGGCTGTAGACAAGAGGAGTGTTGGGTTCAGGGTGGTGAGGGAGTAAATACGCCCGATTTCCGCTTAAATAGGGCTATCACCGTACAAGTTTGGAAATGATCGCCTGTAGGATTAAATTATATTACACATCACCTACAAATCATTTCCTGTTATGACTACCAAAGCCCTCCTGCTGCTCGTCTTTTTTCTTTGCTGTACCCGATTAAGTGCCCAACCCGGATGGATTTGGCCGGAAGATTCAATAAAAGCCGCCAAAGCAAAAGAGTATTATGCGCTTTACTCAGACCTGTCGAAGCTGGGCAATTCTGAGGAAGCTCTACCCTACCTTGAATGGCTGCTTGCGGAAGTGGCGAACCTGAATGTAGGTCTTTACATTGGCGCTGCCAAAACTTACGAAGACCTCGCAGAAAAAGCGGAGGACGCAGCAGCTAAGGCATCTTATCAGGAACAGGTGTTGGCCGTCTACGACAAACGCATTGAGTACTTCAACCATGAGGGAGACGTGCTCAACCGGAAGGCATTTTCAGCCTACAAATTCTACAAGGACGACAAAGCAAAATACCCGCAGCTGATTGAATTGTTTGACAAGGCAAACAGCCTGAATGGTGTGGCAGCATTCGACAACAACCTCATCGCCTTTATGGATGTGCTAAAAAGGTCGAAATTGACTGGCGGGGCAATCTCCGACGAGGAGGTACTGGAGTACTATGACGGGATCAGCGAAATTCTTGAGGCAAAGATTGCCAAGGAACCATCGGAGTGGTTGATAAAAATACAGGAAACGATTGACCAGATTCTCATCGAAATTGTTCCGCTGGATTGCAGTTTTGTGGAAAATACCCTGGGAAGTAAACTGAAAGAAGATCCCTCGAACCTGAAGATGGCAAAGAAGGTTTTTCATCTTTTGCTCACAGGCAAGTGCACTGACAGTCCTCTCTTCTTTGAATCCGCCAAAATCATCCAGGACGAAGCTCCTTCCTATGGTTTTGCCAGAATTCTGGCGGCAAAAAGAGCTGCTGACGATGATCATGAAGCTGCGCTAAAATACTACAATGAGGCGCTAAGCCTCACCGATGAAAATGAAAAAAAGGCTGAGACGTCGCTGGACATTGCCCGGATTTATGCAGCTCAGGAACAAAAGGCGATGGCTCGAACACATGCGAGAAAGGCACTCGGATACCAGGAGGAAATGCCTGAAGCCTACAACCTGATAGGTAACCTTTACTACCATAGCTATGAAGACTGCAAAGAAGGTGTGAGCCGGGTGAAAGACAGGGCTGTTTTCATTGCGGCTTACGACATGTACCGCAAAGCGGGCAATGCAAAAGGCATGGAAGATGCAAAAAGCCAGTTCCCTTCTATTGGAGAAATTTTCGAAGAAGGAATGCAGGAAGGAGATAAAATAGTCTTGAGCTGTTGGGTAAAGGAGAGCGTGGTGTTGCAGAAAAGATAGTCACCATCATTTTTATCGTCTTCGACAACAGGCGAGTGATCGGTTGGGGATTCCTGTATTGACTTCCTAGCGATCACTGCTTACCATTTACCTCCTCACACCTTCTTCATCACCAAACAAACCCTTGCTGGCAAATACACGCTCAGGAAGTGTTCTCCATACAGGTTCACTGTTGGGTAGGTCATTTTGTCGTCTACTCTTCCGAAGCCTCCGAACTTGGCGTGGTCACTGTTGAGCACGATTTTATAATCACCACCCTGTGGCACTTTGAACCGATAGTCGGGCACGGAGTTCTGGCCATGAAAGTTGAAAAGGAAAATCAGGTTCTTACGTTCAAAAATGATGACCTTATTGGTATCATCCATATTGAGCTGCTGAGCCGGTAGGCTGTCGGGAATTGCTTCAGCGGTAGCCAGGTGCACCATGGCTTCGTCAAAATTGTTGAGGTACTGGTAACGCAGATCGGCATGATCCACAAGGCTCCACTGCCTGCGGGCATATTTGTAGCTCCAGCCATTGCCCTCCCTCGGGAAGTCGACCCATTCAGGATGCCCAAACTCATTGCCAATAAAAGTCAGGTAGCCTTCGCCGCCCAAAGACAGCGTGAACAGGCGAAGCATTTTGTGCAAAGCAATGCCCCTGTCAATGATCAGGCTGGGGAGCTCCTTGTGCATGTGGGTGTACATTTCCTTGTCCATCAGCCAAAAAGCCAGCGACTTATCACCCACCAGCGCCTGGTCGTGCGACTCTGCATAGGCAATGTTTTTTTCACCAAATCGTCGGTTTTGCAGGGTACTCCACATCTCGTGAATATTCCACTCCTCGTCAGTCTTGTGCTTCAGCAACTTGATCCAATAGTCAGGAATGCCCATGGCCAGCCTATAGTCGAAACCAAGGCCGCCTTCTTTGGTAGGTCGGCACAGCCCAGGCATGCCACTCATGTCTTCAGCGATGGAAATAGCACCTTTTTTGGAATGGATAATTTCGTTGGCCAACTGCAGGTAGGTGAGTACATCCCAGTCGACCCCGGCAGCGAAATATTTGTCGTAGTGGTCGAAGCTTACGTTGCCATGATGGAAGTAGAGCATCGAGGTAATCCCATCAAAGCGGTACCCATCAAAATGAAACTCCTCCAGCCAGTACTTGACATTTGAAAGCAGAAATTGCTTTACCTCCCATTTGCCATAATTGAAAAGCATCGAGTCCCACTGTTCGTGGAAGCCACGGCTCCCTTCGTGAAAATATTGGCTTTGCGTGCCGTCGAGCTTGTTGAGTCCTTCGGCAATATTCTTCACGGCATGAGAATGCACAATGTCCATGATCACTGCTATGCCCATTTCGTGCGCCTTGTTCACCAAATAGCGCAAGTCGTCCGGTGTACCGAAGCGGCTGGTGGGTGCAAAATAGTTGCTCACATGATAGCCAAAGGAGCCGTAGTAAGGATGCTCCTGCACGGCCATCATTTGTATGGTGTTGTAGCCCAGCTTTTTGATCCTCGGCAAAGTAAGCTCAGCAAACTCCCGGTACGTACCCACTCCCTCCTTCTCCTGAGCCATGCCCACATGGCACTCGTAAATGATGGGACATTTGCTGGCCGCTACTGACGAAAACTTGGTGTCCGACCATTTGAATTTTTTTGCTGGCTTGTAAACGCAAGCAGAAAAGTCATAGGTAGTTGGGTCTTGCACCACGTAAGTGGCATAGGCAGGAATCCGATCCATTTCGCCTGCCTCCGATTTCACGTGCACTTTGAACTTGGTGCCGTCCTGAAATTTCTCGCCCTTCTTTTCTTCAGCAATGAAAATCTCCCAAATGCCTTCCTTGTTTTTCTTCAGCTTATGTGCCTCTCTGTCCCATCCGTTGAAATCGCCTACCACTGACAGCGCATGAGCCGCAGGCGCCCACTCACGGTACCACCAGCCATTGGCTTTATCGTCGTAAGTAAGGCCAAAATACTCGTAGGCTGAGGCAAATTGATCCAACGAGCCGGCAGCTTTTTTGATGTCGATCATGGCCGCATTGAACCTTTCGATCCTATTACTCACCTCTTCGGCATATGGCTCCAGCCAGGGGTCATTTTTAACAAGTATCGGAGTGTTGGGCTTTTTGGCCATGTTTGTAGGGTTGTTGTCTAAATGAAGAAATCAGGCATTAAATTGGCAGAAGGGTCAACCGCATAAGCTGTGAGGTCAGTAATCCCCTCCGCCTTCAGTACTTCATCGTCAATATAGAAATTGCCAGTGGCTTCTGATGACTTTCTCCTTAAAATATAATAAGCGGCGTCGGCCAGTATCTCCGGTTTCCTCGATTGATTCACCATTTGGTCGCCTCCCAGCAAGTTCTGCACGGCAGCGGTGGCGATGGTTGTTCGGGGCCACAAAGCGTTAACAGCAATATTATCTTTTTTAAACTCCTTGGCCATGCCCAGCACACACATGCTCATGCCAAACTTGGCCATGGTGTAGGCCACGTGAGGCGCAAACCAGCGAGCCTCCATGTTCAGCGGCGGCGACATATTCATGATGTGTGGGTTCTCTGCCTTTTTGAGGTAGGGAATGCACGTCTTCGACATCAAAAAAGTGCCCCTGGTATTTACCTGATGCATGAGGTCGTATCGCTTCATTTCGGTAGCCAGCGTTGGTGTAAGGCTAATGGCGCTGGCATTGTTAATCAGTATATCAATCCCGCCAAACGTCTCCACTGCCTTCTCCACAGCGGCTTGCACCTGGTCTTCAAAACGAATGTCCACCATCAATGGCAAAGCCTTACCTCCCGCCTGTTCGATTTCCTCGGCTGCAGTGTAGATGGTGCCTGGCAGTTTCGGATGAGGTTCGGTTGTTTTGGCTGCGATTACAATATTGGCACCTTCACTGGCCAATTTTTTGCCTATGGCGAGGCCAATTCCTCTGCTGGCACCGGTGATAAAAACTGTTTTATTCTTAAAATATGTCATATATTTATGGGTTCGATCTGCATCATTTAGAAAGGGGTAACGTTATTGTTTAAATTAAGGGAATTATTCATAATTTAAGAATGATTGTATAGAATAACTCCGCAACGTTGCTTCAATAAATAATTCGTTCAAGTAGACGCTCGCAAAACGCCCGCACAATGAGTAAATTTCAAAGACGCCTCTTTATACCTACGCTGCTAGTCCTAGCCATCGGCTGGTTTGGTTTTTCCAGCTACAGCGACAAATTTTTTCAAATAGCCAAAAACCTCGATTTGTTTGCTTCCATCTACAAGGAAATTAACACCTACTATGTGGACGATGTGAACCCAAACAGGTTGATCAAAACAGGTATTGATGCGATGCTGGAAAGCCTCGACCCCTACACAGTATATATTCCAGAAGACGACATAGAAGACTTCCGCACCATGACAACCGGTGAATACGGGGGCATAGGTGCAAGCACAGAATTCCTTGAAGGACACCACACCATCATCATGCTGCAGGAAGGTTACCCTGCTCACAAAGCGGGCTTGCAAATAGGTGACCAAATTCTGAGCATCAATGGCATTGAAGTTGAGCAGAAAGAAGCCTTCGATTTGGGCAAGCTGCTCAAAGGGCAATCAAGAACAAACTTTGGCATCACCGTTAACCGATACGGCAAAAAGGAGCCAATGGTGTTTCAGGTAGATCGTGAGAAAATCACCATTGATAATGTGTATTACGCAGGCATGGTAAATGAGAATATTGGCCTGATCAAGTTAACTGAGTTTACGACACATGCGGGGGACGAAGTAAAAAAGGCGGTGATCAAACTGAAGAAAGAAGGTGCGACTTCTATTATTCTTGACTTACGAGACAACCCGGGAGGGCTGCTGCACGAGGCAGTTAATATTTCCAACATTTTTATTCCCAAGGGCAAAAAAGTAGTTGACACAAAAGGTAAAATCACCGACCTCAACAGGACTTATAAAACGCTGGATGAACCGGTAGATACTCAAATTCCTTTGGCCATTCTTACCAACGGAGGCAGTGCATCCGCTTCCGAAATTGTGGCTGGCGTTATTCAGGACTTCGACAGAGGCGTTTTGATTGGCGAAAAGACTTTTGGAAAAGGACTCGTACAATCCACACGCCCGCTGAGCTACAATGCCCAGCTCAAAGTCACTACCGCCAAATACTATATCCCAAGCGGCAGATGTATTCAGGCGTTGGACTATGCCCACCGCAATGCCGATGGCACGGTCAACAAGCTACCTGATTCTTTGAAAGTTGCATTCAAAACCGGAAATGGCCGGGTGGTATATGATGGCGACGGGCTGGATCCTGACGTGGTGGTTGAGGTAGAAGACTATCCAAGCATCGCACTTGTATTGTCTTCCAAGGGCTATTTGTTTCAGTATGCCACGCTTTATCATTACCAACATCCACAAATTTCGGCCGCCAGAGAGTTTCAGTTGAGCGACGCCGACTACAACGATTTCCTAAATTGGGTTCGTAAAAAGGAGCTTTCTTACGAAACTTCGGTGGACAGGGCTTATCGCCACCTGCTTGCCGCAGCCAAGAGAGACAAGACCTATGCCAGCCTTGAAGACCAACTCGGATCCCTGGAAGAAAAAATCAATGCGCTGAAAGAAAAAGACCTCACCAAGTTCAAAGACGACATCAAAGGGTTGTTGGAGCAGGAGATCATTACCCGCTACTACCTGCAGAAAGGCCTTATCGAAGTGACCTTCCCCGACGATCCGGATATTCAAAAGGCCATTCAGGTGCTGAATAACCCTGCTGAATACAAAAGAATTTTAGGCTGAAAAACTTTTTAGGTAATTCTATGTAACCTTTCTCTCCGACCAAGGTTTTCCCGCCGAACATGAATCGATAACCCCAGGTGGTTTGAATGCTTTGGACGACAACTCGCTCATGCTGAAAGTCAAGGCCGGCGATCTTGACAAGATGGCTTTGCTGTATGAGCGACACAACAGAAATCTTTTTGGCTTTTTTTATAAGCTAACCGGCAGCGGATCGGTGAGCGAAGACCTTGTGCACAATGTCTTCTACCGAATGCTCAAGTACCGCTACACCTTTACGGAGGACACCTCCGGCAGTCATCGGTTTACTGCCTGGATGTATCACCTGGCAAGGAATGTAAACGCCGACCATTACAAAAAACAAAAGAAGGTTTCTTACACCGACGACATGGAGCCCTGGGAAAGAAAGCTCGAGGTGGATGAGAATGCGCATTCTCAAATGGCCAAATCGCAAGACCTCGAGCTTTTGCAAAAAGCGATCAAACACCTGGCACCTGAAAAACAGGAGATGCTCATCCTCACAAAATATCAGGGGATGAAGTACGAGCAGGTGGCTGACATCTTCGGAATCACTGAAGGGGCAGTAAAGGTGCGGATGCACAGGGTGCTGCAGGAATTGAGAGAGGTTTATTTAAAGCTGGAAAAGGTATAACATCATGAGCCAGGAACAACTAAAAGAGAAATGGATGGACTACATGAATGGGTCCATCACTTTGCAGGAGTGGGAAAGCTTTAAGAGCCAGGCCGACCCGGCACAGCTGTCGGAACTGGAAGGCCTTGAGAAAATCTGGCTGGCCATGGATGAACTCCCTGCCACACCAGAGCCGGAAGCCACGATGGATGAGCGTTTCTACGCTACCCTGAGTGAGTTCCGTAAAGAGGCAACGGCACCAAGAGGGACTGTGAACTGGGCCGGTATTTTGGAAATCTTGTCGTGGCGAAGGCTGGCACTTGGCATGCTCATTTTCGCTGTCGGGGGCGGTTTTGGATACGTGCTGTCGCCTTCTGGTGAGTACAAGCAAGAAATCAGCTCTCTTTCCAGCGAAATGAAAGACATGAAGGAAATGATGATGCTGACATTGCTTGAGAAACCAGCCGTTCAGGACCGGTTGAGGGCTGTGAGCTTGTCCTCGGAGCTGCCGGAGGCAGACAGCAGGGTTATCGAGGCTCTTGTTCAAACATTGAATACCGATGAAAATGTGAATGTGCGAATGGTCACCGTAGAGGCTTTGGCGAGGTTCGGGCGATATCCCGAAGTGCGGCAAGCTTTGGTGAGCTCAATCAGCAGGCAATCGTCGCCCATGGTGCAGATTGCCCTGGCGGAGGCCATGGTAGCGCTCAACGAAAAAGGAGCGGTGGAGGCCCTCAAAGGGCTTTTAGAGAAAGACGACCTGAATGACATTGTGCGACAAAAAGTACAACAGAGCATTGAGGTATTGACTTAAATGCTAATCAAATGAAGAATCTATTGTTAATCATATTTCTGGTTGGCTGCTTCGGCTATGCCCGGGCAACTGAAACAGAAAAAATCAAAATTGAGAAAACGCTGAAGTTTGCTACGCCTTCGCCTGACAATGTGCTTGAGATTTACAATATCAACGGCTCCCTGCAAATTGAAGGCTACGATGGGCAGGAAATTATGGTCACGGCGGAACTCACCCTGACGGCAAAGACGCAGGAATTGTTGGAAAAAGGAAAAAGAGAAATGAGTCTTGGAGTGTGGGAAGATGATTCCGCCCTGGTGCTCTACAACAAAGCTCCCTTCATTCACAACCAGCGGGTGGAAGGGCCCTGCAACTGCAATTGGAATTGGGGCAAAGATGTCAACTATGAATTCAGCTTCGATTTCAAAGTGAAGGTGCCGAGGAGTGTGAACCTGAATGTTCGCACAGTAAACGACGGCTTTATTACTGTCGACGGAATGAACAGTAATGTGTCTGCCCATCATGTCAATGGAGATGTTACCCTCACACAAATGGGAGGGAGTGTCGAAGCCAAAACAATTAACGGTGAGCTGCTGGTGCGGCATACGAAGGCTCCAACAGGTGGAAACAGCTATTATTCACTCAATGGCGATGTGAACGTGTACTACCCAGGAGAGCCCGATGCCGACATTACCTTCAAAAGCTTCAATGGCTCTTTCTATACGGATATGGAGAGGATGGAAGTAATGCCACCCGCATGGACGAAAGAGGTGACTGAGAAAAATGGCAGCACGAAATACAAGCTAACACAGAAAAACAACATCAAGGTGGGCAAGGGCGGCAATCTGCTGGCCTTCGAAACCTTCAACGGAGATATTTATGTCAAAAAATCAAAATAATTGGACAATGAGAACATTTATCAAACTATCATTTATCGGGCTGTTAGTGGCGGCCATTTCCCTGCCAGCCAAAGCGCAAGAGGGAAACAAAGAAACCATTGCTATTCCACTTTCTTCACCCGGTGAAAAGGGCAAACTGGAAGTGGGCCTGGTCAACGGGTCTATCAATGTGGCTGCTTACGATGGCAAGGACGTGATCATAGAGGCAGTAGCTGGCGGTGGCAAAAACGACGACCGGGGCGTGGTAACACCCAGCGGCATGAAACGCATCAGCAGCAACCCCATGGAGCTGGAGGCAACCGAGAAAGGCAACACCGTAAAAGTTTCCACCAACTCCTGGGCAGTTACTATGACGCTGAACATCAAAGTGCCGAAAAACTTCGACCTCAAACTGTCAACAGTGAACGACGGCGACATCGACGTGAAAGGGGTTACCGGTGCCCACGAAATCAGCAATGTGAATGGAGAAATTACGATGACGCAAGTGGGCGGCTCAACAGTACTCAACACTGTGAATGGTGACATCAAAGTAACGCTTGAAAGTGTAAACCCAGAAGCCCAAATGGCTTTTACCACCCTGAACGGCGACGTGGATGTGACATTCCCAGCAGCCGTGAAGGCGACAGCCAAAATGCGCTCAGACCGGGGCGACATCTTCAGCGACTTCGACATGGTGATTGAGAAATCGGCCCCAAAAGTGGACAAATCTTCGTCCAATGGGGTATACAAAGTATCTATCGAAGACTGGGTATTTGGCAAAATCAATGGCGGCGGAAAGGAATACCTTTTCAAAACCATGCAGGGTGACGTGTATATAAGGAAGAAGTAGTAGGGATTAATCAAATTTAACACAGTCCAAAAAAGTCACTCTCTTTCGGGAGTGACTTTTTTTCTTTTAACACTTACCCGAACCTATATCCCCTAGAAAAAAAATCCCGAAGTGATCTGCGACTCCGACGTGCCAATGACATTGTCAGCTCCGTTCTTGTCGATGAACTTGTTAAGCGGGTCGACACCTGCCTTTATCGGCAGTTCGTTGACCACTATTTTAATTTTATTTTCCTCAGAATTGATGTGTACTTTTTCCAGATGGGTAAGTGCCACTTTGCCATCGCTGTTTTTTGTATAAACACCAATATCCACCCAGTCGTACAATGGCACCTTTACTTCGTTGCCAAGGCTGTCCATTTGATATTTCTTCGAAGAAAACGTGAGAGATACTTCATACCTGTCGTCTGGCAGCCGTTTAAAGAAGGCATATGTTGCCTTGTTATCGAAAAGGGTAACTCTCTCAAAGACGTCGGTAATAACGTACTGTAGCGAGTCCGGTGTAAGTTCCTTAATCTGATCCACAAAATTGTCCTTTACCTGTACCGAGCTATCGGCTGACCGCCCCAGCAAAGCAGCGAAAGACTGTGCAACAGCTTCGGGCCCAAGGAAGTCCTGCAGTATGTTGAATGCTACCGCCGCCTTATTATAGTAGATATAGCTCTGGCCCTGGGTGGCATTATCAAGCGAATTCTCCCTGACCCCTTCTTTGGTTCTTCCGGACAGGTACTGATCAACATCGTATTTGAGAAACCTTCGAACGGTTTCCTCAGAAAACTCATTCCTGATGGCCATCAGTGCACTGAATTGTGCGAATCCTTCTTTTTGAAAGGGCCGGTCAGGCTCTTGTGCTACCAACGTCAATGGATCCCACCACTGGTGAGCTACCTCATGCACCGTTTGATAGTAACAGACGTCAAGGTCGTCCGTGTGATCATCTATTTTAAGTATAAAGCCCAGACCTTCAGAAAAAGGAATGGTGCCGGCAAAGGACTCCTTGTGCATGGAGTATTTCGGAAATTCCACGATTCTCAGTTGGCCAAAGGGGTAAGGGCCGTAAATCTCACTGTAAAAAGACAGCGCATCTTTCATCCCCTCCATCATTCTTTCGAGGTTATAACTGTGCTTGGGATGATAGTATATTTCAAGGTTAACATCGTTCCACTTATCTCTGGCTGTTTCGTACCTGGCAGAAGCAATAGAGTAGGCAGCAGGTACTGGCCTGATGGGCTGGTATTTATAATACTTTCTATTGTTCTCCTCCCAAGCATCCACCAGCACACCTGGGGCGATAGCTGTTTGCCCGGCCTCAGTGCTAACAATTACACTGAGCCTAACCTGATGATTTTCCACTACAAGGGCCTTGTTGCCGTGGTAGCTGTTGCTGTTATCATCGTCGCTCCCGGCAGATTGACGAAGGGCCTTGAGGGCTTCGGCAGTTTCAAACTCTCTCCGGTAGCCCAGCGATGGGAAATATCCATTGTCGATGAAAGTTCCATTAAAGATCAGGTCAGTATTCTGGTCATTGGCTCTAAACCCTTCTGTAACGTAGCTCAGCTTAAACAACATCTTTAAACTGTCTCCCGGCTGCAGCGCATCTTCCAGCCTGTAGATTTCATATTTGAAGCGGTCGTCGATGGAGTCGACGGCGTATGATTTACGGTCAAACTGGAGATAGGATACATGGAGATCCCTGGCCAGATGGTGTGACACATGAATCTCGGAAATCGGTGCCATATGGAGGTTCTTCAGGTAATAGAATCCTTCGGCAACAAACTCTCTGGTTGACGGGTATAGTGCCAGGTGAAGGCTATTTTCAACAATGGTTGGCTGTGGCACATTTTCATACTTTTTCAACTCCTTAACATAAGCTGACAGCATTTCCTTGTGCTCAATGCCACTTTCGTAATCATTAATCAAGTTGGTATTGTAGTAGATGGTGCCAGCGCTGAAAACCACAGAAATACTCAAAAGCGTTGAAGTCACCAGAACGGGTGTTGAGATCTTTGTTAACCCAGCTTTGTATCGCACCCATGGATGGGTTTCATTCCCCCTGATTGAGAACAGAATAGCCATTATAAAAAACAGTCCTGCAATTCCTAGCCAGTAAATCTTCAACCACGCAAACAGAGTAACAAAGTGGCCGTATTTATTCATGTCAGAAAAGGGGCCCAACGAACCAGCTGCAAACTGATACAAGCCACTTTCTACCCCTAATTTGCTGAGGTTCCCATTGAGCAAAAAGAAAACGATACAGACGACATAACCCAGAAGCTTGTTG
Organism: Imperialibacter roseus; assembly: GCF_032999765.1. GTDB lineage: Bacteria > Bacteroidota > Bacteroidia > Cytophagales > Cyclobacteriaceae > Imperialibacter > Imperialibacter roseus. Next base: position 6,241,978 of record NZ_CP136051.1, on the reverse strand, counting down.
TTGACGACTACCTGAATAAAAAATGCCACCATAGTAATAAGCGCCAGGTTAGCAAAGTTTTCTCCGTAGAGCTTCCCGATGTATGCCGAAAACTCAAAGTCAAAGTATCCCTTTGAAGCTTGAATCCCAAGACCTCCCAGGTTGAGCACCGCCAGAAGAACAAGATAAGTAAGAAGTAACCCGAAAAACTTGGACAGGGTATCCAGATAATCAGCCACAGGCAGTGAATCGGTAATTCCTGCAATATTGAGCTGGCGCTCCTTCCAAATAAGGTCTCCAGGGTACACCACGGCAATAAGCAGAAAAAACAAATTGAATGAGCCTAGCAAAGTAAGCACCGAGTCCGTAGTAGGATAAGAGCTGGATCCATACATTTCACTCATGGTCATGGCCTTAACAACCAGTAGCATAAGGCCACTTAGCACAATCGCCAAAAACGCCGTATCCTTTCGAATCAAATTGAAATAAAATACTGACCTGTCCGCAACCAGTCTCAAGGTCGTACCGAAGCCCGTGGAGCGCTGAAGCACAGGCAGGCGGCGGAACGGCGACTCTTTAAATATGGTGATGGTTTCGGGTTGGAAAATGGGTTTTCTAGCTTTTTTGACCTCAGAAGTAGTGAAAGAGAATTTCATGTAGGTTACCGCCAGAGCAATCAAAGCCACAACCGACCACATAATCCTGTTGGCAAGAAACCAACCATCGAGGGGCACGAGGTTGGCATTCTGTTCGGACGGCGTCCAGTATTGCGTTTGGTAAATAAATGCCTGCACTCCCAGTGGGTCTATCAAAGTAGCAATATGCCGGGACTCCATGTCCTTGAAAAAGCTGATGCTTATTTGATAGAGTACAATAAATATGATCCCTTGTGTGTATATATAAATGGTGTTTCGGCCAATTGCCCCACCGAGAAAAAACAAGGCGGAAGTAATAAAAAGGTTGGGCAGATAAAATACTAAATACGGCTGGATGAAGTGCCAAAGTTGAAAAGGCTGCAGGCTTTTATCAACCCAGGAGATCTCCCAGGGCATAAATTCCCCAAAAAAGTAAGCTAACGCTACACCCAGCAAAGCAGCCAGGCTTATGAGTATCAGAACAACAAACGAGCCCGCAAATCGGCCAAGCAGGTAGTCCAGCTTACGAACAGGCGTGGTAAACACAAGTGGCTCCATCTGGTGGTCAAAATCTCTGATAATAGACACGCCAATAACCGCAGAATTAATAAGTGTGAACACATAGCCTATCACAACCAGTAACAGGGTCAGCATATAAGGTGAATTTGGATCCACCAAAGGCGGCACTGACAAGGTGGGGCTGGCTACAGTCAGAAAGCAAAGGGCAAAGCTGAGCAAAAGATAGATGTATGTGGCCGGCCTTCTACTTCGATATTTTAGTTCGAAAAGTAATATCTCCAGTTTCATGAAATTGCTTTTAATGGGATTGAGCTACAGTGCCTTCTTCAAAAATTTTTGAAAAATAGACCTCCTCCAGATCGACCGCAACTTCCTCAAAATGCTCATCCGGTTTCTCGTCACTATAAACATGGATCTGCGGTGAGCCGGCAAGCAGTCTTTCGGAAATCACGTTGAAATGATTCTTTGCCTCCAGCAGCTCTGCTTTCGACACTCTCTTTTTCCAAATTTTCCCTTGAATGCTTTCAATGGCTTCGATAGGTCTGCCCTTAAAGAGCAACGTGCCATTGCTAATGATGCCTACATGCGTGCACAACTCGTTGATGTCGTCAACAATGTGTGTTGATAGTATCACAATAGTGCTTTCCCCTATTTCCGACAATAAGTTTAAAATTCGGTTACGCTCCGCAGGATCCAATCCTGCCGTAGGTTCATCAACTATAATGAGTTTCGGGTTGGCAATGAGTGCCTGAGCAATACCAAACCTTTGCTTCATACCGCCTGAATATGCGCCAAGATTTCTCTTGCGAGCCTCCCATAGGTTAGTCCTCTGCAACATTGCGTCCACCACTTCTTTCCTTTCACCCCTATTGACCAGGCCCTTAAGGCTGGCAAGATGGTCAAGTAGTGTCTCAGCAGAAACTCTTGGATAGAGCCCAAACTCCTGGGGCAGATACCCAAGTATTTGCCTCACAGTTTCCTTTTGCTGGAGCACATCTATATCTCCCAACGTGATTGTGCCGGAGTCAGCATGCTGAAGCGTGGCTATTATTCGCATCAAGGTGGACTTACCTGCGCCATTTGGCCCGAGTAAACCGAACATCCCCTGATATACTGTGAGGTTAATGTTCTTAAGCGCCTGAGTGTTGTCGCTATAAGTCTTGCTTAAATCCTTTATTACCAGCTGCATACCAAAAAAAGAGTTTAGAGAGATCGTATTCAGTCTTAAAAGTGCCCGTATATAATTTTAATATACTAAAATATAGTGAAAATTATATTATGTCTTGAAGAAATACAGGTTATATCTATTGTCCATTCATAAAGCAAAAAATGGGAGGGCCGCTGGCTCGCTTGGTCAGGCACCTAAAAAAGTAAAATAAAAAGTGGCCCCTTTATTGACTTCCGAGGTGGCCCAAACCCTGCCGTGGTGTCTGTCGATAATGCGTTTTACGATGGACAGGCCAACTCCAGTTCCCTCGAAATCTTTTCTGCTATGCAGGCGTTGAAATACGCCAAAGAGTTTATCGTAGTACTGCATGTCAAATCCAGAGCCATTGTCTCTGACATAAAATACCCTTTCATTATTTTCTTTATAGACACCAATTTCTACTTCAGGGTGCTGCGTCATACCTGAATATTTAATCGCATTGGAAATCAGGTTTACCCACACCTGCTTTATCAGCCCAATGTCCCCTTTTGAGGAGCCAAGCTCCTGTACATTAATAGTAACCTTATTCTCTCCTGCCTGTGCTTCCAGCCCCTTGATGACGTTTTGAACCATCGATTCCATATTGATCTCCGACTCAATCACCTCTTTTTGCCCCATTCTCGACAGCCTGAGTAAATCTTCGATCATCAGGGTCATGTTTTTTGCATTCCTCACAATGGTGTCCAACATATGTTGGGCATCGTCGCTAAGGGCTGTCCCAAAATCTTCCTTAAGCATGGCAGAGTAGCTGTTAACTGCTCGTAAAGGTGCTTTGAGGTCGTGAGACACCGAATGGCTGAATGCTTCAAGGTCAAGGTTATTTTGAATGAGTTGATCCCTGAATTTCTGTCTTTCGGTATAGTCAACCAGCGTTAGCATGTACTCATCAAGGCCTGATGCACTTGCAGCAATAGAAGCCAGGGCAACACGGCGCTCGCCATTCTTTTTAACCAACTCCGGTTCAGCTTCTTTGGGATCCACTTCACCTTCTGCTTCTTTAAAATGATTTTCCAGCAACTGGTTCCATGATGGAAGTATGGTTGTAATATGTTTTGAGTCGATGACTTCATTTCTTTTATACCCTAACAGTTGCAGCAACGTCTTATTACAGGCTATAACCATTCCCTCATGGTTGACTGTAAGGTAGCCGCACGGAGCGTTTTCGTACAGGTCTTTAATGGCTTCTTTCCGTTGCAGCAGCCGTCGCTCAGAAAGTTCTCTGGCCTTAATAGTAGTGTTGGAAGTATAGAGCAAGCCAAAAATCAAAATGACGGCCAGAACAAGCAGCCCGGCAAATACAAAAACAAATTGATAGAAATGTCTGGTAAGTGTTTCCGTTCTCGATTTCTCAAAAGAGGACGCCTGATCCTCTAATCTTGACAGCAATAACATTACACCGTTGAGTGAACCCTCCATATCAGCAGCAAATGTGCTATAGCCAGTGCTGCTCGAATGACTGAACAGAAGCCTCTTCCTCATATCGACGAAGGCAGTGGCTGTATCTTTTAGTGCGTCTATCGTGGTCATAAACGACGGATATTCACTGGAAATTTTCCGTACTGCCTCGATCTGATTAAGAAGCAATACCGCCCTGCCCTCAAAGTGATTTTTAAATATTGAGTCTCCTGTAAGCGTAAAAGAAAGCACATTCCGGTCAAGATCCACAACCATTGCTTTTCCTTCTTTTGCCATTATTGTTATCTCGTTCAGCACCGCTCCTTGATTCCCCAGGCGAACAGAGTTTTTGAAATAGGTATAGGAGTAAATTCCAATCGCCACTACGACAATGAACGCCAGGACAAATCCTAGAAGAATGTTTTTTGGGATCGACATGAGGCTAACCTTTCAATTGGGTGCTTTTAAAAGCTACGAAATGAAGGTGATTCTCCACAGCGATTAGGTATGGCCGGAGCATGCAGCCATGAATACGGTATATTTTGGCCTATCAACTGTTACTATCTCTAGTATTTTTATAAAATTAGCGTTTCGCTGGCACGAAAGATTCACCCCTAACACAGCAGTCGAAATGTCGTTTTCTATCCCGCCAAAAATGCTGATGGCTCACACTTCAGATAGGTACTTTTTCCTGTACTCAAAAGGCGTCATGCCTGTCACTTTCTTAAAATGCCGGTAAAAATTAGAGACATTATTGAAGCCGCACTCAAAGCAGATCACCTCGGTGGGCAGCTTGTCCTCTACAATCGCCCGGCAAACATTGGAGATCCGTATTTCTGTCAGGAAATCAGAAAAAGTCTTCTTGGTCATCGTTTTGAAATACCTGCAAAAGGAGGTGAGGCTCAGGTTGGCAAGCGAAGCCACCTCCTCCAGCGTGATTTTCTCCTTGTAGTGTGCCAGCACGTAAGAGTAAATTTTTTCCAGCCGCACCATTTCTGACTCGCTGGACAGGTGGCTGAAGGCGTAGGCTGGTGCAATGGTTTCGAATTCGTCAGTCTCTGATAGTACTTTGAGAATGGACAACAGGTAGATCACCCTGTCAAGGCTTTCAGCATGAACGGCACCGTCCAGTAGCTCAATTAGTCTCGCCTTGCTTTCACCATGAATCTTGAGCCCCTTCTTCGCCTTCTCAAAAAGCCTCGGAATAAGGTAGGCTTCCGGCAACGAAAGGAAGTCTTTCCCGAAGCAAGTGGGGTGGAAATGTAGCACATATGCCTCTACCTGCACTTTTTCATTACCCGTGAAGTACTCTTCTTTGCAGCGCCAGGTATGAGGCAGATTTTGCCCTAAAAAAACCATGTCGCCACTACCGAAGTTGCTCACATTGTCGCCAATATACTGCGTGCCCTCCCCTTTCACGATATAGTGTAGTTCGAGCTCAGGATGGTAGTGCCATAGCGTACCAAAGTTGGGTCGGCTATCGTGCCTGATGCTGAATGAGTCTTCAGCGCCTATGGGTACTTTGTGAAAATGAGGCTTCATAAATAATGTATTGATTGCCGCCTGTGAAGTGGTGCAAGCAAACTATTAAGTATAAAGTTGCCACTTTTTGCCCGACATAAAACGTCAATATGTCAAAATCATACAATTTATTGGCAAAAGTAGATAGTGGTTGATCTCTTTAAAGGCTGATCTTCGTAAGAGCGAGCCGTCCTTTTGTTTGCGACCACCAACAACACTGAATGATGCATCGAATTAGCACAGTAATCCTCTTTGTTTTCATATGTAGTTTGGCGACAGCCCAGGCACCTGATCTATCAAAGGTGCCTGGCGTTGTTGTCGCTCATAGTCCCGCCTCATCTGGGAAATACATCGGCTCCCCCAGCCTTGCAGTGCTGCCTAATGGTGACTACCTGGCGTCGCACGACTTCTTTGGCCCCAACTCCAATGAGCATGTAAAAGCGGACTCCCGGATTTACCGGTCAACGAACAAAGGGAAATCGTGGAAGTTTGTAACCGAAATTCATGGCGCCTTTTGGTCGAAGCTTTTTGTGAGCGAGGGAAAGCTGTATTTCATCGGCACCGACAGGCACCACGGCCACACCATCATCAGGACATCGGCTGACAACGGCACCACATGGACCGAACCAGTCGACAACCAAACCGGACTGCTGCTGGAAGGCGAGTACCACAATGCCCCCGTTCCCGTGATTGAACACAATGGTCGGCTGTGGAAAGGCATGGAAAGCGCTATGGGTCCGATCAAGCAATGGGGCAAGCGTTATGGCGCCTTTATGATGTCAATCCCCGTAGGACAAGACCCACTGGTAGCCAAGAACTGGATCTTTAGCAATACGCTCTACTACGATTCTACCTACCTCGAAGGCAACTTTGGAGGCTGGCTGGAAGGCAACGCTGTGGTGTCGCCCGAAGGAAAAATATTGGACATTCTGCGGGTCGACGACCGCTCTACGCTGGAAGAAAAAGCTGCTTTTATTTCGATTAGCGGCGACGGAAAAGTGGCAACATTTGACGAAGCAACCGGCTTTGTTCCTTTTCCCGGAGGGAGCAAAAAGTTCGCCATCCGGTTTGACTCAGAAAGTCAATTATACTGGACAATTGCGAATGATGTGCCTGATGAAGTAAAAGCTGCCAACCAGGGAAAGAACCCGGCCAGCCTGAGAAATACTCAGGCACTCTTCTGTTCCGAAAATTTGCACGACTGGACACTGAGGAAAGTTCTCCTTCAACATGAAGACCCGTTGAAGCATGGTTTCCAGTATGTGGACTGGCAGTTTGACGGTAAAGACATCATCTTCCTCTCCAGAACAGCTTATGACGATGGACTGGGAGGAGCACACAGAAGCCACGACGCCAATTTCCTTACCTTTCACAGGATCAAAAAATTCAGGAAGAAGTAAACCTTGCAAAAATGAGATCCATGATGTGCAGGCCGCTATATTTTCTGGGAGTAGCTTTAGCACTGGCCGCCTGCGGGTCGTCCAAAACACATGAAACCAACATGAACCTGAAAGAATATCAACTTACTTCGGACGCCAAAGGCCATTATCTGAATCAAAGACAAGCCTTTTCGCCTGATGACCAATGGCTGGTGTACGATAACAGAAACGACGGTTCCCTAATTGGGCTGAACCCCTCAGTTGAAATGGTCAATATTGCCCATGGAGAAGTGAAGCTAGTCTATCGTGCCCCGAACGCCAATGCGTTCGGCCCCGGAGTGGGTGCTGTTGCTTTCAATCCGAAGCAAAATGAAATCCTTTTCATCCATGGCCTAAGCAACCACGACGCCACAAGGCCTTACGGCATTACCCGGCGCACAGGATTGGCTGTTGATCTTGACGTCAATAGCAAACTAATAAGAAAGGACGCCCGTGACGTAGTTCCGCCCTTCACTCCTGGGGCGCTGAGAGGAGGGACACATGCTCACTCTTACAGTGCCGACGGCCGATGGATCAGCTTTACGTATAACGACAATGTCATAGCGGAGCTTTCCAAAAAAGACTCCACTAAAAAAGACCTGAGAAATATCGGCGTCATGATCAACAAGGGGCCGGTGGCAGTAGAAAATGAAACAGCCGAAAGCTTTGGTGGTACCATGTTTTCGGTGATCGTCAGCGAAACCACAGAAAGCCCCCGGCCAGGCAGCGACGAAATAGAAAAGGCTTACGAAGAAGGCTGGATCGGAACAGATGGCTATTTGAGGCCGAACGGTAGCCGTGTCAGCAAGGCGCTGGCTTTTTTGGGTGACACCAGGGAAGCCACTGGCAAGCTGGTGACAGAGGTATTCGTAGTGGATCTGGACACAGACTTGACCATCGCCGATCCCGACAGACCTTTGGAAGGCACCACCACCTCACGACCTTTTCCCCCGGCAGGTGTCAGGCAAAGAAGGGTCACCTACACCACCGACCGGAAAAATCCAGGCGTACAAGGCCCCCGTCAATGGCTGCGCAGCCTGCCCGATGGCTCACTGATTTTCTTTCCTATGAAAGATGATGACGGCTTCGTGCAAGTGCATGCTGTTTCACCAAACGGCGGCGACACCAGGCAAATCACGCACAATGGCTTTTCTCTTGACACCTCGTTTAGCATAAGTGCAGATGGAAAATATTTGGCTTACGGCTACAACCAGGACATTTACCTGACCAATATTCAAACAGGGGAAACATCGGAGGTGTCGCCTGACAGGAGCTACGACAGCACTGATCTCGAAAATATCAACTGGTCAAACGAAGGGCATGTGCTGGCTTACAACCGAAAGGTGGTAACTCCTGAAGTTGCCTGGTACCAGGTATTCATTTTGAAATAAATTTTTGAACGCAACTATATGACTCGCAACGAACAACTAAAGCAACCTCTCACAGGCATCATTCCACCCATGGTAACGCCTTTGCTGGAAGACATGCGTCTTGATTTAGAAGGGTTAACCAAGCTGGTGGAACATCTGATTGCGGGCGGAGTCAGCGGGCTTTTCATCCTGGGTAGCTCTGGGGAATCCACCAGCCTTAGCTATGCCATTCGTCATCAGTTGATCAAAGAAACTTGTCGCCGAGTGGCTGGCAGGCTACCGGTGCTGGTGGGCATTACCGACACAGCACTTGCTGAAAGCCTTAGCTTGGCGGAAACTGCCCAGGCTTCTGGTGCCTCGGCAGTAGTAGCCGCACCACCCTATTATTTCAACCTGAACCAAAAGGAGCTCTTCAATTACTACGAAAAACTGGCCGGAAGCCTGACACTGCCCCTGTTCCTCTACAATATGCCGGGGCTGTGCAAAGTGCACATCGAGGTAAGCACGGCTATACGGCTTTCCGAGCACCCCAATATCATTGGACTCAAAGACAGCTCTGCGAACTCGGTTTACTTTCAGTCGCTATATCAGTCGCTGCGGGGAAAACCCGACTTCACCTTGTTGGTCGGGCCGGAGGAAGCCATGGCCGAGTCGGTATTGATGGGAGGCCACGGCGGGGTAAGCGGAGGAGCAAATATGTTTCCGAAGCTGTTTGTAAAACTTTATGAGGCCGCTGCACAAAAAGACTTTGCCACCGTCGCAGATCTGCAGGCCATAGTGATGCAGATCAGCAACAGCCTTTATGGTGTGGGCATGTATAGCTCCAGCTACCTGAAGAGCATCAAAGCTGCCTTGTCGCTGATGAACATTTGCCAAAGCCACATGGCCCCGCCACTGGCAGCCTTCGACGCCGCTGAAACAAAACATGTAACGCCTATCATTGAACAGTTTAAATTAACACTTGAAAAAAGAGGTTTACTGTAACCATACCAACGCCCAACTAACACCTACTTACCATGGACTTGCCAATTATTGACCTGGCCATCTTCTTCTTTTACATGCTGCTGATCATCGGCTTCGGCATCTCGTTTTCCTTTCGGAAACGAACCGCCGAAGACTACACCCTGGGTGGTGGCCGACTGCCGGCCTGGGCCATTGGCATGTCCATCTTTGCAACCTTCGTGAGCAGCATCAGCTTTCTGGCGTTGCCGGGCAATGCCTATATGGGCAACTGGAATGGCTTTGTCTTCAGCCTTTCCATCCCTTTGGCAGCCATAGTAGCTGTGAAGTATTTCGTGCCTCTGTATCGAAAGTTGCAAAGCGAGTCTGCTTACTTTTACCTGGAGCAACGCTTTGGCCCCTGGGCTGGCACCTACGCTTCCATTTGTTACCTCTTGACCCAGCTGGCCCGTATGGGTGCCATTATGTATTTGCTGGCGTTGCCCATGAGCGCCCTGCTGGGCTGGAGCATTCCCCTGATCATTGTGGTGACAGGTATCAGTGTGATTGTTTACGCAAGCCTTGGTGGGTTTGAAGCAGTTGTTTGGACGGACGCCATTCAGGGCATCATCCTCATTGGCGGTGCGGTGGCCAGCTTGCTCGTCATCATGTTTTCTATGCCCGAAGGACCAGGCCAGGTGTTCACCATTGCCTCCGAAGCCAACAAGTTCAGCCTGGGCAACTTCGACTTCGATTTTACGACCTCCACCTTCTGGCTGCTGCTGATTTATGGCTTGTTCATCAACCTGCAAAACTTCGGCATCGACCAGAACTACGTGCAGCGCTACCTCAGCGCCCGCACCCAAAAAGAAGCGGAGAAATCGACATGGCTGGGCAGCTTATTGTATGTACCAGTGTCCCTGCTTTTCTTTTTTATCGGCACGGCCCTGTTCGCCTACTACCAGGCCCAGCCCGGCCTGCTACCCACCGAACTGCAAGGTGCAGGTGATAAAATATTCCCCTACTTCATTGTTACCGGTCTGCCTGCCGGCGTCACCGGACTGCTGATCGCTTCTATTTTTGCGGCGGGCATGAGCACAGTCTCCACCAGTATCAATAGTTCTGGCACAGTCATCCTATCCGACTTCTATAAGAAGTTCTTCAACCGAGCACCCACCCAAAAAGAGTCGATGCGGGTGCTGCTTACCGCCTCCTTTGCCATGGGCGGCACCAGTATTTTTGTGGCCCTGGCCCTCAACGGCGTCACCAGCGCTCTTGATGCCTGGTGGGCACTGTCGTCCGTCTTCAGCGGTGGTGTGCTAGGCCTCTTCCTCTTGGGCGTGATCTCCAAAAGAGCCAAAAGCGTGCATGCAGCTATAGGTGTGGTAGTTGGTGTGCTCGTGATTCTGTGGCTGAGCCTATCGCCCGTATTCTTCACCTCCGACGGTTGGCTTGCTTTCAAAAGCCCCTTCCATGCCAACCTCACCATCATTTTGAGTACGACGGCGATATTTTGTGTGGGGTTTGGGCTCGTGAGCCTCTCAAAAAGAAAAACTACCTAAAATGGATTCCAAATCTTTTTTATAACCTCAGCCTACACGTGGGCTTGGGCTCCAAAAAAGAAAATAGAAAACACCGACAATATCACGTAGAACAATACCAAAGCTGCTCCAGTTCGAGCCCTCGTGAGACTTTCGTTGTCAAATTCTTTGGCTATCTTTTCATATTTTCTAGTACGGATCAATAAAAAATACTGAGGTACACCAAGTGCAATAATTAAGACAACAACTGAGGGAGTGGAGAGGCCATCTAAGAACCCTGGTCTCATTCCAGCAAGCTTTAATATACCATCAATAGAAAGTATATTCATAAACACCAAAGCTACCACGGACACGAATGCGGTATACTCGGGGGTAGTATCCTTGTTCATTTTCACTGCAAGGCGGTAAAGCTTGAAAAATAGATACTTATAGAGCTTCCACATTATTCCTTACCTGTTAACCGCCAGATTCTTTAGTATTCAGTACTTCCTGCCACCTATCTGACTCCGCATATTCCTTGATAACCAAATTACGTTTTAACAAAAGGTTCTGCATATACCTCTTAAGCACAATCGAGTCAAATACTTTCCCAAGGATGCCAAGTGGCGAATCATAATCAAAACAGTCCCGCATTTCAGTTTTTCCATCAACATCCCTGAAGTGGTGTTCATGACGAAATCTCTTGAAAGCACCCTCCAGCATCTCGTCCACAAAGAAATTCGGTGATTCAAATTCCGTGATCTTTGTTGTCAGCGTTTGCCTGATGCCAAAGTGCCTCGCCCTCCAGGTCACTGTTTCACTTAACCCAATGAGACCGGACGTCACACCTCCTATCGCTTCCTCTCCTGTTTGACTGGTGGATATTTTATGCAGGTCTATACTTCTCGAAAGGTCAAAGCATCTGTCGATGGGAGCCTCAATTACCATCTTTATCTGAATAATTGGCATAACAGTTTTCCAGGTCGTCAACAATTTAATGGTTTTCCGGGCGTGTCTTCACTCACGACCACTGCCCCCTCACACCCGGCATCACTGCCCACGACCAGAAAGTGTCCGTCAAAAAAATTGCATAACAAAGCCAAAAAAAGGCAGCTTACTAAAGGCAAAAATTATCATATAATAGGTATTATTGGCCTTTCTATACGATGTTACATGAAAAAGCTACAACTATTCCTGATTCTATCAATTCTGTCATTTCCACTGTTCAGCCAAAAGAACTTCACAGAGGGGTTTGTTGTCACGCTCGCTGGCGACACCATACGGGGGAAAATCAACGAAAAAGACTTTTACCTTAATTTTTCTCAGTGCCAATTCAAGGCAGAAGGCAGTAGTGAGATAGTAAAGTACTCGCCTGGAGAGATTGGCGGTTTTAGTATTGAAGGGCTTAACTTTTTTATTTCAGAGACCATTTCCGAGGTGGATCCTGACCGGCCTAAGAAATTTATAGAGGTGCTGGTAGTTGGGCAAACCTCTTTATATATGTACAAAGAGCATTTCATTTTCAAAAAGGACACGCTCTCCTACATAGTGCTTGAGGCAACTCCGATGATACGGGAACAGAATGGTGTATATACCAATGCAAAAGCCAACCTTGTGCACTATGGTATTCTCAACTATTTGTTTCAAGATTGTCCAGAAATTAAGCTATCTCCCTCATCTACAAATGTCAATCGTGATAAACTCATAGCTCTGACTAAACAATACAACACCTGCCGAGGATCAGACTACGAGGTAGTTTTCAAAAAGAAACCTATTTTCAGGCTTGCGCCTTCTGTGCACACCGACTTTGGGCAGATGCAGATGAAATTCGATTATTCAGGTAACACCACCGGGGACGAAACCTTGCTAGGCAGTGGCCCTATAGAAAGTTCGATTCGCCAAACCGGTTTTGCCATCGGTATATTACTTCCGAGAATTAGCGAGAGATTGATGGTAGAGATAGGGATGAACTTCTCGCAATTTGACTATTCGTTTTTGCATAACGTACCATATGCTTTCCCTAATGGAAACATTGCGGAGGCTGTTAATGATGTAGTTATCGACGGAAAAATGACAAAAATCCCTCTGGTAATCCACTATGAGCTATTCTCAAAAAGTAAAATCACACCATATGTCCGGGCGGGCATGATCCTTAGATCAATGAAATACGGGGGCGATGTTGGACGAAAACGGTACGTACAATATGAAGGCTACTACGATGAAGACTATTACGAGTTTGAGCCGGCAAGCCCTCAACCTGGTTTTCTGGCTGCTGCTGGTCTGGAAGGAAAGCTTGGGAGGCACATAGGTATTTTTGCTCAGATGCAAGCGAATGTATTTGGTGAAGCTGGCCGTTACGATAATATTGATGACAGCCAGATAAAGAGCAATCTCAGTTTCAAAATGAACAGGAAAGACTTTTTGGTAGGCTTTGGTGTTCGGGTTCGTTAGTCTCAAGCTATCACAACCCGCTCCGCCACCACCAACACCTTCCCGCTCCCCACAGTGACCCCCATCACAAAACCCTCCTCACCCTCCTTCAGCTTCAGCCGCTTTTGAAGCTCTGCCGCTTCCAGGGGAAAGTTTTTGCTCATCACATGGGCTTTGGCAAAAGGCAGCTTCAAGCTCTTCAGCCCCTTCGAAGAAAAAGGCAGCACGGCCAGCACCCGGAACGTCCGGCCGGGGAAGCCCTCGACCAGCGTGGCCGACGTATATAAATGTGTATTCGGGTGCAGCTTCTTCAGTCCATAGCGGACGGCCACCGTTTTGTAAGCGCCCGATTTGGTAATGGCCACGTTGGGGTCGTAAATGAAGGCCTCCGGTTCACCGAAACTCACACCAGCCGACGCCTCCTCTTCCAGGCTAAAACGCAGCACAGTCTCCTGCCCTCCCTGCACCTGCCAGGCTTCTATCTCCACCGGCCCGCCGCTGCTGCCACACTCAAACAGCACCTCCTTGCATTCGTTGTTCACCGCCAGCACCAGCACCTTGCTCACCGTGCCCAGGTCACGGAGGCCCTGCTGGATGTCGATCATGGGCGAGGCTTTTATCAGCACGGTGGTCGCCCGTTTCAGCAACTCCGGCATCAGCTGCACCACGTCGGGCGTACTGTCGCTAAAGCCAATGGCCCGCTTGTGGTTCGCCCGGCGGTCGGGGTCGATATAGATGAAGTCGTAGTGGTCGGTAGTGTCAGCCAAAAACGCCTCGGCCGTGCTTAGCACCACCTGCAAATGCCCAACGCCCAGCACACCAAAATTGTGGCTGGCCAGCTCACACCTTTCGGCGTCGGCCTCCACATACACACCTTTTTCAAAGGACTGCGAGAAAAAAAACGTGTCCACGCCTGTGCCCCCGGTCAGGTCGGCGAAGGACTGGCCCGCCCAGCGGGCCGCTTTGAAACCAGCCGTTGTTTCCGACGAGCACTGCTCCAGCGCTACGCCATGGGGAAAAATAATGCCATCCCGGCTCAGCCAGGATGGCAATTTGTCTTTGGCCTTCTGTCGGGCCTTCAGTTGTGACGCCAGCAGGGACGCACTAACGCCCCCCGGCAGGTGCCTTTGCAAAGCAAGCTTCGCCGGACTGTCCGTAGCATGGGCCTTCAAAAAGGCCTGAACGTCCGGTTGGCTCAGCGCTTCAATCAAAACACCAGATTGGCTCCTACCAGGTACTCCGCTATTTGCACCGCATTGGTAGCAGCCCCCTTGCGCAGGTTGTCGGCCACTATCCACATATTGATCGTGTTCGCTTGCGACTCATCCCGGCGGATCCGGCCTACAAACACCTCATCTTTATTGTGCGCCCAAATCGGCATCGGGTAAATATTCTTCGATGGCTCGTCCTGCAGCACCACGCCCGGCGTGTGGCTCATTAGGTCACGCACCTCGGCCAGGTCAAAGTCCTTCACAAACTCCACGTTCACCGCCTCGCTGTGGCCGCCCACGGTAGGCACACGCACCGTAGTCGCCGTCACCTTAATACTGTCGTCGCCCATAATCTTGGTCGTTTCCTTCACCATCTTCATCTCCTCTTTTGTGTAGCCATTGTCGAGGAACACGTCAATGTGCGGCAGCACATTCATATCGATCGGGTGAGGGTATACCTTCGGCTCCGATTGCCCAGCCCGCTCGGCCATCATCTGATCCACGGCCTTTTTGCCCGTGCCCGTCACCGACTGGTAGGTACTCACCACCACTCTTTTAATCCCATATTTCTTATGCAACGGTGCCAGCACCATCACCATCTGAATCGTGGAGCAATTGGGGTTGGCAATAATGCGGTCGTCGATGCGCAGCGTGCTGCCATTGATCTCCGGCACCACCAGCTTTTTTGTCGGATCCATCCTCCAGGCCGACGAGTTGTCGATCACAATGCTGCCTGCCGCCTCAAACTTAGGTGCCCACTCCAGCGACGTGCTGCCACCGGCCGAAAAAATAGCGATATCCGGTTTTATGTCCACCGCCGTTTGCATGCCAATCACGCTGTATTGTTTACCCTTGTATTTTATTTGGGTGCCGACACTGCGTTCCGACGCTACCAGGTACAACTCATCAAAGTGGAAGTTCCTTTCTTCCAGCACTTTCAACATCTCGGAGCCCACAAGCCCTGTGGCCCCTACTACCGCTAATTTCATTTCCGTTTATTTTTGAATACTGAGGTGCAAAAGTAAAAGAAATCATTAAAGCCCAGCGGATTTCCCCTATGATAATGAGCAAATTGTAGGGTGATTTTTTTGATGTGGGCGTGCCGATAGTTCTATTGAAAGGCTGCTGATGCACCGAAGCCTCCACCCCCACGTCATTTCGCAGTGGAGCGATAGCGGAACGGAGAAATCCCCCTGACCTACAGCCGAGCCTATCGTAGCTCCTACAATTATTCGGGGATGTCATTTCACATCAACACAATCCTTATAAAGATGGTGAGGGTACATTGGGCGTGCCCCCCGCCACCCATATTCCGTCTGAAAGAAACAAAAACCGTTTGGCGGGGGTCGGGCTATCCGCTCCAAGTCCTCGCTTCGTACGTCGTACCCTCGTGCCTCGGCCTGTGGGCTTTCCGCTGCTATCCCTCACGCAGAGCGCATGCCGGTGATAAACGAAGACTTCCAACCCGCCACAGCCTTATTACCAAGTCATTTCGCAGCGACTCACAGAGCCTACGTTAGGCCTTCGAAATGAAAATTACGAAGACCAGATCAAGTTGTAACAAAAAGCTCATATTCAATTCTGGATACCAAGTTCCAGTTGAGAGAAGAAACCAATGACTGTACGGGCAAGTATCTTCAATATTTTTAAATACTTTTATATGTGTATCATCTGGAGATTCTAAACGATAAAGAGTTCGAGGAACTGACAAAAGATCTTCTTGAGAGAGAATTCAACATACCGTTTCAAAACTTCAAGCGAGGGAAAGACAAAGGGATAGATCTGAGATACTCAACAGATAGGGAAAATAAGATAGTAGTTCAAGTTAAACACTACATTAACTCCAAATACTCTGACCTAAAGCGTAGCCTAGCGCATGATGAGAAGCCCAAGGTAGAAAAACTCCAGCCTGTTCCAGTTCGATATATTTTAGTTACATCCCTAGCATTAAACACAATGCAGGTGGATGAAATCAAGAGTCTCTTTTCTCCCTTCATTAAGTCAACTAATGATATTTTCTCGTTCGATAGAATACAAAGCCTTTTAAGTAAGTACCCTGATGTCGTTGAGAAACACAATAAATTATGGCTCGCAAGTACCGTTATCCTTAAACGAATTCTTAACAATGCAGTGAAAGGCAGGTCACAGTTTCATGAAAGCAAAATTCTTAGTAAACTAAGCCTTTATGTTCCAACCCAGAATTTTGATGCGGCTGTCAAAATTCTCAATGAAAAGAAGTTCGTAATTATCACAGGAGACCCTGGGGTCGGTAAAACAACTATTTCTTATTTACTGATATGCTCGTTGCTATCTCAAGATTTTAATTTAGTGTATGTTGATGATTCCTTGAAAGACGCAGAAGACGTTCTGTCTGATGACCCGGAAGAAAAACAGGTTATATTTTTTGATGATTTCCTAGGTTCCAATATCTACGAAATCTTAAATCCAAAAAACTCAGAATCTGCAATCATCGGTTTTATCGAAAGAATTAAAACGCTAAAGAACAAGTTTCTCATACTGACTACTAGAACAACAATTCTCAACCAAGCAGAGCACAATTTCGAGAAACTACGTCAGTCTAAGCTTGGAAGAATATCACAATACGAGGTTGAACTAAAACAATATTCCAAGCTTGATAAAGCAAGAATCCTATATAATCATCTATACCACTCTGACCTGCCAACTGAATACCATGACCTGTTCTGGCAGGATCGGAATTACATTAAAATAATCGAGCACCGAAATTATTCACCCAGATTAATTGAGTTTATAACGAGCAGTAGACACCTACCTAAAACCAAAACTGATTATATCAACCATATTTTTCAGAATTTGAACTACCCAAACGAGATTTGGAAGGGTGCCTTCGAAACTCAATTAGTTGATGATGATCGATTTCTATTAACGACTGTTCTAAGCCTTGGAGGTTATAAGATCAAGCAAGAACATCTCGAAAGGGCGTTCGAGCACAGGTTGAGATTTGAAATTAAAGAAAATGGCCACAAACTTAATAATGATGCGTTTAACACCTCATTGAGAAAACTCTTGGACGGTTTTATTGTATCCGAAAAAAACAACCACGATTCAAACACATTTAGTTTTTTAAATCCGTCTGTAGGTGATTTTTTAATCAGCTATATCAAGGAAAGAAGCGCTGAAAAAATGAGAATCCTGAAATCTTTCCATTATGTAGAACAATTAACGAATTATTTCAGCCCGGCAAGAAAAGATTCCATTCCCATCACGCCAAAGGAGGCAAAAGAACTTTACACCTATATATTAACGAAGGCACCTGACTTCGAGACAGTCAATATTAACTGTTCTCTTGAGGTAGAAATATTAAGACTATATAGCCACTTTCTCAAAGACCAGTTCGATACGAAAGAGTTAATTCCATATCTATCAAAATTTGATGCTACGAAGGTTTCAAATGGCCAGTTAGATGACTTGATGGCAATTCTGGAAAAGTACTCTTCTGATAAGAAGATACGCAAAATTATCTTACCTAGGTTTGACAAAACAGTATCTGCGCTCTATCAAGTAGCTAGAGCCAGCGAAGAGTTCCATGCGATTAAATGCTTGTTTGTAAGCTACGAGCAGGATTTTAATGTTTTTATGTCAAATGAATATAATAGCGAAGTAATCTTTGCAGCAGTTGCAGTCGCTGTAACTGACGACTTCATTGATAACGCTCGCTATTCTGCAGAAACAATAATAGACACAGTAAGTCAGGGTTTCTCAAGTCTTGCGAGATCTATTGTATCTGATTCCTTAAACGACAGGCTGTCTGATTTTCTAGATGAAATTGAAATGGCCGATTATTTTGAGGAAATTTTTGAAAACATTGACATAAATGAGGATGAAATAGTCGAAGAAATAATGAGAAGCGCTTATGTCGAACAGGAAGAATTCGACCCTCCGTCCTCATATTTTTCTGACAATAAGTTGCCAAATAGTCGTTATCTTTTTCGGACAAGCAAGGCTCAAGGAACGAATCAACACCAGTCAGAATCCGAAAGAATTGATAAGTTATTTGAACCATAATCCGGCGTGCGAAACTTGCAAACTAGAAGTCACGTCATAGGACTTTTAATCAAACTCCCGAAGTAGTCTAAGCGGCTAAACTTGCCAATTGCAATAAACCCCAATGCAAGGCCGGTCACGGAATTGTAGCTTGTATCCTATTTCACTGCGGCCCAGTAATGAACGCCCAACCTCCACCACCCCTCTCGCCCAATACCAACTACCAGTGCTGAGCAACTTCGGGGTGCCGGTTGCCCAAGGGTGGCGCCGCCATTGCGCAAGAGCGGCGCCGGGGTTGCCCAATACCCGGGGGTCAGGTTGCCCAACCTCGGGGGTCGGGGTTGCGCAATACAGGTAGTGCAGGTTGCCCAACCCATGTAGGCGAGGTTGCGCAACCTACGGGGTGGGTATTGCGCAACCCACAAAACGCTGGCAAAACTTAGCCTTTTGTCTTCATTTACTAATCGTGCTTATTTTCTGTTATTTCATCGAGCCACACCCCACTGACACACCACCAGGAACCTTCCATAGTGAGCCTCGCCAGCAAAGCCGCTAATCTGCGGAGAGAAATCTCCATGACCTACAGCCGAGCGCCGATACAGTGCCCTACCCGTTTTAGTGCCAGGTCTTGGGGATACCTCGCTCGTCCCTTCGGCTATGCCTACACTTCGTTTCGGCAAGCTCAGGATGACTCGCAATCGGTATGACGCTGGTTTGGTGGGGGCGGATGTGATCGGATGTCGTTTATGGAAACCTGCGGAACAGCTAAAGCCTCCATCGCAACGCCATTTCGAAGCGAAGGGCAATCGGCATAACGTCGGTGTGGTGAGGGCGGATGTGGCCGGCTTTCGCAATCGACTTACCGCACATCATTGTAGGCCCCGCTCACAACCCTATTTCGGCTGGCAGGCCCACTTACCCGGGTTCTATATGCCGTACCTACGGCACTCGCAGGACATTGGCATGGTTCCAGGGTTTTACCGCTGTTCCGTCCCTACGGGACTTTTCTTTGTATCCCTCCGTTGCCCGCCGAAGCCTCTGGCGCAGGTGGTCTTTGTCCACCGAAGTCTCTGGCGTAGGAGGATTTCCTCTGCGGTAAACTCCCCCTCCAATTGTGTGCCCTTCGTTTCGGTTGGTCAGGCCTGCCTGCCAGCCGCTGGACACAATGCTGGTTTGGTGAGGTCGGAGCTGCCTCGTTGGATGATTTTATGCAATGACGATCCACTAGCGACGCAAATTTTGTATTTTAGCTCCATGAAATTGGAAGCCAACAAAATAGAAACCATCAAAACCTACTTTAAGACAAGGCCTGTCTTAAAGGCCTATCTGTTTGGCTCTTATGTGAGAGATGAAGCAGATCAGGAAAGTGATATAGATATATTAGTTGAGCTTGATTACTCACAAAGAATAGGACTTCAATTTGTGCAGATGCAAATTGATCTGGAGAAGCTCCTGAGCTCTCCGGTTGATCTGGTTTCCTCCAACGGACTTTCGCACTACATTAAGCCGATCGTTGATAGTGAAAAACAGCTTATTTATGCGAGGTAGACTGGGCGACGAAGTCAGGCTTCGGCATATCTATGATGCCATTCTTGAAATAGAATTGTACGTGGCTGGCAAAAGCTTTTCAGACTTTATGGACAACTCAATGATGAGGTTTGCTTGCATCAAGCAACTAGAGATTGTCGGTGAGGCCAGCAATCATATCTCGGCCGAGACAAAAAATATTTTTTCGTCAGTTGAATGGACACAAATTGTTGGTATGAGGAACATTTTTGTGCATGAATATTTCGGAATTGACGCCAACCTGGTTTGGGAGATCCTTACGAATGACATCCCTGAATTAAAGGACAAAGTGAAGGAGATTCTTGATGGGTATTCCTCAGAGTAATCGTTCGCTTGCATATATGACTTCGAAGCTTCCTGGGCAGCCTTCCCGGCAAAGTTGCCGATCTGCTGAAGCCTCCATAGCAACGTCATCATAGCGAAGCGGCCTCACCTACACTTAGTTTCGGCAGACAGGTATGACGTTGGTTTGGTGAGGGTGGAGGTGATCTGAATCCTCCATCCTACAAATAGCCGTTACTATAAGATAGCAACCGGATTAAGTTGATGGCCTTAACCATCTCAAACTGCATGGCAGCAACAATGCTGTGCATCGCAAGAAGTTTCCTGTCCACGGACGTCACGTCGGCTGCGCAGCGCTCGTCAATAGCTGCTTTCGCCTTTCTGTAACCGTCAGTCTCATACACTTCCAGTATCGCAATGGTATTTTCTTCGCTGGTAATGGCCCGTCTTTTTGGCGTAAAACCCATTTGTTCGATCATTTGCTCTGCTACTGCCCAGGTAGACCAGGGGTTTTGCCCCGTGATAAGATTTCCGTTTCTACTCACCCTATTGAGGTATATAAAGCCCTCGTTGAAAACGGCGCCTTTCTCGGTCAGCTTATCCTGGAGCAAAAAAGGAAATATCTCTGCCGCATCAGGAATGAGCAACAATTCTTCCCGGTTGGTAAATCCACTAACAGTTTGGTTGGCCAAAAGCGGGGTTCCGTTGGTCAGTGTTACATTAACCAGTGCGGCTGGCCCATGGCAAACAGCACCCACTACTTTTCCGGATTCGTAAAATCCCTGTACAATAGACTGAATGTAAATATCTTCCGGGAAGTCAAACATGGCGCCTTTTCCACCCACGAAGTAAATGGCCTCGTAAGCGTCGGCATCCACATTCTTCATAGCGATGGTTTCTGCCATTTTGGCCTGAGCCAATGGGTCGTTCAAAAAGGCATAATCGAGCGCTGTCATATCATCGCCATCAATCACCACGGGGGGAGTGCCGCCCAAAGGACTAGCCACGTCCACCTCAAAACCATTTGCCTGAAACACGTAATAGGCCCTCGCCAATTCTGTGAGTTCGTATCCTGTGGCTTTGTCGCTGTTGCCCATCACGGCGGTGCTGGTCACCACCGCCAGTATTTTCCCACGGTGTGGTATTACATCCTGGGTGAGATAAGTTAGCTCAGAGGGAGATGTAGCTTTGATAGCTGCAGCCGACTCGGGCAAGTCAGGGAATAGACTCATGAACCAAACTCCAAAAAGCACAATAGAAACAATTACCCCGCCAACAACAATGAGTGACCATTTGATCAGTTTTCCTTTTCCAGACATAACGACTTGTTTTTGAAACAAATGTGCAGCTGTCCGGGGTCAAAGGCTTCTCAAATGATCATTTCGAAAGAGTAAAAGATCATTTTGATACCTCAGAGCGGAAGGTCACAGGTGTTTTTCCGGTTAGCTTCTTGAAGGCAGTATTGAAGCTGGAGATACTATTGAAGCCTACTTCATAAGCCACTGCGGCAATGGTCTGGTTTTTAAAGTGCTCCAATTTGAGCAGGTGTCTGGCTTCCTCAATGCGGTAGGTATTCACAAAGTGGTTAAAGTTCTTTCCACTCTCGAGGTTGATTACCTGCGACACAATTTGTGGACTCAGGTTCAGCGAGGTGCTGAGTGACTTCAAGGTAAGGCCTGGATTTTGGTATTCCTTTTCATGAACAATATGCTTTAGCACCTTCTTAAAAATTTGCTCTCGCTGCTCCTCAGTCACCGGAGTGGTCTTGTATTTTGTTTGATCAATCTGCTCGATATATCCTTTGCGGAAAACAATAAAGCTGATAACATAAGCCACAATGGAATAGAGGATAGGGCCAATGATGTAGGGGATAAACTCATCCAGCAGGTTCAAAACATACACCACCCAAATGGCCAGCAGCCCGTAAAAGAGGAGTCGCAGCAAATCAAAAACATCGGTATTCAATCCGGCTTTCCTTTGTTGAAGAATATACCGGTAGGTAACTAATAAATAGACCAGGAAATGGAGGTAGTAGGCCAGGAAGATCGAAATAAACAGCAGCATCGGCAACGTTTCCGCATGGTGCTCCTCGAATTGCCACCCGCCAATGAACCCCACAACGGCAGGAAGAAAGTGAACACCATGCTTGGCTTTCAATCGAAACGATTTTTGCGTGCTTGATAATGCAAAGAGATAGTACAGTGGCCCAATAGCCATAATGGCACTTAGACCAACAAATATGATTTTGATATCAGTGCTGGTAGTGAACTCAAGAAAAACTGATTTGCCCACCCTGAAAGACAAAACAATTAAAAGTCCGCTGAGAAGTTTGTTGGATAAGGGGTTTCCTTTTGGGTACAGCCATAAAATAACGGCCATAAACAATCCGTGAGTCACGCCGAGACCGCTAATGATGACTAAAAGAATGTCGCTTGCACTCATGGCGCAAATTAGTGAAAAGATAGTATTTAGGTTGGCTGGCGAACCGGACGGCGCAAGAGATTGTCAAGTTTACAACTAGTAGCGAGAGCCCAGACGAGTTGAAAACGACGGGCTGCAGCAGAGTGGCGCTGGGGGCCAGAGGTTCTTCGACCGATTCGGAAACTGACAATGTGCCAAATTAAAGAGGTTACTCTGTCCTGGAGCACAGAGTAACCTCTTTAATGGGTTTCGAGGGAGGGCCGCATAACCGGATTTTATATGCCGTACCTACGGCACTTGCAGGAGTTTGGCATAGGGTTCAGGGGTTTACCGCTGTTCCGTCCCTACGGGACTCATTCACTGCGCTTCTCCTTCTCTCTGCGGCAAACCATCCTCACGCCAACTTAAAAACACCGAATCTATGGCCCCAATGAGGCAATAGTTTGAGAATTAGACCTGCTACCCACGATAATAACAGTGAAAAAATCAATTATAGCAGCTAATTATTAGTTGAAATAATCAGATTGACTATATTGAGATACCAACCTACCTTTTTTCAATTATGACTTTCAGAGCTATCTGTTGCTCCATTATTCTCACTTCTTGTCTTTCATTTCACTCTCTTTGTCAGGTAATTGATGATTTTTCGGATGGGGATTTGAGTATAAACCCTGTATGGCAAGGGAGCACGGGCTATTTTATTTTCAACGTTGCGGAGAATAAACTCCAAAGCCAAGGGCCCTCTGCAACAGAGTCATACTACATCAGCACGATCAATGAGTTTATGAATTGGACGACCTGGGATTTCAGTGTTAAGCTCAATTTCGACCCCACCAACAGCAACAACATCAGGGTATACATAGCCAGCGATCAACAAGATCTCCTAGGCAGCTTGAACGGCTATTTTATAAGAATTGGCGAAAACGGCTCAGCAGACGGTATCGACTTGTATAGACAGGAAGGAACCACCGTCACCAAGCTCCAAGACGGGCCTGATGGGCAGGTTGCTACAAGCCCCGATGTGAGAATAAGAGTACAGAGAGACGATATTGGCAACTGGGAAATTACGGCAGACCTAAGCGGTGGAGCGAGCTTTACAGATGATGTATTAACTTACTTTGACGACACCTTCACCTCAACTTCCTATTTCGGTGTTGTTGTTAACCAGACTACAACAAACAAAAATAACTACTATTTCGGCTCTCTTAGCGTCACAGCTGACCTAACCGTAGAAAGTATAGAAGCCATTTCTAAAAACACCGTCAAGTTGCTTTTCAACCAAGCAGTGACTGAGGCTACAGTTAGCGAAACATCTAACTTCACAATCGACAATGCCATTACCGTAAATTCAGCGACCCGCTCAGCGGGCAACAGTTCTCGGGTCGATCTAACGGTTAGTGACCTATCAACTGATGACTACTTCCTGACAGTGTCAAACCTGATAAAAGAACAAACTGGAACGCTTCAGGGAGTAATTGATCCCATTGCCTTCTCCTACACCCAACTCACCCTTTCCGACATCATCACTCCCTCCTCCACCGAACTAAAGCTCATTTTTAACGACAACCTGGATGAAACAGCAGCAGAAACGGTATCGAACTACACTATCAACGGTGGCATCGGCACGCCCGTCAGTGCTGTGCTCAACCCTTCCAACGCAAAAGAAGTTTTGCTCACGCTCGGCGCTGAATTGGGAGAACAAGCCTATGAACTGGCCTTACCCAATGGCCTGTCCAACGCTTCCGGTAATAGCCAGATCGAATCGAGTGCTGCCTATGATTTCGATTTTGTTGTTCCACTCATCGCAGAAGCGGTGGAAGTGATGTCCAAAAACCAATTAACCATCAGCTTCAACAAAGCCGTAGCAGTTGGGTCAGCCCAAACACTGGAAAACTATTTTGTCAACAAGGGCATCGGCATACCCTCCTTAGCGGCTATTGGCGCTGAACCAAATGAAGTGGTGCTCACCCTGGGCACTAGTCTGCTCAACGACAGCTATGAAGTTTCCATTAGCAATCTGACAGATGAGTCATCAACCCCGCTTTCGCCAGAGCCTACGGTTCTCGCCTTTTCTTACCTGCTTTTGACCATCACAGACATCAGCGTCACCGGCGAAAAGACATTACAGCTTACGTTCAATCAAGCAGTCGATCCAAGCTCCGCAGCACTCGTTTCCAACTACTCGCTGAACGACGCTTTTGGCAATCCGCAAACAGCCAGCGTTTCCGAGGCAGATGACAAAATTGTTGAGCTTACTTTTTCTGAAGACTTCTTCAATTTTACCTACGAGCTTACCATTAATGGCGTAGTCAACGCAGATGGCAATGCCTCAGCTGAAAATCTTGTCGAAGCCGTGATGGTGTCGAAACCAACTCCTTTGGGTACACTCATCATCACCGAAATCTTCGCCGACCCTAACCCTAAAGGTATCATCCCAGAATCGCCAGTGCTGCCCACTGCCTCAGGCGCCGAGTTTGTAGAAATCTATAACCCGGGCACTCACTCCATCAACCTGAATGGCTTCAACTTAACAGGTGGATCTATTGGGAATCATTCAATTGGTGGCGGTGCCTACCTCGCCATGATGCCAACTACTTATTTTGCTGATTACGCTGGCCTTGCCAATGCAATCACTGTAACCAGCTGGAACAGCCTCACCAACTCCGGCGAGGTCATCACACTGAAAGACCAGCTCGGGAACATCATTGACGAGGTGACTTTTAGCAGCAGCTGGAACGACGACAGCGAAAAGGACGGCGGATGGTCGCTGGAAAAAATCAATCCCGAGCCAGCCTGTGAAAGCAGCGCCAACTGGCGCACGTCCATCGATGAAAAAGGAGCCACGCCCGGCACTCAAAATTCCGTTTTTGACGATTCGCCTGACACAACTGCACCAACCGTTGCGGAAGTAGAAATTGTAGACGAAGAAACCATCGCCATCCATTTCAATGAGAAAATGGGCACTGACCTCGCTGGTATTACAGCAAGTCTTAATGGAGAAGATGCCGCTGGTTTCTCCTTTCCCGACGACCAAACTCTGTCTATTACACTGACCATGCCTTTGGTTTCGGAAGCTCAATATGCGCTTGAGTTAGCTGGACTAAGCGACTGTGCAGGCAACCCTATGGCCAACGGGTCTATTGACTTTTACTATGACACCAAGCCCCCGGTTCCAGTGCAAGCGGTGCTTCGCTCATTTAGCAGCTTGTTGCTCCGGTTCGACGAGCCTTTGAAAGAAACTGACGCAGAGAAAGAGGAAAACTACAAAATCGTCGACCTGGATATTGCTCCCACGAAAGCCAGTCTTCTGGCTGAGTCCTCTCAGTCAGTCCTTTTGGAATTTGAAGAACCATTTGCGGTGGGTGCCTCCTACGAAATAGAGATAAGCAACCTGAAAGACACGCTGGAGAATGTGATGGCAAATCCAATCACCCTGGTATTTTCCGTGGAGCAACACATAGATTCGGTGTGGGCGGAAGGAGCCAATTTTTTGTCGGTTAGTTTCAATATGGTTCCTGACAACGGATCAATGGCATCGGCAGACAATTACCTTTTAGATTCGAAAGCTAAGCCGCTGAAAGTAATTGCGGTAGCCCAGAACATTGCCCGGTTAATTTTTGAAAGCAATTTCTCTGAGAACAAAGACCTGACTCTTTCGGTCTCCAACCTGACCAACTCAGATGCGGACGAGCTCATTACCCCAGACTACACTTTCCGCTATGACACCAAGTCACCGGTAATCGATTCTATCGTTGCAATGGATGCATTTCATTTGGTGGTGTACTTCAATGAAGAGCTGCAAGCTAGTTATGCGGAAGCCACCGGCAACTACGAATGGCAGCAACATCACCATCCTGATTCGGCAATTCTACAGCCAGACAGAAAGTCTATCCTGCTTTCATTTGATGAGCCTTTTCCTCAGGAAACCGAGCAGCAGCTTTCGGTGGTTAACCTGAAAGACCTTTATGGAAACCAAATAACCAAAGCTGTTACCAAACCCTTCGTTTACGACACCCTTCCTCCCAGAGTAAATGGGGTGATCGTTACCTCACCGAAGACGCTCGAAATCTCATTTTCAGAAGCAGTCACGGCCGATGCTTCAGCGGCTGACCACTACCTCTTGGGCAATAAGCAGCCTATCGTAGCCAAAAGAATACTGCCGGATTCCAACATCGTGGCCCTCACCTTTGCTGAGTCGCTGCCCGATGTTAACAACATCCCTCTTCTCATTGACGGTATCTCAGATTTTCATGGCAATGTAACCGAGAAAATAAGTGCCCAGGTCAACAATGAGGACCTGCAACCTGGAAAAGTCACGGCTGTTTCAGAGAACAAAGTGTTGATCAGTTTCAACAAAGCACTAAGCGACGGATTCGATGTCTCTAAGGTTGAGGGCAAAGATATTGAGGCTACGCAAATGGGGCCGGAGCCGCATTTAATTGAGTTGGAAACCTCTTCAAAATTTGAAGAAGACTCGCTCTACAATTATACATTTAATGGACTTACTTCCACAGGCGGCATTGCCCTTGGCGCATCAAAATCCATCAGTTTCACCTACTATTCTCGGGTCAAGCAAGTTACTTCCAACCATCCTGTGGTGGCTGAGCTTCTGCTTTCGGTGCAGGTAAATAAGGACAGCCTGTCTATGACCACCAATATGATGGTTGAGCCGGGAGCAATCATCCCCTCTCTTGTTTTGGAAGATACAGACGAGCCCAACAAAGTAAATATCTACTTTGACAAAAATCTTCCCTTCAACGAAACCCTGGTGCTCTCTTTTTCCGAGCTGTACGATGTATGGGGTAGAAAAATACCTGACCAATCCATCCCATTTGTCATCGATGCACATCCACCAACAGTTGAGAACGTCTTCTCCCGATTGTTCTCAGAAGTCATCGTGGAGTTCTCGGAAAAGGTTTCCAGTTCAACAGCACTCAGCCCCAATCATTACACCGTTTTAGGGCTGGCGCAACCGGATCACGTAGTGTTCACAGGCGCTGATCAACTTTCGGTTTCGCTATCTTTCAAAAATGAGTTTGTCGATAAGACCACCTATCAATTGGTAGTGAAAAACGTAGAAGACATCTCTGGCAACCTAATGCAAGCCGATACCCTTTCATTTACCTATGCCAGGCCAAACATTCCAAAGACTGGAGAAGTCCTGATCACGGAGATCATGGCAGACCCAAGCCCAACGGTTGGTCTGCCTGAGGTAGAATATGTCGAGCTATATAACAACTCCGATGTCGATTTTGAGCTCTCTGCATTTAAGTTCGTCAATAGCGACAAGGCTTTTGAGCTTGGGGAAGGCCGCCTCACGTCTGGTGGCTATTTAATCCTGTGTTCTCCCAACGACGCTCCTTCCCTTGCTGATTTCGGAGTAGTAGTGGGCTTGACAGGCTGGTCGGCGTTGTCCAACACGAAGGATTCCCTGAGCCTGATAAATTACTATGACGAAGTCATCGACCAGGCAGTTTATACCACCTCCTGGTACAAGGACTCCCAAAAAGACGAGGGTGGCTGGTCGCTTGAACGGATTTTGGGTGAATCAGCGTGCGGGGAGGACTACCGCTGGGCGGCTTCAAAAAATGAGCTTGGCGGCACTCCGGGCTCGGCTAATTCTCTGACTTTTTCGGAGGTCGACTCGGTGGCTCCGACGTTGGTGAGTATAGCCGTTGTGGCACCCAATCAGCTAAGTCTGGTGTTTTCAGAATGGGTGAGCGAAATCGGGCTTACCGGTCTGCAAGTGACTGTCAGCAGTGGGCCTGAAGCGGCCTCGTTTGAATTAGGCGAGGATCAGACGAGCGTGCTGGCGACACTGAAACAGACGTTCACTCCAGGATCTGAGTACATGGTCACCGTCAGCGGAGTTGTGGACTGTAGTGGCAACAAAATGAAAGTAGCTGAGATGAAGGTTGGTGTTGGCAGATCCCCCACTTTTGGAGAGCTCATCATCTCTGAAGTAATGCCAGATCCCGACCCAACACAAGGTTTGCCGGAAGCGGAGTACATTGAGATCTTTAACCCCACCAGCGAATGGATCAGCTATAACGGAGTGAGTTTGATCGTAGGAGAGAAGCAAGCTACTTTTCCTAATGGGGCTATTCCTCCCGGGTCTTTTCTCATTCTCGGCAGCTCGGGAAACCAGCCCCGATTAAAGGAATTTGGGTCCACACTTGCCATCACTTCCATGCCCTCTCTGAATAATGACGGCGACGACATTTCCCTCTATATTGAAGGTAACCTGCTTCACCGCATGCAATATGACGATGACCTTTTTACCGACAACGCAAAAAGGGATGGTGGCTGGGCCCTGGAAATTATCGATGTCAATTTGCCGTGCGCAGGTGAAGAAAACTGGACTGCTTCTACCAACGAAAATGGGGGAACGCCTGGTCAAATCAACTCGGTGAACAATACCCTGGGCGACGGCACACCTGCCAGCTTGATGGAAGTTATCCCAACCTCCGATTCTACACTGCTGGCACGGCTCAGCGAGCAGGTCATCATCGATGCAGATAAATTGCAGATCAGCATGACGCCTTCGCTCGGAGAGCTCACTATCCAGTCGAACTTGCTTACCAACAATTTTACCATTCAGTTTCAGGAAAGCATCAGCCCCGGAACTTTCTACACGGTCTCTCTTTCGGGTCTGGTTGACTGCCGGGGAAACATCAGCCCGGCAGAACAATTGTCAGCCAGCTTCATCCTTCCTTCGCCCTCCGATAGCCTGGACGTAGTGATCAACGAAGTCTTATTCAACCCGAGAAGCGGTGGTGTCGATTTTGTGGAGCTTTACAACCGCTCCGACAAATACCTTGATATCAACGGTTGGGAAGTAGGCAACATCTTAACAGCCACAGGAGAACCCAATGATTTCAATACCATTACCAATTCAAATCACCTGCTCGCACCAGGCCACTTTCTGGCGTTGACCGAATCGCCCACAACCTTAAAGGGCGATTACCCCTCGGCGAAAGAGGAGGCATTTTTTGAAGCAGACTTGCCCACTTACCCCAACACGGAAGGCGGAGTGATCATTAGAAATGCGGATGGCCGGGTACTCGACTGGTTCAATTACGATGAAGACCTCCACTCGCCTTTTCTTGAGGATGTCAAAGGAGTAGCTCTGGAAAGAGTTTCCGTGGAGCACGAAACAAATGACCCGGAGAACTGGGAGTCAGGCGTATCGACGACGGGCTTTGCGACACCAGGTTACAACAACGCCAACCAAAGAGCCGGGCAACCCGCTACCGGTAAAGTATCCGCCGAACCGCAGGCCTTTATCCCTGGCGATGCTCTTAATGGTTTCACCGAAATCACCTTCGACAGTTCCCTGACCAATGCCCGTATTGACGTCTATATCTACGACATGGCGGGCAGAAAAATCAAAACGCTTACGCAGGGTCAGATCGTGGCAGATGGCAGCTTCTTTCGATGGGATGGCTCCACCGACAAGGGTGAAATGGCAAGAGTGGGTGTCTACATTATACAGATTGAGTACTTCAATGCCGCTGGTCAGAAGGACGTAGTACGTACCACCGTGGCGGTGGGAGCCAGGTTTTAAACGGCTCACCTTCCGGCATGAAGGCGCCACCGGGAACTGTGCAGGGTGTTTGTACGTCTGTGGTTCTTGGGCGTGTCTTCGTCTTTGGGTGTGTCTTCACACCCAAAAGCAAGCATCTCTCAATCAATCAGCTTCAATACTCTTTTGGCCTTATAGTCCTCGTCCCTCACAGGCTCTACAATGATTACGTCTCCAGGCTTTGCCCCCGAAAGCACCTTAGAAATGGACACCTCATAAACAGGATTTTGGAAGAATGCATTGTGCATGACAATGTCCCCTCTTCTCAGATAAGCCCTGAATGGAATATGTTCCTGCTCGGGGCTTCCGGGCTTTCCCCTCACAAGTGATATTAGCCCCCAGCTTTTTGTGTCCAGCAGTGCCACATCAAACGGCACACCATTGAGCAGCAAGCAGTCCACATGGATATTGGTGTGCCTGCCCACCTCATTGCGAACAAACTCGTTGTCCTGTATGATCTTATCCCGCCTTTCTTTTAGCCGTTCTTTCGATAGCAACAATAGTGGATTGACCGCCTGGGCCTGCACGGCTCCGATCTGCAGCGTCAAAAGAATGCACAGAAGTAATTTCAACATCTCGTTGGCTGTTAGTTTGCCCAAAACTAGGTACCAGCCCGTCCGGCAATAGTAAATCAATTGTAAAAAGAATGTAAACAGCTGTAAAAGCTGAACATAGCTTCGTGCAAAGCCGTACCTTTAAGACATGAAGACCATTTTGGCAGGGACGTGTTTGGCAATTGGCCTCCTGGCTGCAGTTCTCCTTCTCACAGGCAGCGACTCGCCACCTATGGCTGGCGAAAAGGCGGAAATAGCCATGCGCAATGTTGGCTATAGAGTGCTATTGGCGGCAGGAGATTCGTCATCAAGGGTACTTCCCGTGACAAAAGTTGATAATAACATCTACTTGATCCGGTTCGAAAACCCTTTGACATTCACCACCGACACACTGGTAAAGGTCATCCACGAGGCACTTGCTCCCGGCATTAATACCAAAATTTTACCCAGTGCCTATGTGGTGAACGTGATGGAATGCACGGGCAATTTGGTTGTGTACAGCTACCAAATGGCTGGTACGGAGGAAAACACCCTGGTACCTTGTAAAGGCAGAGACCAGCCGGTGGGTTGCTATGCGATCAAAATTACCTTCGAACGATCCACTCTCCTTGCTGTTGGAAAATGGAAGCTGGGTGGCTTGGCCCTTACCTGCCTGGCGCTGGCTGGGTTTATTTTTTTAAGAAAGGCTCCCACTTCAAACAATGAACAAAAGCAGCCGTCCACACTTTCGATTGGGCAGTTTGCCTTTGACCTGCAAAACGGCATGCTGAAGCACAAAGACGAGGTCATCGACCTTACGGCAAAAGAGGCAAAGATTCTGACACTATTCGCCAAACAGCCCAATATGGTGCTGGAGAGGGATAAACTCATGAAAGAGGTTTGGGAAGATGAAGGCGTTATTGTAGGCCGCAGCCTGGATATGTTTGTGTCGAAACTCCGTAAAAAGCTGCAAGCCGATCCTAACGTTAAAATCACTAACGTGCACGGGAAAGGGTATAAGCTGGAGATCGGGTAATTAAAACTTCGCCGCTACCCCTCACTCTCTTCTGTCTGCAACTGCTTCTCGTAAAGCTCTTTGTAAATGCCGCCCTGAGCCAGCAGCGATTCGTGGACACCGTACTCTTTGATCTCGCCATCGTCCAGCACAATGATCTTATTGGCCAGCTTGGCTGAAGACACACGGTGTGAGATAATGATCGTCGTGCGATTTTGCATGATGCGCTTCATCGCCTGTAGAATGGAATTCTCTGTTTTTGTGTCAACCGCCGAAAGCGAATCGTCAAGAATAAGGATTTGCGGGTTACGAACAATGGCCCGGGCAATAGACAGCCTTTGCTTCTGTCCACCTGACAGCGTAATGCCCCTTTCACCTATCTTCGTTTCAAACCCAGCCGGAAATCCCTTTATGTTTTCGAGAAGGTCAGCATCTTCTGCTGCTTTTACTATTTGATCCCTGTTGTGGTCATTACCGCCAAAGGCAATGTTGTTAGCCAATGTGTCCGAAAAGAGGAACACATCTTGTGGCACGTAGCCTATCTGCCCACGCAAATGCTGAACATTGTAGGCCCTTATATCGTGACCATCCACTTTTATTTGCCCCTGATTCACATCGTACATGCGGCAAATAAGGTTGGCAATGGTCGACTTGCCCGAACCAGTGGTGCCAATCACAGCCAATGAATCCCCCGGATCCACTGTAAATGAAACATGGCTCAACGCTTTGATGCCTGAATCGGGGTACACAAACGACACATCTTCGAACTTAATCGCTCCCTTAATTTCTTGCTTCACATTGAGTGTCGAAACAATCTCTGTCTTTGTATCCAGAAACTCGTTGATCCGCTTTTGAGACGCCGCTGCCCGCTGGATAATACTGGTAATCCAGCCCAGCGAAGTTACCGGCCAGGTAAGCATATTCACGTAAATGATAAACTCAGCGATGATACCCGTGGTGATCGCTCCCGCCATCACTTCTATCGATCCAATATATACGGTAAGGATGGTACTCAGCCCTATAAGGAACATGATAAGAGGAAAGAACAGCGCATTCACGAAAGTGAGCTGTAGCGACTTATCCTTGTACTCATTGCTCTCTTTGTTGAATTTATCATCAAAGTCGTGCTCCCTCACAAACGACTTAATCACTCTAATACCGGAGAAAGCCTCCTGCACAAAAGTTGAAAGATTGGAAAGACTCCTTTGAATCTCCTCCGAACGCTTGTTGATGATGTTGTTAACAAAGTAGATGCTGACCGACAACACCGGTAAGGGCAGAAGAGAATAAAGTGTCAGCTTCGGGTTGATGCTGAACATGAATGGAATCACCATAAAAAACAGGGTGAACAGCGTGATTCCATACATGATGGCGGGGCCAATATACATGCGCACTTTGCTCACATCCTCAGAAATTCTGGCCATCAGGTCGCCAGTATTGTTACGGCGGTAGAAGCTAAGCGGCAACGTCTGATAATGCGCATAAATCTCATTCTTCATGTCATATTCTATCAGGCGTGACATCACAATAATTGTCTGCCTCATGAAAAACAAAAACACACCCCGAAGCAGCGCCATCAGCAGAATGAAAAAACCATAAATGAAGATGCTGGATGTAAACAAGTCATAAGTTTCCGACTGTAGCTCAAGACCCTGAAATGCACTATGCAGGCTGATTCCCCGCTGCACAATATCAAATGCCTGTCTTACCAGGTAGGCCGGAATAATGGCAAACACATTGGAAATAATAATGAATAAAGTACCCAGAATCAGGTGGTACTTATATTTAAGGAGATACTTATTTATTGCTGCTAGATCTTTCACTGAATCTTAAAACGAGACTTTGGGTAAATGGTTCATTGGCCTGGCGAATACCTTGGTTCGCAACCTAAAAAAAACGTAGCTTTGTGGCTACAAACGCAATTCCGACATTTCTTGTCAAAAGTAGGGAAAGCTTTGAACCCAAATAACAACATGTGACCTTATTTTATCTTCGTGATGATCGAAACTTCAGAATTGAAAACCACCGGCATGGGTATTTTCAACCAGCTGGCGGAGTTGGAGCATGAGCAGGTGGTATTTTGCCACGACAAGGCAACTGGTTTAAAGGCCATAGTTGCTATTCACAACACAGTTTTGGGGCCTGCTGTAGGCGGCACCCGTATGTGGAATTACGCTTCAGAGGAGGATGCCCTTAACGACGCCCTGCGTTTGTCGAGAGGAATGACATTTAAGTCAGCTATTGCAGGGCTTAATATTGGTGGCGGAAAAGCAGTGATCATTGGCGACGCCAAAAAAATAAAAAACGAGGTGCTGATGCGCCGCTTTGGCAAATTCGTGCACGGACTGGGTGGGCGTTACTGGACGGCTGAAGATGTCAACATGTCTACCCGTGACATGGAATATATCAGAATGGAAACTCCCTACGTAACCGGCGTGCCGGAGTCGATGGGTGGTGGAGGTGATCCCTCTCCGGTTACCGCCTTTGGTGTATTCATGGGCATGAAGGCAACTGCCAAAAAAGTATATGGCAGCGACTCGTTGAAGGGAAAAAAGGTCGCAGTGCAGGGAGCAGGCCATGTGGCTACTTACCTCATGGAACATCTCTCTAAAGAAGGGGCAAAAATATTTGTATGCGACTTTCATGAAGAGAAGCTCAAGCATGCAGCCGACAGTTTCGGAGCCACAGTGGTGCCTGTCGACGACATTTACGACCTGGACGTTGACATCTATTCACCCTGTGCCTTAGGCGCTACGATAAATGACGACACAATCGGTCGGTTGAAATGTGCCATGATTGCGGGCGGTGCCAATAATCAACTGGCGGAAGAGCTAAAGCATGGCAGAAAACTGATTGAAAAAGGAATCTTGTACGCACCTGACTTTCTTATCAATGGCGGCGGCATTACTAATGTGTATTACGAGCAAATAGGCAACTATAACAGGGAAGTGGTGTATCAGCAGACTGAAAGAATATACGAAACAACACTTCGGGTATTTGATCTGGCTGAGAAAAAAGGCATTACGCCTCAGGAATCAGCCATGGAAATAGCCATTAACAGGATCAATGATATTGGTAAGATCAAGTTATCTTACTAGCTTAATAGAAATTAAAATAAAACTTTTCGTTCTTTTTTTATTGGGAAATGCTAAACAGAAGAACCCTTCGGATCAAAGCCGTGCAATCATATTTTGCTCTTGAGCAAAGTATCATCTCCGACTTTGAAATCGCCAATCAGCAAATCGCTGATTACTTTCAGCCTGATTTGAATAGTATGGAGCCTCAGGACGCCAAACTTCTAAAGAAGAAAGGAAAGATAGCGCAAACTTGCTTCGCCGAGCAGCATAAGAATGACACCATTCAATATCCTGCTGAGGCGGATGATGAGATGAAGAAATCTGTGGCAGATGCTGTCACTTACTTCAGAAATCAGGTCAAAAAAGACAAAGAGGCTTTTCAGAACCGCATGCTGAAAGACGTTGATAGCATCCACGACTCTTACTATATGGCACTGATGTTACCAGCGGAGTTTGCACTGCATGTATCGAAGGAAAAAAGAAAGCAATTGGGCAATCTGTCGTCGGAAAAAATTGTTGTGGCCAATGACTACAACCTGGCTGACAACAAGGTTGTTCAGGCCCTTCTTGACTTCGAACCGTTGCAGCAGCAGCTTGGCCAACGGTCGCTCAGCTGGTCAGCTTACAGAGACGACACAAGCACCTGGTACAAGGACATTCTGAAAGCGGACGAGGCTTACAAAGCCTATCAACTACTTTCAAATCCAACGCTGGAGCAGGACAAAGAAATCGTTTTGCACATTATCAAAAAACTGTTTTTCAAGCACCCAACCATTCAAACCTTCATGGAAGAGAAGGATTTGTATTGGGAAGAAAATAGCGCCATTGTGAAAAGCCTGGCGGTGAAAACAATCAAGGCGTATCAAGGGCAGGGAGAGCCCTTCCAACTGCTGGAGCTTTCTGCCAACCTGGAAGACGACCTTGACTATTTCCGTGACCTGTTTAAAATAACATTTGCCAATAATGAAGAGTATGAGGCCATTGTTGCTGAGAAATCAAAGAACTGGGAAATCGATAGAATTGCGCTTATCGATAAGGTGATTTTGAAAATGGCCATCGCAGAAATGGTTCATTTTCCTTCAATACCGGTAAAAGTGACGATAAATGAGTTTATTGAGATATCAAAAAACTATAGCACGCCCAAGAGCAAGCAGTTCGTCAATGGATTATTAGATGTATTGGCCAACGATTTGGCAGCGAAAGGCGTTATAAAGAAAAGTGGAAGAGGATTAATTGATAACAAATAGAAATATACTATGAGCAGGACTACTGGTACCTTAATAGCATTTTTGGCTGGAGCCGCCACCGGAGCGGTGCTGGGTATTTTATATGCTCCCGATAAGGGAACAAACACGAGGGACAAGCTATCTTTCCAGCTCGACAAGTACAAAGGTAGACTTCAGGAGTTGATTGATGAGCTGATGGAGAGCAAAGGCCTGGTGGAGAGCGAAGCGAAATCCGAAGGAGAAAGGATCATCAACGACGCCAAGGAAAAGGCAGAAAGACTGCTTGATGATGTGGATGAGCTCATCGGTCAGATCAGAAAAAAATAGTACGACCCGGGAAAAGATTGGTTATATTCTCCTCTGCAAAGGGCTTTTCGCCTTTCGTGTAATAGGGAATCTTTAACCTGCCCATTCCGTTTTATTCATTGTTTATACTAAATTTGAAGTTCCTAACAGAATTTTACTAACCCTTCAAAATACCATAGTCATGAAGAAGTCAGTAGTTAACGTATTAGTTTTTGGAGCATTAGTGGCAGTAGGATTTAGCTGCTCAAATGCCGAAATGGAAGGCCGTCTGGCCAGATTGGAAGGTCGTGTGGCAGAATTGGAAGCCGGCAAAGCCAGAAGCGGACCAGCCTCCTCGGCAGCCACAGCCAGCCCTACAATTCAGCAAACTGCGCTTGAAGAAGAAGTGCCATCAGGGCCGGCACCAGTTTTCACCTGGGCCGAAGAGAATTATGATTTTGGCACAATCACAGAAGGTGAGATTGCCGAGCACGTATTCAAATTCACTAACACTGGCGAAGCACCTTTGATTATTTCAAACGCTTCAGCTTCTTGTGGCTGTACTGTGCCAGTTTGGCCTAAAGAGCCTATTCCAGTAGGCGGAACAGGCGAAATACAGGTGAAATTCAACAGTAGCAACAAGCCAGGTGTGCAGAACAAAACTGTCAGCATCACTGCCAATACCAACCCCAAGTTATCACGTTTGAACATCAAAGCGGTGGTTTCTCCTAAGGCTGGTGCAGCAGATGGCCCGGTTAAAAAATAATTATACCTAAACAATCACATAAGAATGCATTTGATTTTAGCACAGGCAAGTTCAGGTGGGGGCTACATGCAGTTTGTTATGCTGGGTGGCATGATCCTGATATTTTGGCTTTTTTTCATCAGGCCTCAACAAAAAAAGCAGAAAGAGCAACGCAAGTTTATCGATGAAATAAAGAAAGGTGACACTGTTGTAACCACCGGGGGAATCCACGGAAAGATTGCTGCAGTGGAAGACGACACGGTTGTTCTTGAGGTTGACAAGGGGCTGAAAATTAAATTCGAAAAGGCTGCTATTTCGCTGGATGCCAGCAAAAAATATGCGACGCCGACAGCAGCAGCCTCATAAGGAAACCTCAAATATTGCCTGCTAGAATGGCAAACAAAAAAATCTTTACATTTAAGATTGGAGAAAATTGGAAGGTAGTAGTATTGGCAGTTTTAGCCGCTACTACCTTTTGGTTTTTTAACTCCCTCAACAAAAACTACGAGGCCAGGCTCAGCTACCCTATTGCTTTTGATTTTCCACGTGACAGCGTCGTAATTGTTAAGCCGCTTCCGGATGAAGTACGTATTGACGTGGCCAGCGGGGGCTGGAACCTCTTGCGCAAAACCTTTTGGTTCAACGTTGACCCGTTGATTATTCAACTCGACAACCCCACCGAAATAAAGTTTCTCACCAGAAACTCCCTCTACGACATCATAAAAGACCAGCTGACAGACATTGACCTGAACAGGGTGGTGACAGACACACTTTTTATTTCTGTCGAGCCCAAAATTCAGAAAATGGTAATGGCCGTGGTGGATAGCCTGACCATTCCCCTTGCAACAAACTACCGACTCACAAGCGCAATTACTTACGAACCAGACAGTGTGCTGATAGAAGGCCCATCAAGCCTTATGAACCGTTTTCCGTCTACCTGGCTACTTGAGTTTGACCGCAGCGACATCGCTGGTGATTTTGAGCGGTCGCTGGCCGTGCCCCTGACTGACAATCGACTGATGAGTTCGACGCCCAAGTCAGTGACTGTTAAGTTCAGAGCCGAAGAATTCATAAGAGACTCCCTGCTAGTAGAAATTCAGCCGGTTAACTTCCCAAACAGGTACCGGGGCAAAGTGCCTTTTCTGGCTGACACCACCACGTACGTCTTTTACACCATCAAGGGCGATCTGGCCAGCCAGGTCAGTGATTCAGCATTTTCCATTGCTGCCGATTTCAAAATGTACAACAGCGAAGACTCTACCATCACCCCTGTTGTCTTGTTCAGGCCTTCGGAGGTGCTCGAGCTTCAGCTGCTCCCTGAAAAACTTAAGGTCGGCCATGCCAACCAGTAAACCCACGCTTGTTGGCGTCACCGGAGGCATTGGCTCCGGCAAGTCCACCGTGTGCAAAATATTTGCGGTGCTTGGCGTGCCGGTCTATAACTCCGACAACAGAGCCAAGTCGCTAATGGTAGAAGACAAAGCGCTTGTTGAGGAAATAAAGGCGGCTTTCGGAGAAGAGGCGTATTCGGACGGTCAAAACCTCAACAGAAGCTTTCTGGCAAAGGAAGTTTTCTCAAATCCTTCCAAATTACAAAAGCTCAATAGCCTGGTACATCCTGCTGTCGGGCGTGATTTTGCTTCCTGGGTAGCCGTTCAAAGTAATCAGCCCTACGTCATCAAAGAAGCGGCATTGTTGTTTGAAACCGGGTCAAACAACTCGCTGGACAGTGTCCTGCTTGTCACAGCACCGGAAGA
Source organism: Imperialibacter roseus (assembly GCF_032999765.1). Taxonomy (GTDB): domain Bacteria; phylum Bacteroidota; class Bacteroidia; order Cytophagales; family Cyclobacteriaceae; genus Imperialibacter; species Imperialibacter roseus. The sequence continues at coordinate 6,203,319 of NZ_CP136051.1, read as the reverse complement.
ACTCAGAGTTCGTCGGGTGCTGGCCCGTGATCCCCAGCGCAACGAAAAGCAGGTGAGGGACATCATCGGGAATCAGCTCAAAGACGAGGAGAAAAAAAAGCTGGCCGACTATGTACTCAACAATAACGAGCAGGAACTTTTGGTGCCTGAAGTAGTGGCACTACACGAAGCGCTACTGACCGCTGCCGCTAAAAAAGCTGCAAAGGAAGCTTGATCTGGTCTGCGTAGAACTTTATTCTGGTACTTTTATCGTCAAAGGGTTCGATCTTGTCAATTCTGTCATACTTGTGGTTGTAGAAGACCTCAAAAAGCTGTGAACCCAGTTGATAGAGATTTACTTTATGTCCGTAGTACCTGATCGCAAACAGGAATTCTCCCTCAACATACAACTTGTTGATTTTTTGATTGAGTGACAATTGATCGAAGCTTTTCAAACCAGTTATTCGATTTACAGATGCCTGAATATCACAAAAAATCGGGTAAAGTGAAATGGACTTCGCCAAATAAAAAACACCGAAGCAATGCCCCGGTGCCTTTCTCTGAAACATACGTGCAATTATTAATTGATCATTATTTTTCTAACAAGCCTGCTTTTTCCCTGCAACACCTGAAGCAGATAAATGCCCGCTGGCTGGTCAGTGAGGTTAAACTCCTTCGAGTACCTGCCATCAAATGTTTTAATTTCCTCTTCATAAATCGTTTTCCCGCTTAGGTCAACAATAGACACCTGTAGCGGATCAGTTGATTTGAGTGACATATTTAGCGTGAACCTGCCATTATTCGGGTTGGGGTAATAGGCCAGGTCCAGCGGTTCAAGCTTTTCCATTTTTTTGGCCGGAAGCTGATCAAGCGAAGCTTCGTTGTCCTCTATTTTTGAGATGGTTATTTTCTTTCGCAGCACTATTGTCGACCCATGCTTATCGCCGTCTTCACTATCCCATTCGAAGAAGTAACCATTGCTACCACCCATTTCGAACCGCTGCCCGAAAACTTCCCTCAGCGAGTCGATATCAAATGGGGTTAACTTCGTACTGAAGAGGCTATCCATCCCTCCAAACATCCAAACAGCATCATCAGAGTCTTCTGGTGCCCTAAAAACATATGATTGCGCTCCATCCGTCCCATTGAACTGAAATGTTCCCGAGCCATTGAAAAAGAAAGACTTTAGTGAGTCGGAGTCCGAGAGAATGTGTATTCGCTCTTTTACACCCGGAGACTGAGACTGATCCAGAATGATGGTATGTAAGCCTTCTTCTTTATCATTGTCGTAAAAGTGCACATCCAGCTTATTCTCATCCAGAAAAGCCTTGAGTTCGTCGTCGGCCAGCATCTCCTCTCTGGTCTTATATTCCTTCTTGAAAGTCTTGGTGCTTCCGTCTTCATCAGTCCGCAACTCCACATGGATACTTTTGTCTTTTGCCTGTTCAATAGTGGTTTGCTTTTGGGCCAGAGCTCCACCAGCCAACAATACGAAGACCGGGAGCAAAAGCCTTATTCTTTTTGTTACTGTCATAGTTTTCATAGTTCGTAGTGTTTAACCAAATGTACTCCGATGAGTAAAGCGGGGATGTTAAAGCATGGTTAATTGTTGTTAAAAAAGGTTAAAAGCGAACCAGTTAGGTATCTTGAGCGTAAATTTGGAGCATGAGTAAGAACACCCTTCGTTGGATCATAGCGCTAATGAGCGTAGCCCTTATTGGGCTGGTAGCCTTCCAGCTTTACTGGATTGATGCTGTGATAGAGGTGAATCAGGAGCGCTTCAGAAAGGACGTGCAAACCGCCCTGACCAACGCCGTGGACAAGCTGGAAAGACAAGAGGCCATGCTGGTGGCTTTCGACAATTTCAATTCCAATATCAAGTTCAGAAGTGTCACACCCATGGCCCCGGGCAATGTCAGGTATATTGAGAGCACCTATAAAAAATGGGAGGTGAAGAGTGGAGAAGAACCGGTTGAAGCTTCTCAAAAGGTAAAAAAGCTCCCTTATAGTGTGCAGTACCAATTCGAATCAAATGAAGGAGATAATATCTATGTCGTTCAGGACACGTCTGTTCTTGTAGTGCCATCATCACCCGGCGACGGATTCAGTGGCTTCACATTTACTTCAGAAATCGGCGACTCTACGCATTTTGCCGTTGGGCAGTACAAGAAAACCATACAAAAAGCAGCTCAAAAAACTGAAATGATCCAGGTGGCGCTGCACGAGCTGCTTTTTGAGAAACCCACCATCTCCAATAGGATCGACCCACATCAGCTTGATTCTCTGCTGATTTCGGAGCTTGAAAATAAAGGTATTAACACCGAGTACGACTACAGCATTGTTGATGAGGAGTCAGGCAAGATTGTTTTGGCCTCTACCAACTATCAACCAAAAACAAGGCGGCACACGGAATTCAGGGCCAGCCTCTTCCCCAACGACTTGCTGGGTGAGGGCAGTACCCTTCTGATAAGCTTCCCCAATCAAAAATCGTTTTTACTTCAGAAGATTTGGACCAGCATGGCCTCCTCAGCGGTGCTTCTGGTCACCATCATTTTTTGCTTTGGCTATGCCGTGCAAACCATCATCAAGCAAAAGAAAATATCGGAGATAAAAAACGACTTCATTAACAACATGACCCACGAGTTCAAAACGCCTATCTCAACGGTCGCCCTGGCTTGCGAAGCCCTGCAGGATGAGCAGGTGGCCGTTCAGCCAACCTTTCAAAAACGTTACCTGAAAATTATTTCTGAAGAGAACAAACGCCTCGGCCTTCAGGTAGAAAAAGTGCTCCAAATGGCCGCACTCGACCGAAAAGATTTCAAACTTAAACTGGAGAGCGTGGACATCAATGACCTTATCGAAAATGCCATTGACAATGTGGCTCTTCAGGTGCAAAAAAGAAACGGAACAATCACCACCGAGATGAAAGCCAATCCGGCCAAAATACTCGTGGACCAAATGCACTTAACTAATATCATACATAACCTGCTCGACAACGCCAATAAGTATTCGCCCGAAGACCCCGAAATTCTGGTTAAAACTTCTAATAGCAAAAATGGGGTTGCCATCACGGTGGAAGACCATGGGCTGGGGATGAGCAAAGAGTCTGCTCAGAAGATATTTGACCGGTTCTACCGGGTGCCTACAGGCAACCTGCACGACGTTAAAGGTTTTGGGCTTGGCCTTGCTTACGTGAAAACTATGGTAGAAGCGCATGGAGGCACAATCGAAGTAAAAAGTGAGCTAAAAAAAGGAAGTACATTCGAAATACATCTACCCTATGGAAGTGAAGCCTAAATTATTAATCGTTGAAGATGATCCGAATTTGGGCCAGATCCTAAGAGAATATCTGGAGGTAAAGGGCTACGAACCTACCCTCTGCACCGATGGGGAGGCGGGGTTTACCACCTTTGCCCGCAATAGCTTCGATATGTGCATTCTCGATGTGATGATGCCTAAGAAGGACGGGTTTACCCTTGCCAGAGAAATACGAGAGAAAAGCAAAACCATTCCCATTATCTTTTTAACGGCCAAATCGATGAAAGATGATACCATCGAAGGCCTGAAGATTGGTGCAGACGATTATTTAACAAAGCCGTTTTCAATGGAAGAGCTACTTCTTCGAATGAAGGCGATCTTTAGAAGGACTCATGTGCATGGTAATGGTGAGGAAACGAACCTTCAGTTCGAAATTGGCAGCTTATATTTTGACGCCCACCTTAATTTGCTGAAAAGCCCCAGCCAAGAAATCAAGCTTACTTCAAAGGAAAATGCCCTTCTTCTTCTCTTCTGCCAAAACCTCAACAAAACGGTTGACAGGGCAGAGGCGCTCATGAAAATATGGCACGACGACAGCTATTTTAACGCCAGAAGTATGGATGTATACATTGCGAAGCTTCGCAAATACCTGAAAGAAGACGAACGCCTCAAAATTCTTACCGTGCATGGCCAGGGCTTCAAGCTTGTGGAGCTCAAATAGATTTTGTATTTTCTGTTCAGTTTGTATTGCGGCCCCGCTAAACAAACATTTCTGGTAGCTTTAATCCCTGACCGAATTCTGGAAAATATAATTAAAGGCGAGGGTCTCTACCACTAAAGTTTACTATTTTCACGGGCTCAACAATTTATATATATGATACAACTTGTACCATCCATAACAGTGATGAAGGGAAAGTCAGTGCGCCTTACTAAAGGAGACTTTTCCAGTGAGACCATTTATGATGAGCCTCCTTTGGATGTTGCAATGCAGTTTGAACAACATGGCATCGAAAGGGTGTACCTGGTTGATCTTGAGGGGTCAAAAAAAGGCAGCCCCGTCAACTACCATGTACTGGAAGCCATGGCCGGCCACACCAATCTTAAAATTAACTACGCTGGTGGCGTTCACACTGATGGTGATATTTTAAAGCTAATTGAATTCGGTGCAGACAGCATTACTTCCGCCACTATGGCCGTTTACAAGCCAGAGCTTTTCACCTCATGGCTGATGTCCTATGGCAGAAATAAGATTGCGCTTGGGGCCGACTCGCTCAATGGGCAGATTCGGGTAGGCGGCTGGCTGAAAGATACCAGCATAGACCTGTTTGAGCATATTGACTTCTTTTATCAAAACGGCCTCAAATACCTTAAAACTACCGACATTTCAAGAGATGGGGTACTTGAAGGCCCGTCTTTCGACCTGTTTGAGCAACTGGTAGCCCGCTTCCCCAACCTCCACATATTTGCCAGCGGCGGCGTTCGCAATGTTGATGACATCAAGCGCCTGGCCGACATCGGTGTTTATGGTGTCATATTCGGGAAAGCCTACTATGAAGGCAAAATCACACTAAAAGACATTGAAAGCCTGGTGGTAAAGAGTGTCTGAAAAACTACCAGGCTTTACCATTCAAAGAATAGCGAATTTGTTTTTTGCAACATTGTTGCATTTAGTATTCCCTCGCCCTACTTTTGTTCTTTACAGAGTTTGATTCGACTGGCTTGAGCAAGAAAATCGTAGCGTTTACATGTGTGTTGTTTATGGCAAAGGCGAGCGTCGTTTTCGCTCAAGGCCAGCCCTGTAACCTAACTTTGCAGGGAACGGTCATCGACATGACAACCAAAGAGGCGCTACCCATAGCTGCTATTTGGTTAGTAGGCCCCGAAAAAGGAACTACCACTGACGAAAAGGGAAGGTTCAATATACAAGGGCTATGCGCAGGTATCTTCACCGCTGACATTCATTACCTTGGCTATAAAGAAAAACACCTGACCATCACTCTTCCGCTACAGAACGAACTTTTCGTTTTGATGGAGGAAGATGACATGTTGATAGACGAGGTAACCGTGCAGGGTGAAGCTATTTCGCCTGACAAAACACAGTCAGAAGTAACGCTATCCGAAACCCAGTTGGCCAGAGCCAGCGGAAAATCATTGGGAGAAAGCTTGCAGGAGCTCCCTGGAGTCTCAAGTCTCAAAACAGGCCCAACCATTTCCAAGCCAATCATTAACGGGCTCCACAGCAACAGAATCCTCATCCTCAACAATGGCCTTCGGCAGGAAGGTCAACAATGGGGAACTGAGCACGCTCCTGAAATAGACCCAATGATGGCCACACAAATTTCGGTGGTAAAGGGCGCCGCCGCCGTTCGTTACGGGCCGGAAGCTATTGGCGGCATTGTGGTGGTGGAACCACCGGCTTTGCCCTATGAGCATAAGCACCTCCACGGTAACCTCAGGCTGATGGCTGCCGACAATGGGAGAATGGGGTCGGCGTCGACAACCTTTCAGGGGGGGCTGGGCAAAGCTGAATCGGTGGCATGGAGGCTACAGGCGACGGGGCGTCGTGCCGGCGACTTCAAAGCACCCGACTACATGCTCACCAATACTGGTTTAAAAGAGGCGGATTTTTCAGGAGCCATTGGATACAAAAAGAACGACTGGTTGGCGGAGGCCTATTACAGCAAGTTTACCACTGAGCTTGGTATTTTACGAAGCGCTCACATTGGCAACCTAACCGATCTTCAGGCGGCCTTTGAAAGCGATAGACCGCTCATTGTAGAAGACTTTTCCTACAAAATCGACAACCCAAGGCAGGAGATAAGTCACGATTTGGCAAAGGCAACTCTTGGAAAGAAAGGTCGTCTGGGTGATATCAAACTTGTGTACGGCTACCAAAGAAATATTCGTAAGGAGTTTGACATCAGGCGTGGAGGAAGGGGAGAAACGCCCGCTTTGCACATGGACCTGCTTACCCACTCAACCGACCTTATTTGGGAACAACGTACGTGGCAAAAGCTTAGAGGGCAAATCGGTGGAAGCTTTATATACCAGGAAAACAGGAATGTGCCTGGCACTGGCATCAAGCCGTTGATCCCCAACTACAACAGTGCCACGTCAGGGATGTTTGTCATCGAAAGGTGGATGGACGATCGCTGGGAGATAGAGGCCGGGCTAAGGTTTGACAATAGAGCTTTTCAGGTATTTACTTTTGACGAGAACAACGAAGTAATAAGACCTAAATACAATTTCAACAACTTCTCAGGATCAGTAGGCTTAGTGCTAAAGCCAGCAGATGGATGGAAGGTTACCTCCAACCTTGGCACAGCCTGGCGGCCACCGAATGTGAGTGAACTCTACAGCCAGGGACTTCACCATGGAGCAGCCACCATAGAGGAAGGCAATACAGAACTTGGCACTGAGCAGGCGTTAAAGTGGGTCAACCAGCTACTGATTCGCAAAGGCATTTGGTCAGCCGAGGTGGCGATGTATGCACAAAAGATTGACAATTACATCTATCTACAGCCACAGCCGGAACCACGGCTGACTATCCGGGGAGCTTTTCCCGTATACTCTTACGTGCAAACGGACGCCTTTATGGCAGGGACAGACATTTCTGTGTTGGCTCTAGTGAGCAAGCAATGGCAATACAACCTCAAGGGTTCCATTATCCGTGCTAAAGACGTTTTGAAAGATGATTATCTCATCTTTATGCCCGGAGACCGTATCCAAAACAGTGTCACCTGGAGCTATCCATTCCAGTCTAAGAAGACATTTTTTGTTTCAGCCTCGCATAGCCTTGTGCGCAGACAAAACCGCTATCCAGTCGGGGTCGATTATGTAGATCCGCCAAAAGGATATCAGCTGCTTGGCCTCAACGTGGGCTACGGATCCCAGCTTTTTGGCAATGACTACGAAATTTACCTTGAGGGCACCAACCTCCTCGATACTTCGTACAGAGAATACCTAAACCGGTTCAGGTACTATGCCGACGAACTGGGAAGAACAGTCACTATCAGGTTTAACTATAAATTTTAATTTAACAACGATGAAAACACTATTTGCTTCGAGCTTTCTTTTTGCAACACTGTTGCTTTTAGGTTCTTGTAACGATGACGCTGATCCGGTTATTGAGAATGAAGAAGAGCTTATCACCACTGTTAAGCTCACATTTACGGAGGGTTCTAACTCTTTCGTGGCGGAATGGAAAGATGCCGATGGAGACGGAGCCAACCTGCCAACAGTGGACGACATCTCGCTGGAGGCTGGGAAAACTTATGCTGTGTCCGTAGAATTACTCAATGAATCAACCACACCCGCTGACGACATTTCAGCTGAGGTGAGTGAGGAAGGAACCGAGCATCAGTTCTTTTTTATCACGGGCGATGGCCTTGAGTTAACAACAACATACGACGATCAGGATGCTGACGGATATCCGATTGGTTTGCAGAATACTTTTGTTGCGGGAGTGGCCGGTTCAGGGACGCTGACTGTGATTTTGAGACACGAACCCAATAAAACTGCGGCGGGTGTAAGGGATGGCGATGCTACCAATGCGGCAGGCGAAACGGACGTTGAAACAGCACCTCCTTTCAATGTCACTATCCAATAAGGCGGTTCCGGGAATAAAAAAAGGGCTGAAAAGCCCTTTATATTTTTAGTCTGTAGTTCTCGATTCCTGAGAAAACTCTTCTTCCGATTCTGAGTACTTAAACTTGTACACCAGATAGAATATGAAGTTATAAGAAAGCACCGAAGACGAATCAGCTTTGTTGCTCAAACCTGGCACAATTTCACGACTCTTCTGACTTGAAGCAGTATAATTAACAGCCTTTGGCTTTTCCTTCACCACAGCAGCCTCTGCTGCTTTCTTGTCCTTATCTTCCTGATCGCACTGCTCCTTATTGTCTTTTGACTTGTCTTCGCTCCCATCTTCTACAGATGCTGACGCCAAAGAAGGAAGCAGGCAGATACAGCCCGCAAGTAGTAGTGATCTGAAAATATTCTTGGTATAAATCATATGTGCTTTAGACCTGAAAGGGAAACCAAGATACTAAAATTTTGTTTAAGATTCCTAATGCGTGCATCTAACATTTACCTTTCATCCCTTAATATTAGATTTAACATATTTTTTTTGACTTTCGTATAATTTACTAAACCATGATTGACTGGAGTGACTTTAAAAAGGTAGACATAAGAGTTGGAACCATTGTGGAAGTGTTGCCATTTCCAAAGGCACGAAAACTTGCCTATATTCTTAAAATCGACCTTGGCGCAGAGCTAGGTGTGAAACAATCCAGCGCTCAAATCACAGCGCTCTATACTCCGGAAGATTTGGTTGGGAAACAAATTGTGTGTGTTTCCAACTTCCCTCCCAAGCAAATAGCGAATTTTATGTCAGAAGTACTTGTTACCGGGTTTGCTAACGAATCAGGTGATATTGTACTTTGCACTCCCGAACTAAAAGTGCCCAATGGCGCAATGCTGAATTAATGAGTCAATACGAAATTCGCCCGCTCCAGCACAATGACCTGAGACAAATGCACAGGTCGTTTTTGGAAGCGTTCTCTGAATATCCCGTGCCTATGCAGCTTAGCTATTCTCTTTTTAAAAAGAGGATGCTTGGCAAGCTGAATATCAGATTTGACCTTTCGTTTGGGGCGTTTTCAGGCCAGAAGCTGGTCGGCTTTATATTTCACAGCCTGAACGAATACAAAGACATTACCAGTATTTACAATGGCGGTACAGGGGTGATTCCCGGGCACAGAGGCAACCGCCTGACCCGACAATTGTATCTGGCGTTTCGGGAGAAAGCTGCCACGCAGGCAAAAAGATGTGTGCTCGAGGTAATTACTGTCAATGAAGTCGCCATTAATGTTTATGAAGAGATCGGTTTCCGGAAAGTGGGCTTCTACAATTGCTATAAGCTTAACAAGGTTCTTGAGCCTTCTAATCTAAACCAAGACGAATTTCTGATTGCCTGTGGCTCCCTCAGCAGGAAAGATTTATACCAGCAACTGGACAGCGTGGAAACTTCGTTTTCTGACACGTTCGATCAGTTGGCATACAATGCAGCCTCCGAGACCTTCGTGGAGTGCCGTAATGGCGACAGAGTGGTTGGTTACATTATTTTTCAGGCTCAATCCGGAAGGATAACACGCATGGCTGTTGATGCCAGCTTAAGAAGAAAGGGCATTGGCACACGACTAGTTTATGAAGCGTATATTCAAAGTGGAAAGAAAAACCTGACTGCCATTAACATCCCTGAAGCTGCAAAAGACATTGCAGGTTTTTTGCTGAACGTGGGATTCGAAAACCAGATAGATCAATGGGAAATGGAGTTGACGCTATGAGGAGAAACATACTATTTTCCGACCTGCCAAAGCTTTGTAAAGGCAAAATCAGTGGTGTTGATACTCCCTCAGCAATCCTGTCGCTGTCACTCGACTCACGCAAAGTATTCTCTGGTGAGGGGGCTGTTTATTTTGCTATTAAAGGGCCAAACCACGACGGCCACTCTTTTCTCTGGGAGGCATATCAAAAAGGCTGGAGACTGTTTGTGGTGGAGTCTCTGCCAAAGGATATTGAGCGTTTTGAAAACGCCTCTTTCTTTCTCACAAGCGACTCCCTGCAAACATTGCAGGAGCTGGCAGCTGCCCACAGAAGGCGGTTCAGCCTGCCTGTAGTAGCTATCACCGGAAGCAATGGAAAAACCATTGTGAAAGAATACCTGTATCAGCTACTGGCCAGCAGTATTTCCGTTGTCAAAAGCCCAAAAAGCTGGAATTCGCAAGTTGGAGTGCCGTTGTCGGTATGGCCGCTGGCCGACCACCACGAAGCTGGAATTTTCGAGGCAGGTATCTCACAACCAGGTGAAATGGCTCGCCTTAAAAACATTATCCAGCCCACCATCGGCATCATCAGCAATATTGGGCCCGCTCACGACGCACTTTTCACATCCCGGGAGCAAAAGCTTGCTGAAAAAATGAAGCTCTTTGAGGGCTGCAAAAAGCTAATTTACTGCACAGATCATTTCGCTATAGACAGGTTCCTGTCAGGCAATGTATTGCCGGGAGTAGCCGGAATAGGCTGGGGGCAGGGAAAGGGCGCAAAATATGCCGTTAGTACAGTTGGAAGCAAACTGAAGCTAGCATGGGAAATGGGCAAGGTTGAGATTGACCTGCCTTTTACAGATGACAAATCGGTTGAAAACCTTTGTCATGCCGTGGTAGCTGCACTCGAAATGGGTATCAATCAGAGCATCCTGGCCCGGCAGGTATCAGTGTTGTCTGCCATCCCGATGCGGCTGTCGCTGAAAGAAGGAGTTTTTGGCAGTCGGCTGGTCGATGACTCGTACAACAACGATTTTCAAGGATTGGAAGCAGCACTTGACCTGGCTATCACCCATAGCCACGGCAAGCCAATCTCTGTTGTTCTTTCTGACATACTCCAGGCTGGTGAAAATGAAAAGGAGCTGTACAAGCATGTGAACGACATGCTGGTGAGCAAGGGTGTCTCAAAATTAGTGGCCATTGGCCCGACTATCTCCGCCAATGGGGATGCTTTCAGGATGGCTTGTGAGCCTTATGTATCCACGGAAGCGTTTCTGGAGCAGATAAAAGAAAAACAATTCGCCGGGCAAACAGTACTGATTAAAGGAGCACGCAGTTTCCGGTTTGAAGAGATTGTGAAGAGGCTACAAGCCAAAGTGCATAGAACTGTGCTGGAGGTAAATCTGGAAGCGCTGCAGCACAATTTTCAGTTTTACAAAAGCATTCTTGAGCCAGGAGTGAAAACCATGGTGATGCTGAAAGCATTCGCCTACGGAAGCGGAAGCGGTGAAATAGGGCGAACACTTCAATACCTGAAGGCCGACTATGTGGCTGTCGCTTACCCCGACGAAGGTGTTTTACTACGTGAACAGGGTGTTCATCTCCCGGTGATGGTCATGAATGCACCTGAAGAAAGCTTTGATAAACTGCCAGCATATTCCCTGGAACCAGAAATTTTCTCGCTCTCGCAGTTGCAAAACTATGGCGAGTGGTCACAGGGCAAGAGTGAAGCTCCCCCTATTCATATTAAAGTGGATACTGGCATGCACAGGCTCGGCTTCGCTACCAGCGAAATAGAGGCTGTTGTGAAGCTGCTCGGTCGATATCCAACTATCAAAGTAGCCTCTATTTTTTCTCACCTCGCTGGCTCCGAAAACAACGCCTTTGACGACTTCACTCATGTTCAGGCCAGGACCTTCCTTGATTGCTACGAACAGTTGTCCCGGCACCTTGGCTACAAACCCATCCGCCATCTGGTGAACACAGCAGGTATCAGCCGATTCAAATCGTATCAGTTTGATATGGTAAGAGTAGGCATTGGCCTGCATGGCATCGAGCCTACGGAAGAGGAGCAAGGGCAACTCACCGTGGTGGCAAGGCTAAAAACCGTGGTATCTCAAGTCAGGAGGCTGGCAGCCGGACAAACTGTTGGCTACAGCCGGGCTGGCAAAACCAATAAGAACACCGATGTGGCTACCATTGCTATTGGCTACGCTGATGGCTACCCCAGGTCGCTGGGAAATGGCAAAGGGAAGGTGCTGATTAACGAGCAACTGCTGCCTACCATTGGCAGCGTTTGCATGGACATGACCATGGTGGACGTAACGGGCGTTGATGTGCGGGAGGGCGACGAGGTAGTAGTATTTGGTGAGCACCCATCTGCAAACCAGGTTGCGGAATGGGCAGACACGATTCCCTATGAAATCCTCACTTCTGTGTCTGAGCGAGTAAAGAGAGAATATCTGAGCTTTTAAGGCCTATCCACACCCCAGGTTTTTCTTAAAATCCCTTTCTGGAATGCCGCCAAACTTACTCTCTTCCTCAGTCTCCTGATTTTTATCAGGCCTGACAGAAGTCAGCTTTTTTGGCCTTTCGTTTTCCTTATTTCGGCCTTCGGATTTCTCTTTTCTTTGTTTTTTCATGTGAATTTGAATGAATGACAAGAATCAGGTTTGAAAACCGAAACAAATTTAGCAATTTTGAACTAATCTAAATAAGAATAGAGGATGAGAACAGTAGCTGATATGCGTCCGGGAGAAAGGGGAACTGTTACAGGATTTTCTGATCAGGAGCTTTCCATAAAGTTATTAGAAATGGGTGTTTTGCCTGGTACGGAAGTTATTATGAAGATTATTGCCCCCTTTGGTGATCCGGTTTGCATCGAAGTTTCTGGCTATAACCTATCCATGAGAAAGAACGAGGCATCGACTATTTCACTCCTCTAAAGAATGCCTGATTCACATAAAGTTAAAGTTGCGCTCGTAGGAAACCCTAATGCGGGCAAATCATCGCTTTTTAACTACCTCACTGGTCTCAATCAAAAAATTGGCAATTTCCCCGGAGTAACAGTTGACAAGAGGGTAGGCAAGGCACATCTACCCAATGGTCAGGCGATAGAGGTGCTTGATTTACCAGGTACTTATAGCATTTATCCCCGTTCGATGGATGAGCAGGTGGTGGTAGACACGCTTCTCAACGAAAATGCAGCCGACTACCCTGATGTCGTCATAGTCATTGTCGATGCCTCCAACCTTAAAAGAAACCTTTTACTTTTTACTGAAGTTCACGACCTCGGCATTCCGGTCATTCTCGCCCTCAACATGATGGACGTGGCCAGCCAGAAAGGGCTGGACATTAACGCCACCGCTCTGAGCAGGGTGCTCGAGGTTCCTGTTGTTTCAATCAACGCAAGAACGGGCGCAGGGCTCGACAGACTAAAAAATGCACTAACTATTCCTCTAGGCCCGGTTACCCCGCCCCTTTACGACGTGCTGGCGTTAGCTCCCGAGGCGATAGAGGAAACCAAAGAACAACTGGAGCTGGATCACAACTACAAGGCATACCAATACCTGATCAACTCCCCCACTTTGCCCAGCCTCAACGGTGACGGCGAATCGATTGCCAAGCACATTATTCAGAAGCACGACCTTGAGGTGAGGGTTATTCAGGCTCATGAAACGCTTGAGCGCTACTCAATGATTGATGGTATTCTTGCCAAGGTGCTCAGCAGAAAGCCTACTCAGCAGCAACGCCAGTTTTCAAACAAGCTCGACAGAGTTTTGACACACAAGGTATGGGGCTACCTGATCTTCTTTCTGGTGCTTTTCCTGATGTTTCAGTCAATTTTTGCGTGGGCGGAACCGATGATGGATTTTATTGACTTGACTTTTTCTGCGCTGTCAGATTTTGTAGGGTCTGTTCTGCCTGACGGCATTCTCAACCGACTAATCACTGAAGGCATCTTACCCGGCATTGGCGGCATAGTTGTCTTTATTCCCCAAATTGCCTTCCTGTTTGCCTTCATCGCCATCCTTGAAGAATCAGGCTATATGGCAAGGGCTGTTTTTCTCATGGACAAGATCATGAGAAAGTTTGGTCTGAATGGAAAAAGTGTAGTTCCCTTGATTTCAGGAGTTGCCTGTGCTATTCCAGCAGTGATGGCCACCCGAAACATCGATAACTGGAAAGACAGGATCGTGACCATCATGGTAACGCCCCTGATGAGCTGTTCGGCAAGGCTGCCGGTTTACACCATATTGATTGCCCTTGTAGTGCCTTCTACCTCAGTTCTCGGGTTCTTCAGTCTGCAGGGAGTGGCCCTGATGGGGATGTACCTGCTAGGTTTTATTGCCGCTTTGCTCTCCGCCTATGTAATGAAGCTCATTATGAAAATGAAAGAACGCAGCTTCTTTCTCATGGAGCTTCCGATTTACAGAATGCCGAGATGGAAAAATGTGGGTATCACCATCGTTGAAAAAGTAAAGACCTTTGTCTTCGAGGCGGGGAAGGTGATTTTGGCGATTTCTATAGTATTATGGGTGCTTGCCTCCTACGGACCAGGCGACGCTCTCACAAAGGCCGAAGAGACCGTACAAAAAGAGAGCGCTCATCTGAATCTTTCGGAAGAGGAAATGGATGACAGGGTTGCTTCCTATAAGCTTGAGCACAGTTATGCTGGTTACCTTGGCAAGGTTACAGAGCCGGTTATTGCTCCCCTGGGCTATGATTGGAAAATTGGCATTGCCCTTATCACCTCGTTTGCTGCCAGGGAAGTGTTCGTAGGAACAATTGCCACCATATATAGCGTGGGCTCGGCAGGAGAAGACAATACAACCATCAGACAAAGACTGGAAAAAGAAAAAAATCCGAAGACCGGCGGCCCCATGTTTACCACGGCTGTTGCCTTCTCTCTGCTGGTCTTTTATGCATTCGCCATGCAGTGCATGAGCACGATCGCCATCGTTTATCGGGAGACCAAAGGCTGGAAATGGCCTGCCATCCAATTATTTTATATGTCTGCGTTGGCCTATTTGTCCGCATTGGCCGTATACAATTTGTTATCATAGGAACAAATCGTAGAAATGGACGAAAAAGAAGCGTTTTTCAAAGCTCGTATTACCACATTTGAACGTCAGACATCTGAAGTTGCCGGTAAGCTCAGGGAGTGGTCTACCTATAGAATAGGCATTTTTGTGGTATCCATCATTGCGTTAGTCTATTTCGCCAATGAGAGAATGGCGTGGCCGGTTTTCTTTGTTCTCGTGGGCTTCTTTTTGATTTTTGGCTCCCTTGTAAATGTGTACAACAAAACGAAAAAGAATCTCTCGTTTCTTAAGTCGATGCTGGCGGTCAATCAAGATGAAGTCAGAAGGCAGCAGCTCGACATCAAGCACCTTTCGGATGGCAAAGAATTCCTCAGCGAAAATCACCCTTACGTAGCCGATCTCGATATTTTCGGGCGGCATTCCATTTTTCAGCTTGTCAACCGTGGATCGACGCCGCCGGGGACGGCCACCCTTGCTTCGTGGCTAAGCTTTCCGGCAAAAGCCAATGTTGTTAGCCCAAGGCAGCAGGCTGTTCGTGAGCTTGAAAGTCAAATCGAATGGAGGCAGTCGTTTGAGGCCTTTGGGAGGATGAATCTACCGGATAAGTCAAAGCCCGTAGTGCCCTTAGAGCAGCTTTTGTCAAAACCAGCCCCCATCTCTCAAGGCTTTAAAATTTGGGCAGCCGCTTCTATGGCTGTTTCGCTGGTCATTTACGGATTGGCGATCTTGTCAGTGGTGGTTTGGCAGTGGGTGTTTCTCGCAGCAATCCTCAATAGCTTTTTTCTCGTTGCATTGATGAAGTCAATGAACGAGGAGTATCAAAAAATGCAGGGCCTGTCAAAACAGTTATCCGTCTATGTAGATTTGTTCAACTGCATTGAAACGGGCAAGTTTGAAAACAGCTTGCTTCATGACCATCAATCCATTTTATTAAACCCCGGGCCCTCGGCGTCCGTCGCCTTCAAAAAACTGCACGAGGTGGTAAATCGGTTCGACAGCCGGATCAACATGCTCTATCAAATTCTCAACTCATTTCTTCTTCTCGACTTTTGGCTTATTACACTGGCGCAGAAATGGTTTGACGAAAACATTGATCACGTGGGCGGTTGGATGGAAGCTCTGGGTGAAATGGAAGCCATTAGTAGCCTGGCAGGGTTTGCCTTTGCCAACCCGGCCTATGTCTACCCTGAAACATCTGGTTGGGATTTTGACCTAAAAGCCAGTCAGCTGGGCCACCCTTTGATTCCAGCTAAGAAGCGAGTTGTAAATGATTTTGTGCTTGATGGCAAGGGATTAATATTGATAACAGGATCCAATATGTCAGGAAAAAGCACTTTCCTGCGAACAGTGGGGGTAAATTCGGTACTGGCATTGGCAGGAGCCCCGGTTTGCGCCAACAGCATGACTATCTCCTATATGGAGCTCTTCACCAGCATGCGCACCCACGATGACCTATCGGAAAGCGTATCGTCTTTTTATGCAGAGCTAAAACGGCTCAGGCAGCTCTTAGATCTATTGGAAACGGGAGCTCCGGTTCTCTACATGCTCGACGAGGTATTGAAAGGCACCAACTCAGAGGACAGGCATATTGGCACAAAGGCCCTTGTGAGGCAGCTTCTTAGAGAAAAGGCGGCAGGCTTTATTTCTACACACGACCTCTCCTTAAGCGAGCTGGGCAATACTGACCCTCTTGTAACCAACTTCAGCTTTAACAGCCTTGTGAAGGGCGATGAGCTGCTGTTCGACTACAAGCTGACCGAGGGGCCCTGCAAAAGCTTCAACGCCTCACAACTGATGAAGAACATAGGAATAGAAATAATTCCCTAATTTCGCTGCATCAAACCATGGCAACAGTAAACAGAAAAATTGGCATTCTAGGTGGTGGCCAGCTTGGGCGCATGCTCATACAGTCCGGCATCGATTTTAACATCCCTTTCAAAGTAATCGATCCTGACCCTTCAGCTCCCTGCAAAGACCTCGTAGACGGATTTGTTAACGGCAATCTCAAAGACTTCGACACGATCTATCAGTTTGGTAAAGACTGTGATGTTGTTACCATAGAGATTGAACATGTAAACACCCAAGCGCTCAGAAAATTGGAAGAAGAAGGCAAAAAGGTTTTCCCTCAGCCTCATATTATTGAGTTGATACAGGACAAGCGACTTCAAAAACAGTTTTACCAAAAGGAAGGCATTCCAACAGCAAAGTTTGTGCTGACTGAAAATGCTGCCGATGTAGCCGCCCAAGCCGACTTTCTGCCAGCAGTAAACAAACTTGGAAGAGAAGGCTATGATGGCCGTGGTGTTCAGGTAATCAGGTCCGAAAAAGACTTGACAAAAGCATTTGACCAACCTGGGCTTTTGGAAAAACTGATAGATTTTGAGAAAGAGCTTTCCGTAATTGTCGCCCGAAATGAGCAGGGCGAGATCAAAACCTTTCCTGTAGTGGAATTGGTTTATCATCCAGAGGCAAATCTCGTTGAGTTTTTGTTCTCGCCAGCCCAGATCTCAATCGAAGTGGAACAGAAGGCCAGAGCTCTCGCTGAAAAAGTAATTACCAAACTTGGCATGGTGGGGTTGCTGGCTGTGGAGATGTTTCTCACCAGGGATCACGAAATTCTCGTTAATGAAGTTGCCCCCCGGCCTCACAACAGCGGACACCAGACGATAGAGGCGAATATTACCTCGCAGTATGAGCAGCACTTGAGAGCCATCTTAGGGTGGCCCCTGGGAAGCACCAGGGCCCATACTCCGGCTGCTATGGTCAACTTGCTCGGAGAGGAAGGTTTTCAGGGAGAAGCTGTTTACGAAGGACTGGAAGAGGTGCTGCAAAAAGAAGGGGTACATCCTCACCTTTATGGCAAAAGGCTAACAAAGCCTTTTAGAAAAATGGGGCACGTGACGATAGTCAACGAAAGCGCTGAAGACCTGAAAACCCTGGCTTATTGGGTAAAAGATAAACTGAAAATAAAGGCATAAAATGGCTGAAGATAAAAAACCAATTGTAGGTGTGATCATGGGTAGCCAGTCGGACCTCACTGTGATGCAGGAGGCAGCAGAAATACTGGAAGAGCTTGGCGTTCCATGCGAAGTAACCATTGTCTCAGCACACCGCACCCCACACAGAATGATATCCTACGCTGAAGAAGCCCGCAAAAGAGGTCTGAAAGTAATTATAGCCGGTGCGGGCGGTGCGGCTCACCTGCCAGGGATGGTCGCTTCCATCACCACTTTACCTGTGATTGGGGTGCCGGTTAAATCCAGGAATTCTATTGACGGCTGGGACTCAATCCTTTCTATTCTACAAATGCCTGGCGGTATTCCGGTAGCGACTGTAGCACTGGACGGAGGCAAAAATGCTGGCATACTTGCAGCTGAGATTGTTTCTACGTTTGATGACAAGGTTGCCAACGCCTTGCAGGCCTACAAAGACAAACTAAAATCTACCGTCGAGGACAGTGCCACCAAATTGGAAAATCAGGGGTGGAAGTCCGCACAAATAGGTTTCAAAAAATAGCTCAGCTACAACTGCTAGTTGTTTACCAATTCAGGTTTCTTCGGGAAGATAAGTGAGAGTATGATAGATCCTATCAACACTACCAAAATCATACTGAATGACCATATCACGGGGACGTGAATACTGAAAATGTCCACCAGCATCTTCGCTCCAATGAATATGAGGATGATCGCCAGGCCTTTTTGAAGCAGATAAAACTTATCAAGCACGTTAGACAGCAGGAAGAACATCGCCCTTAGGCCCATCACGGCAAAGATATTGGATGTGTAGATGATGAACGGGTTCTGAGTAATCGCAAACGCAGCGGGAATGGAATCTACGGCAAAAATGAGGTCGGTAGATTCAATAAGAATAATAACCAGAAAAAGTGGCGTAAATATAAGCTTACCTTGTTTGAAGATGACAAACCTGCCGCCCATGTCTCCTTTTGAGATGGGAAAGAACTTTCTGGCAAGTTGAATGAGGGGATTCTTCTCTGGCTCAATTTCCATGTCCTCATCATCCTTGAATATTTTAAGCCCTGAATAGACAAGAAACACGCCGAAGACGTACAGAATCCAATGTGCTTTGCTGATCAAAAGCGCTCCGACGAAAATGAATATTGCCCGGAAAATGATGGCGCCCAATATCCCCCAAAAAAGAATGCCATGATAGTATTCATCCTTCACTTTGAAGTAGCGAAGGATAAGAAGAATAACAAATATATTATCAATACTTAGTGCTTTCTCTGTGAGATATGCCGAGTAAAATTCAAGCATACTTTCATAGGGCGTAACGCCAGGCACGGGATTTTCATAGTAGAAATAAATAACGCCACCGAAAATAATAGAAACAACAACCCAAAACAGCGACTGCTGAAGCGCATCCTTTTGGCTAATCTTTCCTGGTTTCTTGTGAAAGACGCCTAGATCAAGAATTAAAAAGATAGTGATTACAATACCGAAAATGCCGTACAAGAGGTTTTCACTGTTGGCTAGCAGTTGATCAAGCATAAACAAAAGGCGTTAGGACACAGGTCAAAAAAGGCATTGTAAAGAAAATAATAGCTGCGGTTTTTTTCAAACGACCGGCAAATAAAACAAGAATTAGGCAATATAAAAAACCACGCCGATTGTCAAAAGAGTGGATTATATTAGAAATGTACAATTTAAAAGTTTCTCAAAATACGTATGAATATCATTAGGATAGCTGACCTTGTCGGAAATCCTATTTGAGGTGAATTAAATTGTTTGAATTAATTCATTTCATTTGATAATACTAGGGTTTTTTTGTAAAATCATTGTATAAAAGAGCTGTATGCTAGGTGGTTATACTTTAGACCTTATCCTTGTTGGGATTGCTTATCTGATACTTGTGTATCTGATGGTCACTCTTATGAAGAAGAGAAATAAAGATGTCGGCGGGCATGACGATGACGACGACGGAGGTATTACAGTGAAAGGGCCACCGGAAATTGATCTTCCCCCGGGCGTTTGCCTGCCAGACGGCAATCCAAGGCTGGTGTTTATTGACGAAGAAGAGCGGGAGGAAATGCCAGTTTGAGTTATTGTTGGCAGTCTTTGCAATAGCCAGTCACCAGCATGCTTACATCCATCAAGACATACCCGGCCGGTAGTTTTATTCCAGGAATGTCTGATTCGTCGAGGCAAGTTGTGAGCCCACACCTGATGCATTTAAAGTGAACATGCTCGTGCTTATGTAAGTCTTCGGAGCAGTCGGCATTGCACAAAGCATATTTCTGAGCTCCGTTATCATCAAGAACTTTATGAATCAAACCTTTATCTACAAAGGTCTTTAGCGTTCGGTACACAGTCACCCTGTCGTAATGTTCGCTTACCCTGTCCTCAATATCGGCATGCGACAAGGCAAAATCGTGCTCATAGAATATAGCCAGTATATCCGCCCTGCATTGCGTGTTTCGCAGTCGATGTCCTTTGAGTGTTTCTTTTAAAATTAATTCTGACATTCCTGTATGCTACCGGGTGTTTGGTTGTACAGTAATTTTTGAACAATATACAAAGCTCCTGATTAGACTGAAAGTGATTAGGACACTTCGAGTTGAAGCTTCACCAGTTGACTGTATTTCCCCTCCTCATCATTCGTCAACTCGTCATGAGTCCCTTGCTCAGTAATTTGCCCGTCACCTATCACGTAAATTCGATCCACCTTTCTAATCGTAGCCAATCGGTGGGCAATGATGACCGTTGTGCGATCCTTCATGAGTTTCTCCAGGGCATCCTGCACCAGTCGCTCCGACTCGGCATCCAGCGAGCTGGTGGCTTCGTCAAGTATTAAAATCGAAGGGTTTTTCAAAATAGCCCTGGCGATGGCAATCCTCTGCCGCTGCCCTCCGCTAAGCTTCATGCCCCGTTCGCCCACAATGGTATCAAACTGCTCGGGAAAGCTTAGGATAAAGTCCAGGGCGTTAGCCTGCCGGGCAGCTTCCACTACTTCGTCTTCTGTGGCGTCGGGTTTACCGTAGCGAATATTCTCTAAAATAGTGCCGCCGAAAAGAATCACCTCCTGAGGCACAATACCGATGTGCTTCCGCAAAGCTGAAATAGAATAGGATTGGTTGTCCTTTCCATCAATCAATATTTTCCCCGTATCTGGCTGATAAAACCTCATCAGCAGCTGAATGATTGTCGACTTACCCGCTCCACTTTGACCTACCAGCGCCACCTTACTACCATGAGGCACGTGGAAGCTTATGTTCTTCAGCACTGGCATTTCCTTGCGGGTAGGGTAACTAAAGGTTACATTTTCGTAAGCAATCTCACCTTGTATACTGATCGATTCCTGCTCCTTGCTTTCGACCTCCTCAGTTTCCTCAAGAATTTCCAGGATCCGCTCCGAAGCACCAATTGCCTTCTGTATCTGACCAAACAGATCCCCGAGGCCGGCAATTGACCCACCGATGAAAGTGGTGTAGAGCACGAATGAAAGCAGATCGCCAACCGTCAGCTCTCCGTTTTGAACGAGCGTGGCACCGTACCACATTACGCCGACTATGCCGCCAAACAGGGCAAAAATTACAAAAGAGATAAAGCCGGCCCGGTAAGTAGCGGTTTTCAAGGCCACCTTTACTACAGCCGACATTGACGCCCGGTACCTTTTGATCTCATACTGCTCGTTAGTAAAAGCTTTTACTGTATGAACAGACTGGAGCGTCTCTTCGGCCACTACGCTGGCGTTGGCCAAAGCGTCCTGGGTTTTTTTTGACATTTTCCGGATAAACCTGCCGAAAAACATCGCTGCCAGAATCAACACCGGGAAAGTGGCCAGCATAAAAACACTCAGCGACGGCATCGTGTAAAAAATCAGCCCAAGGCCAATAATCAAGATTGATGTTTGGCGAATCAGCTCCGCCAGGGTTACAGTAAATGTATCCTGAATCATGGTCACGTCCGAAGTGATTCTACTGATCAACTCTCCTGTTCTCTTGCTGTCGTAAAAGGTAATGGGCAGCCTGATAAGCTTTTGATAAAGGTGGGTTCTTATGTCGGCGACTGTGCGCTCAGACACGGTTGCGAAGAAATAAACCCGAAAAAAAGAGACAATGCTTTGCACCAGCAAAATCCCAATGAGTGCCAGCGCAATCGACGTGATGTCGTTGAGCAACCACGACCCCTTGCCGGAGGCAACATCGATGAGCTTACCAGCCACATAAGGAAAGGACAGCAGTATGCCACTTGTAAAAAGCAATAGCACCAAGCCTGCTATGAACCCGGCCTTATAGGGCAAAATAAATCTGAAAACACCTAAAAGCTTTTTGAAATTATCTTTATTGAGGGGGCGCTTCTCCTCTTTTTCAAGGGTGGAGAACCGTGAGTTACTTCTTGCCATCAGCTACTTATATCAAACAATATTCAAAACCTTAAGTAATACATTGGGTAGAAACAAAAAGTTTTGTTCGGCGCAAAGTTAAGAACCTAATCCCCGAATCGAGAGAGAAATCGAATCACAATTTCGACGGCCTGACGGAAATCATCAATGACTCTTATAAAATTCATTGTAATTATCAGAAATATGACAAATATTCATGTCTGGATATTGTTCAGTTTGCTTACCCATTTCGGGGACAAGCTATTCTTGAGACAAATATTCTATTAAGTCAAAAGTGCCATTATAATCAATCCGTCATGTACCCACTTCAGCGAATTCTTGTTTGCCTAGACTTGTCACCCATCGATCAGACTCTGATGGAGTATACAGCCCATCTTAGCAAAGCGCTTCCCAACGCAAAAGTCTACTTTATCCATGTCTCAAAAAAGCTGGAGATTCCTGAAGAGATCAAGAAAATGTTCCCGAACATCACCGGGCCGGCGGATGAGGCACTCGAAAAAGGAATCAATGACGAGGCCTCCAAGTATTTTGTGAATAAATGTGACACGCCTTATGAGGCAGTGGTGAAAGATGGCAACGAGACTGAACAAATTTTGAAATGGTCACAGGTGAAGGAAATAGATCTGATTGTGATGGGACTCAAAAAATCTTTAAAAGGCTCCGGCACCAATGCAGCAAAAATCACTGCCATTTGCCATGCTTCCGTGTTGTTTGTGCCTGAAAACGCTTCTTTCAAACTAGATAAGGTGATGGTACCTGTCGATTTTTCCAAAAACTCTGCCATGGCAGTTGATGTGGCCATGGCCTTAAAAAAATTGGGAAATGTGGAGGTTCTTCTTCAAAATGTCTACAAAGTTCCCGTTGGCTATCACTACACTGGCAAGGAGTACGTTGATTTTGCCATCATTATGAAGCACAATGCCGAAAAGCAGATGAAGACTTTTTTAAATGCGTGCCAAATCAATGAAGACGATGTGATACAAGTTTTTAATCTTGATGAAGATGACAAGCCAGCTGATGTGATTTTTACGGAGGCCAAAGTGCAAGCCGCCGACATGATTATCCTCGGTTCGAAGGGGAGAACCATGGTTGCTGCCTTGCTTATGGGAAGTGTGGCTGTTGAGCTCTTACGGGCCAATAAAGAGATTCCTTATATGATCGTAAAAGACAAAAAGGCAAACATGGGATTCATGCAAGCCTTCAAGAACCTTTAATTGAGTGCCTTTGCCTCAATTTGATAGTTAACAGTGTCCTTCATCAATATTTTTTGAAAGCCTTTGATGCGGTAGCTTTCCAAAGTGGACACGCCGTTTTGGGCAGCAAAGGTGGCAAATAGCTCACGACTGTTTTGGTACAATGCGTTTTCCTCTTCGAATCGGCCTGAAAAAGCTACCACATTGCCCTGACTATCATAATCAAGCTTCATCCACTGCACACCAGATTCAACCTCTGGCTTCTTTTTGTATAGAACGCTGCTGCCATCAGATGAATTGGTCTTTTCCTCACTGAACGCCCCGACCAGCACTGCTTTGTTAATGTCCATATTAATGAACATTGATAGCTCCTTGGTCCATTCAAGGCTATCAAACTTTAGCGTCTTCGTCTCAATGAGGCTGTCAATAGAGGCAGATTTTTCAAACGAAACGTTTTCGATAAGCTTAGCCTGCGACAGAAACAACTCAGCCACATCAAAGTAAGCCGAAATTTTTTTCGCTGAAGAGCTGCTTTCGCAGCCACTCAGCGCCAGGCCCAATATCAATGAGCCGATAACAATATTCCTCATATAAGTTCTTCGCCAGTCATTTCTTCTGGCTTTGGAATGCCAATCATCTTAAGAATCGTTGGCGCCAAATCTCCGAGTTTTCCATCCTTAATCGGGCCACGATAGTCGTTGTCTACGAGAATACATGGCACAGGGTTGGTGGTGTGGGCTGTGTTGGGTGACCCGTCTTCATTGATCATCATGTCGGAGTTGCCGTGGTCGGCAATGATAAAAGTGCTGTAGCCATTTTCCAATGCAACAGTTACGACAGCCTCAGCACAACGATCAACAGTTTCCACCGCCTTCACTGCCGCTTCAAACACTCCGGTGTGGCCTACCATGTCGGGGTTGGCGAAGTTGAGGCAAACAAAGTCAGTTTCTTGTTTCTTTAGCTCCGGGATAATGGCGTCACGAATGTCCTCCGCACTCATCTCGGGTTTCAAATCGTACGTAGCCACTTTAGGCGACGGGCAAAGAAGCCTTTTCTCTCCATCAAACGGCTCTTCCCTTCCACCGGAAAAGAAAAACGTAACGTGAGGGTATTTCTCTGTTTCTGCTATTCTGATTTGCTTCTTGCCGTGGGCAGCCAGTACCTCGCCAAGGGTATTGACCAGGTTGTCCTTATCGAACAACACTTTCACGTCTTTGAAGGTGTCGTCGTAGTTGGTCATGGTCACATAGTACAGCGACAATTTCTTCATGCCGTGCTCTGGAAAGTCTTTTTGGGTGAGCACTTCGGTAATCTCCCTTCCTCTGTCGGTACGGAAATTGAAGCACAAAACCACATCTCCTTCTTCTATAACAGCCAGCGGTTTCCCAGCGGCGTCCGTATGTATAATCGGCTTGATAAATTCGTCAGTAACATTTTCATCGTATGAGGCTTGCATTTCTTTCAGCACATCGCCAGTTTTTTTGCCCTCACCGTTCACCATAGCATCGTAGGCTAGCTTCACCCGCTCCCAACGCTTGTCTCTGTCCATGGCAAAGTAGCGCCCAGTGATGCTTGCAATGGCCCCGGCAGTTTTGCTCATATGCGACTGAAGGTCTTTCAGGAAGCCAAGCCCCGACTTTGGATCACAATCACGGCCGTCAGTGAAGGCGTGCACAAATACTTTTTCCAGCCCCTTTTCATGGGCCAGAGAGCATAGCCCCTTTAAATGCATAATGTGTGAATGAACACCGCCATCGGAAACTAACCCAATGAAGTGCACCTTCTTATTGTTCTTCTTTGCATAATCCAGTGCTTTGACCAGCTCCTCGTTATCGCCAAGTGTATTTTCTTCGACCGCCTTGTTGAGCTTTACCAAATCCTGATACACTACTCTTCCGGCTCCGAGGTTCATATGCCCTACTTCACTATTCCCCATTTGTCCGTCGGGTAACCCGACAAAAAGACCTGAAGCCTGAAGCTTGCTGTGTGGATATTTTTTATAGAGCGAATCTACAAAAGGGGTGTTGGCTGCGTCAACAGCAGACACTTTCGGGTTGGAGGCAATTCCCCAGCCATCCAAAATCATCAGAATTACTTTCTTATTCATAGGGGCAAATATACGGTTGTCCTTTTTTCTTTTGTAACTGCTGCCTGATTATGTTAGTTTCATTCTGTCAAATTCTTAGTCTCTATTTTTCAAACTGCTCAATAATGGCGCAATTTTTGTTGCTTACAACTGTTGAATTCAGAATCATGAAACGGTTTACAATATTATTTCTTTTTACTGCTACCATGGCCTTTGGCCAAACACAAACGGAGGTAGTAGGCAATGTGAAAGCGGCTATAAAAGCTGGCTCTTCCAAAGAGCTTGTGCGCTATTTTAACGAAACTGTCTCGCTGAATGTAGACGGCGAAAAGTCGAATTACAGTAAAACACAGGCCGAAATAATTATGAAGGATTTCTTCAAAGAGAACCCTCCTTCTTCATTTGACTATATACACCAGGGAAATTCGAAAGAAGGTTTGCTCTACACCATTGGTCAGCTTTCACACCCCAACGGAACGTACAGGGTATATATGCTGCTGAAATCGTTCAATGGCAAGTATCTGGTGGATACGCTTGACCTGACTAAGGAATAGTCTCCAAATTACCAAACTGCATTCTTGAAGTTCTCTCCAATAAGCGAGTCCTTGGTTACCAGGACACAATTTTCTAATTGCGCCTGACTTACAATCATTCTATCGAATGGATCTCCTGTCCAGGAATGTTCCATCGCTTTATTCACAAGCACATGTAGCGGGCTGTCCCGATTAGTTAGGGCTATCTCTATTTCCAAACTCTTCAGAACAACATCTGGGGCTACTTTTATCTTCCCTATTTCGAATAGATATTTCAGCTCAAGTCTTAGAAATGAAGAATAGTATAGTTTGGATTCTTCTATGACTGAGATTGCTCTCGGCGAAATTTTATTAATTTCTCCCCCATACAACCAGATAACGACATGTGTGTCTAAATAGGCTTCTTGTTCCATTCGCTACTCCAGTCTATATGAACAAGCTCCTCAGCGTCTCCCACAATCACATCACGTTTTTTCAAGTTAGCCAACTTAGAAGCTTGATTTTCCACTACAATTTTGAGGGTTTTTCCCTTTCTTTTTATTTCCAGGGGCTCGCCAGTTTCAGCCACTTGATCAAGTAACTTGTAAATGTTCTGCCTTAGTTTTGAAGTTGTTATACCCATAGTTGATGATACGTACGATAAATGTAAATAGTTCGTACGTAAAACAAAAAAGCCAGTACTGCAACTGGCCTTTTTTTCGATCAATGGTTGATATTTTCAGCTCCCTAACTTTTCTTCCTTCTTGTCGTTATTCGGCGCCACGTAGGGCACACCTTTCTCCTCCAGCATATTGTTGTAGGCCGGAACATCATCGCTCAAAATCTGCATGATCTCCGTTTTCCTTGTATTCCATATTTCTTTCAAGTCGTTATAGCGTTCCTTCTCGCCATCGGTAAGCGGGGGCGAATTCCCGTCAATGGTTTGTAAAAGGTCGTACAGCTGGCTGTCGAGCATGCTGCGGAAGTTGACCACGTCCTGAAATGTTTCCTGCTTCGGTTGGATCAGTTTTTCTTCAGTCGCTCCCACTTTCTTTATAATGGCCTTGCTCTTGTCATTGATCGATTTGTATTCGTCCGAATCGCCCAGCCTTTCATCCATGGCTTTCAGTTGTTTGCGAACTTGCTGCAGGTCTTTCAGAGACTGATATATATCTTCGATGTCAAGCTCTATTCTCTCAAGTACCTGCTGTTTTTCTCTGTGCTGTGCCAGCGTAGCGGCGTCCCTCGGGTCAGGAAGTATGTTGAGTGCCTGCTCCATTGTTTTGTCGCCAAAGGTCAGCGTTATTGTATAAGTGCCTGGGCCAACCATGTAGCTCGACATGCCCCCGCCACCAAAGCTTGGTACAAATACGCCTTCGGCTGTCTCAATATTCTCACCTCGCAAGTCCCACTTCAGCACATTCATGCCGGCTTTTTTTGGAAGTTGCTCAGCTTTCTTTTTAGAAGCGCTGTTGAAAGTTCTCAAAACCTTACCTTCAGCATCAGCTATTTCAAGTTTTAACAATGTGGAGTCTTTTTCCCCCATTTCCTTCAAATGATATCGGATAAGGGCCCCTTTATAAGCGCTCTTGCCAACGGTCACATTTGGCAAATCGAAAGCATTACCGCTTTTAACAACTTCCCGTGGCTTGTACAAATAGGCATCAGTTGTTGCTACCTGTGGGGTCAGCTCTTGCAAAGAGGTGATATCATCAAGGATCCAGAATGCCCTTCCTGATGTAGCCGCCAGCAGGTCGTTGTGGTGAATCTTCAGGTCAGTTACCGGCGTCATCGGGAAATTAAGCTTGAATTGGCTCCACTGCTGCCCACCATCAAAGCTGATGTAAAGTCCTCTTTCGGTGCCGGCAAAAAGCAACCCCTTGCGGTTAGGGTCTTCTCTTACGACTCTCACAAATGCCTTTGCGCCAATACCTTTTGTAAGCATTTGCCAGCTTTGACCGTAATCTGTCGTTTTGTATAAATAAGGAGTGAAGTCCCCAAATTTATATTTCGTAAACGCCACATAGGCAGTGCCTGGTGTATGAGGAGATACTTCAATAGAATTAATCATGCCCTCGCCGGCCTCTTTGGGGCTCACGTTCGTCCAGGTTTTCCCTGCATCTCTGGTAATATGCAATAAGCCGTCATCTGCTCCTGCCCAAAGAACCTTTGCGTCATGAGGAGACTCGGCCAGGTAATAAATAGTATGATAGATTTCGCCACCAGCCGCTTCGTTGGTAATTGGGCCGCCCATGAGCCCGAGCTTTGTGGAGTCGTTTCTGGTTAGGTCACCACTCATTTCTTCCCAGGTCAATCCCCGGTTGGTGGAGCGGAGTACTTTATTTCCTGCGTGATAAATTGTGCTGGGGTTGTGCTGAGAAACAATGATTGGTGCATTCCAGTTGAACCGGTATTTGACTTCGTCGGACGGTTCGCCCAGCCCGCTTTCCGGATAGGCTTTAATGCCCTTCGTTTTTTTAGTGACGAGATTATACTCATCGATGATGCCCTGATAACAGCCTGCATACATGAGCAATGGGTTGTTGGGATCAAATGCCACATAGGCACTTTCGCAGCCACCTACGCCTGCAATCCAATCCTGCCATTCGATGACAGGCCCATTGGTACTGCTGGGAATGGCTACTGATGAGTTGTCCTGCTGGCCGCCATACACCCAGTAGGGGAATCGATTGTCGGCATTGATTCTGTAAAACTGTGCAGTGGGTTGGTTCTCAATCGTACTCCAGGTTTTGCCAGTATTAAAGGAAATAGCAGCGCCGCCATCGCCGCCGTACACCATGTTGGCTGGTCGATCAGGATTGATCCAGATTGAGTGGGTATCGCCATGTGGCACAGGCAAGCTGACAAAAGATTTTCCGCCGTCGATGCTTCTGAGCAGGGGGGCGTTCATCACATAAACAACGTCTGCATTTGCCGGATCGGCCTGAATATGCATATAGTACCAAGAACGAGCCCGCAGCACCCTCTCCTTGTTCATGTTTTTCCAGGTTTTACCGGCATCATCCGAACGGTACAAGCCTCCTTCGTCCGATTCGATAATCGCATACACTCTTTCGGGGTCGGCTGGCGAAACTGACACGCCAATCTTGCCCATCACCACTTTTGGCAATCCCTCTGAGAGCCTTTCCCAGGTTTCGCCGCCATTAACGCTTTTGAATATACCACTTCCTTTGCCACCGCTTCTCGAATACCATGGCAGCCGCTGATGATCCCACATGGCTGCGTAAAGAATCCTGGGGTTGGACTGATCCATTCTCAAGTCACTCACTCCGGTGAATTCGTTGACAAAATGTACGACCTTGAAGCTTTTGCCACCATCGGTGCTTTTGTAAACGCCCCGGTTGTCGCTTGGGCCATACGGATTACCCTGAACGCCCACGTAGATTAAATCTGGGTTGGTGGGATGAATAACAATTTTAGAAATGTGCATGGAGTTCTCCAGCCCAATATGGCTCCAGGTTTTGCCAGCGTCGGTCGATTTGTAAAGACCGTCGCCGCTGGAAGTCATCACCCCACGAATAGGTGCCTCGCCCGTGCCAACGTAGATAACATTTGGATCGGATGCGGCTACGGAAATTGCCCCAATTGTTCCGGTGTTGAAAAAGCCATCGGTGATGTTTTTCCAGCTAATGCCAGCATCAGTTGTTTTCCATACTCCGCCACCAACCGTGCCCATGTAGTAGGTTTGGTCGTCGCCCAGCACACCGGCCACTGCTGTGGATCTGCCTCCTCGTGTCGGCCCAATGTTTCTCCACTCAAGTCCGGCATAAAGCTTTTCATCCAGCGCTACTTGTTCTGTTTTTTCTTTAGCTCCTTTTTTCTGCGCAAAAAGCATGGTGGGGATTAGTGCCAGAAGAATCAATAGATTTCTCTTCATCATGTTAAGGTTGGTTATATCTCTAAGTAAATAGGTCTTTTGAGGTAGTATTTTCTTCCAATGTCTTAATTTCGAGCCTAAAGCCCAACACCACTCATAGAACTGGCCGGGAATTTTAGTCTTTGAATACAAAAATAAGAAGCGATGGAAACTGTTGTTAAAGATTTAATGGAGCTTTTCGAAAGAGATTTAGATAGGCTACAGACAGAGCTCGAATTGACGCCTGACGCTATTTTGTGGGAAACCGCAGGGCAAATCAATAATTCGCCAGGCAATCTTTTTCTCCACCTTGCAGGCAACCTGCAACACTTTATTGGCGCTGTTATCGGCAAAACATCTTTCATAAGGGACAGGGAGGGAGAGTTTGGAAAAAAGGGACTCCCCAAAAGCGAACTGGCGAGTGAGCTACAGGCAACAAGAAAGGCTGTGCTTGAAACGCTGGCCAAAATGACGTCAGAGCAACTGCACAGCAACTACCCTATTGAGGTTTTCGGCAAGCCAATGACGACGCAAAATTTCCTCATTCATCTTAGTGGACACCTTAACTACCATTACGGACAGATCAATTACTTCCGCAGAATAGTGGCCAGCTAATATGAAGCGCCTCTTAAAAGTACTGGCCTGGATTGTCGGCGTTGTTTTAGTACTGGCGTTAAGCCTGCTGACGACGATTGACAGGACTCCCTATCAGGAAATGCCCTACTATGAGGCCATGCATGCCAGGATGGACTCCCTGGCAGCCGCCTACCAAAATTCAGTTGGCGATACGCTGCAAGTTGGCTGGGCGGAAGCTTCTCTGGTTTATCCTGAGTCCATTCCATTGGCTGGCTACGGAAAAAGAAAAGGAGCCCATTTTGAGGGCGTTCATGATTCTGTTGGTGTGAAGACGATGGTGTTTTCCAACGGAAAAGCAAAGGCAGCAATCGTAAGCTTCGATCTCCTTATCACACCTCCCGAGGTGGTTATCAGGTTAAAAAATCTGCTTCCGTCATTAGGATACTCTATCCAAAACACTTTTCTCACTGCTGTCCACTCGCATTGCAGCATTGGGGCCTGGAGCCCCGGATTGACAGGAACGTTGTTTGCAGGCACTTACCAACCGGAAGTAGCTGATTTTATTGCTGAAGCGGTGATTCAAAGCATAAAGGATGCGGAAGGAAACAGAGAAAGGGCCAAAATCGGGTTTGCGACATTCGATGCCGGGGAGCTTATTTACAATCGTCTTGTAAAAGAAAAAGGAACGATCGATCCGTGGTTCAGGGTGATGAAGGTGGTGAAAGACTCCGGCAAAAGTGCCTTGTTTACCACGTTTGCGGCACATGCCACCACGCTACCCTCCAGCTTCCTGGCCTTGTCGGCCGACTACCCGGCTGCATTGCGAAAAACCTTTGTCGCCGACTCTCTGGCAGACTTCGTGATATACGGTGCGGGTGCTGTGGGCAGTCAAGGGCCTAATAGCCCAAAAGGAATTGACGGCTGGGAAAAAGCGGAATATATTTCCGGGCATCTGGCGACACAATTTGCTCAAATCAGCTTTCTAATACAGGCGGAATACGTTACGTCGATTTCGAGCGGATACCTTCCATTGGAATTGCGCCAGCCGAGCTTCAAGGTGTCGGAGAACATCAGCGCCCGGCCCTGGGTGTTTTACTGGCTGTTTGGCGACTATGACTCGGGTGTTAGTTATTTGAAGATTGGGGACAACCTTTTGGTTGGCACACCCTGCGACTTTTCGGGAGAGTTGATGGCACCACTAGACAGCATGGCCCGAGCCCAGGGGCAGAACCTGATGGTCACCAGCTTTAATGGAGGCTACGTGGGCTATGTTACAAAAGACGAATGGTATGATTTGAACAAGTACGAAACCAGGACAATGAACTGGTTTGGGCCTTACAATGGTGCTTATTTTTCGGAAGTTATTGGTGATATAATCGACACCGCTAAATGAAAAACATTTATACCTTATTAATAACACTATTTTTTTGTGGCAGCGTAGTTGCCCAAACAGACAGCCTCGACATCATGATCGGCCAAATGATCATGATCGGACTGGAGGAAAGGCAATCGATTAAAGAGGGTGATG
The DNA here is from genome assembly GCF_032999765.1 of Imperialibacter roseus. GTDB lineage: Bacteria > Bacteroidota > Bacteroidia > Cytophagales > Cyclobacteriaceae > Imperialibacter > Imperialibacter roseus. Next base: position 6,171,574 of record NZ_CP136051.1, on the reverse strand, counting down.
GACTCCTAAAAGCCATTGAAGATGGCAAAGTGGGTGGGGTGATCTATTTTGAGAAAAACCTGACCAAAACCAATACTGCTGAGAATCTCCGGCAGCTTAACAACACACTGAAATATGCGTCAGCTATTCCTTTGTGGATTGCCATTGACGAGGAGGGTGGAAGGGTAAACAGGCTGAAGCCTAAATATGGATTTGTCACAACAAAGTCGGCGCAGGAGTTGGGCAGGCAGGGCATTGCCGACAGCACATATGCCCAGGCCAAGCGTATGGCGGTCCAGCTTCGTGAATTGGGCTTCAACCTCAACTTTGCGCCTTCAGTGGATGTGGCTGTGAACCCGGACAACCCTGTCATCGTGAAACTAGGCAGGTCATTTAGCAGCAATGCCGACTCGGTGGCGCTGTATGCTGCGGCTTTCATCAAGGCGCATCAGGAGGAAGGCATTGTCACGTCCATCAAGCACTTTCCCGGCCACGGCAGCTCCAGCAAGGACACCCACAGCAGCATGGCCGACGTGAGCAATAGCTGGCAGTTTGACGAGATCAGACCTTTTAAGCTGCTTATTGATGAAGGCCGCCTGGACGCTGTAATGTCGGCGCATATTGTGAATGCACACCTCGATCCCGACTCCCTGCCAGCCACCCTATCAAAAAAGATTATTCAAAACATCCTAAGGGACTTCATCGGGTTTAACGGCGTTGTTTTCTCCGACGATATGCAAATGCATGCCATCAGCAAACACTATGGCATGGACAAGGCCATTGAGTTGGCCATCAACGCAGGAGTAGACATGCTGCTGATTTGCAATAATGTGGGCCAAACAGAAAGGTATTCGGCGAACCAAATCCATCAGATCATCCGAAGCAAGGTGGAAAATGGAGAAATCCCAAAGGAAAGAATCAAGCAATCTTATGACAGAATAGTGAAGCTGAAGAGGGCCAGAGGATATTAAATATTTTCCTTCGACCTGTACAGCACCTTTCTTGCATTCGACTTTCTCAGTTCCTGTTGTATATCGGCGATCAACCCCATTTTCACTGCTTCATCAGCTTTCAGCACAATGATCATCTGGTCTTTGTATGGCTCCGGTAAGGTCGCCTTTTCCTGGTTGACCCACTGTACCAACTCGTTGATCTTCAAATAGTGGCTTCCATCAGAAATCAAAGGCTCCGTGCCTAGTCGGGTATTGGCTGGCAAGCCCACCTGAAGCTCCCTGATGAGGGTCTTCATTTCAGCCTTATTGATATGCTTCGCCTTGGGCACTTCGTACTTCACGAGCTTTTCGTCTGTTCTGATAACAGCAGTTACCATAAAAAAGAACAGCAGTAAAAAGACGATGTCAGGAAGCGACGCCGTAGAAATCTCGGCATTCACAATGGTTTTTCGTTTAAAGGATTTCATGGTGCTATTTGTTTGGTTCAGCAATGGATATGTTCATGGGAATTCCCTCTTTTCCCCTCTCGTACAAAGCCAGCTGTCTGGAATCGTCCAGGTCGAGGTGTCTATACTGATCGCCAGACAATCCTACCCTTTCGCCATAGATATCGTAATAAGCACCTTTTACTTCATCGAGTACCGCAATAAAAGCGGCGTAGTCGGTACCACGGTTTGACTTTAGCGATACAATGGCCTTTTTGGGGGACTCGGCCAGGTCGCTTGCTTCGGTGGGGTTCAAAATGAACATTCTCAGCTCTTCCCTGAGCCCGACAAGGTCTTGCTTGGGTTCGTCCTGAATCAGGAATTCGTTTTTGGAGTTGATGCTTATTTTGAAGAGGTTTCTATCATTCACAGGCATCACAGGCTGTTTCTCCTGATCTGGCGGTAAGGTGATCATGAGTCCCTTCTCCTGAAGGATGGTGGTGGAGACAAGAAAGAATATGAGAAGCAGAAAGGCTATGTCCGCCATTGAGCCTGTATTGACTGGCTCCTGGTTTACTTTTCGGGTGATTTTCATGGCTTTTTACCTGTATAATCAGGAGGAAGCCCAAAAGTCACAGTTTGATTTGGCCTTTTTTACACCAGGTTGTTGGCATAGGCAAACTTGATCAGGCCAACAAGAGAGTTAGTCTTAGTTTTGCGAAAGATATTTTTGCGGTGAGTTTCCACTGTGCGTTCACTGATGAACAGTTCTTCAGCAATGTCCTTATTCGTGTATTCTTTCGCAATCAGCTTCAGTATTTCCCTTTCCCGTTCGGTGAGCAGTTTTCCTTCATCGGGGTTTTGCAAATTTTGAATCAACAGCGTATTGATTTCATTGCTCAGGTAGGTTCTGCCAGCTCTAATTTGATCGAGAGCCGCAATAAGCTCCTTTTGTGAGTCCTTCTTTAGCAAGTAACCCTTAATGCCCTCCTTTAGAATTTCCTTTACCAGATGTGCTTCATCGTGCATACTCATAATGAGGATTTTCACCTCTGGTTTTATGCGTTGCATCACTTTTACCAGCCCCAGGCCGTCCATGCCTGGAAGGCTGTAGTCCGATATCAGGATGTCAACGGCTTGCCTCTGCAGGTACTTCAATGCGTCCTCGGCTGTGGAGGCCGTGCTTACCACTTCGTACTCCTCGGTATTGTTGAGCAACGATCTCACACCATCCATAAGGATGGCATGGTCGTCGACCAGAAAAACCTTCACTTTCTCCATTTTCTTAGTTCCGCTAAACTTCCGGATGAATTTAGAGGAAATATTGCTGAAAGGCTTCATGTCTGAAAATTAGTCAGGCAATCAATTTTTCAACATCCCCCCGGCAGGTGATTTTGCTCTACGTACCAGCCCTTACTAAAACAGCGCATAGGTAAGTAATGTTTCCACTTTATCAGCGTCTGTTTTCGACTGATGTCCCTTTAGAATAGCGGGAACGTTCACCGTCAGCATCGTGCCTTTTCGGCCTGGGGCTGTGTCCAGGTCAATTGTGCCTTTCATCAGATTAGTGCGTGACTGTAAGTTTTTCCATCCGTTTCCCTGGCCCATTTTTAATATTTTTTCATCGAAGCCCATGCCATCGTCTTCTATGGTAAGCGTTATTTCAGCCTCGTCACGTGTGATTTGGATAAAAATGTTTCTAGCATCGGAATACTTGAGGATGTTGTTGGTCCACTCCTGCACGATCCGGTACAGGGATATCTCCTGAATATCGGCTAGCCGGCTATCCAGATCGAAGAAATGACTTTCTGCACGGAGCTTTCCGGTGTGATTGATTCGTGCCACCAACTCATTGACCCCAACGGGCAGTCCGTGTTGAATCAGCGCCTTTGGCATTAAGTTAAAGCATACGTTTTTCAACTCACCATACATGTCGTTGAGCACCGACACCGATTGGTCAAACATTCGCTGTCGGTCGGCTGAGGCAGAAAGCGGCGCTGCCGATAGCGAATCGACGTTCATTTTTAATACCGAAATAAGCTGGCCAAAACTGTCGTGTAAGTCCTCGGAAAAGCGCTTTCTTTCACCTTCCACTGAGCTAATCACAGCCCTGAGCAATTCTTCTTGCTTAGCCAATTTTTCCTCATCCAGCTTCCTCTGGTAGTTAAGTTTGATCCTTGCCCTGACAAGCAAGCCAAGGATGATCAGAAACACAAGAGCCCCTCCCAAGGCTACCTGAGCAACTCGACTTTTTTGAATCTCCAGGTCTTTTTCTACCAGCGACAACCGCTGTAGCTCGAGCTCCCGGTCTTTCTTTTCCGTTTCATATTTCGCTTCAAGCTCCAATGTTGCCTTCGTCTTTTCTTCTTCAAAGGCTTTGTCTCGTAGGCCTATGTACTGTTGTTGATAGGTAAATGCCTTCTGGTAGTTACCCAACCGCTGCTCACACTTTGTAATTATTACCAGGGCTTGCATCAGCACGTCATTAGCTTTGGTAGAAGAGGCCAGCTGATATGCCTCCGTGGCGTGAGCCAATGCCTTTGAGTACTCTCCCGCCGCCAGCTCGTTGCCTGCAAGGTTCTTTAGTGTGAAGGACACTTCAGCAGTGTTGTTATTTTCTTTATGCAATGTTAGTGCCTGCATGTAATAGTCACGGGCAACCGAAAGCTCTTTCAGACTATCGTAAGCAATCGCCAGGTTGCCTAGTGGGTAGGCCATGAGCCGACTGTACCCGAGGCTTTCATAGCCCTGAAGTGATTTTTTAGCTGCCTCAATCGCTTGATTGTAGTTTCCAAGAATAATAAGAATGGAGGCGATGTTTCCCTGCACGACTGACGAGCCGAACACTGATTGTTCGCTTTGATAAATTTCGAGGGCTCGCTCGTAGTATGTGAGCACTTTTGTGTAGTCCTTTTGTTTTTTGTACACAATGCCGATGTTCCCCAGCACCATGGCCTGGGAGAAAAGGTCGTTGACGGCTTCGTACATCCTTAGGGCCTGAAAGTAGTTGGTCAGCGCCATTTCATCTTTGCCTAGCTGGTCATGCACCATGGCAATGTTGTTGAGCGATGCGGCAATGTCGGTAGTATCGCCAAGTGCCTGCTTAATGGCCAGGGACTTATTGAAAAAAAGCAGCGCACTGTCGAAGTTGCTCGTGGCTTCATAAGCGGCACCAACCGATTGAAGTGACAAAGCTTTCCCTTCCAGGTAATTGGCTTCTTCCGACAACGTTAGAGCGGACTTGGCAAGCCCCATCGCTTTTATGGTGTTTGCTTGCCGGTAGTGCCAGGAAATTGCGTTGAGCGTGGATATTTTATCGTTGCCCGTTTGTTGTGGTAAAACTTTCTCCAGGCTGTCAAGCTCAGCATTTTGCGCCAATAAGGCCGCCCCTCCCGAAAGCGAGAAAACAAAAAACAATAATACCCTTAGGCTCATACTAACTGTTGGCTGTAAATCCCCTAAAGGTATACGAGCAAAAGGGAATAACAAATGCCCCGTATGGGGTATATGCTACCTCTGTTGCCTAGGTTTAAAAGCTATCATAGCAGGTGCTTATCAATCAGCCTTTTAGCTCAAACTCCCGAATTGTTTTTTCGATAATGTCGCAACAATCGTGAAGCTGTTCTTCGGTCATTACCAATGGGGGGGCAAACCGAATAATGTTGCCATGGGTCGGCTTGGCCAAAAGGCCATTGTCTTTAAGAGCCACGCAAATATCCCAGGCTGTGCTACTGTCTTCTGTATCGTTGATAAGAATGGCGTTGAGCAGGCCCTTACCCCTTACCATTTTCACAAGCTTCGTTGTCGCTATGAATTTGCCCATTCTTTCACGAAAGATTACCCCCAGTTGGCGGGCATTCTGTGCCAGTTTCTCGTCTTTCACAACATCGAGCGCCGCCATGGCCACCTTGCATGCCAGTGGGTTGCCACCGAAGGTAGAACCATGCGTGCCGGGGGTGAGCACATCCATGATGCGGTCATCGGCAAGAACGGCAGACACCGGATAAGCACCACCCGACATGGCTTTGCCAAGGATAAGAATATCAGGCTTTGTATAAGTCGCAGGCTGCCGCTCGCAATTGCCTTCACACGAGCAGTTGCCGCAAACTGCCAGCAAACTGCCAGTACGGGCGATGCCCGTTTGAATTTCGTCGGCAATGAATAGAACGTTGCTGGCTTTGCACAAAGTAGCGGCTTCCCTTATATAGGTGTCGGCTGGTGTGTAAACTCCTGCTTCGCCCTGGATGGGCTCCACAAGAAAGCCCGCCACATTCGGATCCTTCAAAGCTTCTTTTAAAGCTTCAATGTCATTGTAGGGTATCTTTACAAAACCGGGCGTAAGCGGCCCAAAGTTTCTTCTGGCCCCCTCATCGCTGGAAAAAGACACGATTGTAGTGGTGCGACCATGGAAGTTTTGCTCGCACACAATGATTTTTGCCTGATCGGCAGCAATGCCCTTCTTCTCATAACCCCACTTTCGGCATACTTTAATCGCTGTTTCCACTCCTTCAGCGCCGGTATTCATCGGCAGCACTTTTTCGAAACCAAAATATTCAGTGGCATATTTTTGAAAGGCACCAAGGGCATCGCTGTAGAAGGCCCTTGAGGTTAGCGTCAAAGTCTCGGCCTGTTCTTTTAAAGCGCCAATGATTTTTGGATGGCAGTGCCCCTGATTGACAGCTGAGTAGGCAGAAAGAAAATCGTAGTACTTCTTCCCTTCAATGTCCCACACAAAGACTCCCTCTCCCCTCGAAAGCACAACTGGTAGCGGATGGTAGTTATGCGCTCCATACTTGTTTTCCAGCTCCATCGCTTCTTTGCTACTCATTGTCTTGATCATATCTTTGACTTTAGGATTGAACAATTGCCTGTTGGGCAGGGTTTCAAAGGTAAATAAAAGCCCCTAGACCGAAAAAGGCGATGGAGAAAGAATCAGCAAAGAAGGTTGAGTACGGGTTGAAGACCGAAGATTACTACCACACCAAAGAGGGATTCCTTGTCTTTACAAAGGAATACCACCTGAAAAGAGGCTATTGTTGCAAGAGCGGGTGCAGGCACTGCCCTTACAACTACAAAAGAAAAGATGCATAATTATTCACCCCCGTTTGTTGGTAATCAAATTTTTCCGATATTTGCAGACCCATTTCAAAAATACACTTATAAGACAATGGCGAGAGTTTGTCAGATAACCGGAAAAAGCACACGTGTGGGAAACAATGTTTCTCATGCAAACAATAAAACGAAGCGCAAGTTTTACCCAAACCTGCACACAAAGCGTTTTTTTATCCCTGAAGAAAATCTTTGGATCACACTGAAGGTGTCATCAACTGCTTTAAGAACCATCAACAAGAATGGTATCAGCGCTGTTTTGAAAAAGGCGAGAGCTAAGGGCAACGTAGTATTTTAAGCTAGAAGAATAGAATAGTCATGGCTAAGAACAAAAATAGAGTTCAGGTAATACTAGAGTGCACAGAGCACAAGACGACTGGTCTTCCAGGTACGTCACGTCACATTACCACAAAAAACAGGAAAAATACTCCTGAAAGACTTGAGATGAAGAAGTATAACCCCATACTTCGTAAGTATACTGTCCACAAAGAAATTAAATAATCATGGCAAAGAAAGTAGTTGCAACCCTGAAGAAAGAAGGTGGCAAAACCTATGCGAAAGTGATCAAGGCTGTAAGGTCTGAGAAAACTGGTGCATATACTTTCCGTGAGGAAATGGTTCCTGCTGACCTCGTAAAAGATACACTAGCGAAATAAGCTAGTTAACAGTACTTATTGACAAGAAAGTCCCTTCATGGGACTTTTTTTGTTATCAAGAGATGGAGACCAGCTCCTGGCACCGCCATTATTTTTTCAATAATAACCAAACGGAGAATCATTTTCCGATGGTTTAAGTTTGTAATTTGTATTTTCCGTTGGCTAAAGGAGATACTCATTGTGCAACTCCACAGTCAATAAGCAACCCTATTATATATGGCTTTATTTGGATTCATGTCCAAGGACAAAAAAGAGTCGCTGGACAAAGGACTGGAAAAAACGAAGGAGAATTTTTTCTCGAAGCTCGGCAAGGCGGTAGCCGGAAAGTCGACGGTAGACATAGATGTGCTCGACGAGCTTGAGGAGGTGCTGGTATCGTCAGATGTTGGCATTGAAACCACAGTAAAAATAATTGACAGAGTGGAGGCAAGGGTAGCCAAAGACAAGTACCTGGGCACCTCTGAGCTGAATGTTATTCTCAGAGAGGAAATTGCGGGACTGCTCTCTGAAAACAATACTGAGGATATTGAAGATTTTGAATTGCCAAAAGACAAAAAACCGTATGTGATCCTGGTGGTGGGTGTCAACGGTGTCGGCAAGACTACTACCATTGGCAAGCTTTCACATCAGTTCAAGCAAAAAGGATATAAAGTGATATTGGGCGCAGCCGACACTTTCAGGGCGGCAGCTGTAGACCAGATCAAGCTTTGGGGAGAGCGAGTTGGCGTGCCTGTGGTGGAGCATGGCATGAATACCGACCCGGCTTCAGTAGCTTTCGATGCAGTGAAAAAGGGTGTAGATGAACAAGCCGACCTCGTTATTATTGACACGGCAGGTCGGCTTCATACCAAAGTGAACCTGATGAATGAGCTTTCGAAGATCAAAAAAGTAATCCAGAAGTTTATTCCGGATGCTCCACACGAAGTAATGCTGGTGCTGGATGGTAGCACAGGACAAAATGCTTTTATTCAGGCACAGGAGTTTACAAAAGCGACGGATGTCACCTCTCTGGCCATCACTAAGCTGGATGGCACCGCCAAAGGTGGCGTAGTCATTGGCATATCGGATCAGTTCAAGATTCCGGTGAAGTATATTGGTGTTGGCGAGAAAATGGAGGAGCTACAGGTGTTCAACAAAATGGCTTTTGTGGAGTCGTTCTTTACAAGGAATTGAAAAAAGCTATTTCAGTAATGTTTTGTAGTTTTGTTTAAAGCGTTGTTATGGCAGAGTATATTATCAGCATTGACGAAGAGAGCAAAAAAGGCAAAGCTTTAAAAGCTTTATTAGAAAATGCTCAAGAGCTAAATATTGCGAAGCTTCGGGCATATACTGAGGAAGGTGAGGATGACGCTTTCGCTGACTTGTTGGAAGAGGAGCTCAAAACTAATGAGTTCGTATCCAAAGATATGATTATGAAATCATTGAAAGCGAATGAAAGTAACCTACGGAAAAAGACTACTTAAAGACATTGATTCGATCCAAACGCTGTCTGTGAACCTCCTCCTCCAGGAAACTCTTGAATTAATACAATCAGCACAAACTATTCGTGATATTCCAAACATTAGAAAACTCAAGGGTCACAAAGGGTTTTTCAGGGTGCGATTGGGAAGCTACCGATTGGGAATCCACGTTGATGGCGATCGGGTAGCAATACTGCGATTTTTACATAGAAAAGAGATTTATAAGAAATTTCCTTGAGTTCCCTTTTCCAGTCGTTTACTTACTTTAACTTTTTCTTGGAATCCTTCGGCCGCAAGGGAACTGCTTTGTCTCTGAAAGCCAGCTTATAGTAGATGTGGTAACCGAAACCAAAATTTCCGCCACTGGTCACTACCCCATAACCTGGGACAGCATAAGGAATAAGTGTTTCTGCTCCCTTTGTCTTTTGGCCAAACTTCCCTCTTAGGGTGTAGCCCATATAAAACTGCTTCCACACCTTCACTTTCATGCCAAACACAGCCTCTATCCAGTGGGCGTTGAGGCCAACGTTAGCCACGTCGACACTGGCAGGGCCCCAGTACGGCACCGCATAATCGAAAGCCAGCGACTCGTCGAAAGTGGCGTGCGCATATCTTAGCCCGAAAAAAACAACGTCTTTGTTTGGGTTGTAGGGAGTCAGGTTAACGTCGACCCCGGCCCGGTAGAATGTGCCATTGGTGGTGTGTGTAAACCCCTCTGCCGAATTGTCTATCTCTTCCCTTCCAAGATCCAGCACAAAAAAATATTTATTTAAGTCAATGTCTGCCTGAATTTCCTGCCGGTTATAGCCATCAGTCAGGGCTGTTTTTGCAAGCCCGAAAACGTCTGCCCCCACTCTAACCGCTGACGGACGCCAGTCTTCATCCTGGGCCCAGCTGACTGCAGGCAGCAGTAGCAGAGAAAACAAAAGTTGACTAGCGGTAGATTTTAACATTGACTTCTCCAAGTAGGGTAAGTTCTGGCTTGTTTACAATGACCGAGTCGTAAAACCCTTCAAACTCAGTTGTCAGGTTCTGAAACCTGAACCGGGGGCCGCAGTCTGGCGAAATCAGGTATTCCTTTCGGTCGTAGGCAAAAGTCACTGAGTTGCACGTATCGTTGAGGCAGAAATGGTAAGTGGTGCTCGCTGCTTCCGGATTGACGTATAGTCCATAAATTGAAAGCGTTGTGTCGGCATAAAGCAAAGTGTCCGCATCATCGGCCCAAAGCGAGTCAAGCTGAACAGATTCAACGGTTTCAACACCAGCGTCGTTAACCGTGTAAAAGCTTGCCGTTACATAAGGCAGATAAATATCCGAGCAGGAGGGGTCGGGTGCACAGGCAGACCAGCCCAACACAAAAATTAATAACCAAAGATGCCAGGAAAATTTCTTCAAGATCATATCGACTAACCCAACGGCAAAAATAGAATTTATTGTTGGATACGTAACCCTATTCCAAATTTGAATAGGAGCTATCATACTAAACGCAACACTTTTGCCAACGGGGAACTAACACCACCGGAAATTGTTAACTTGCGAGCCCATTGGCAGATAGAGATCAAATTCGTGGAAACCAGTGGCCAAATCCAATCTGACACTTGAAAACTAAAGGACTAAAAAATACGAAAGTGAACATCGTTACCCTGGGGTGTTCCAAAAACTCTGTTGATTCGGAAGTTTTGCTTACCCAACTGCGGGGCAACGAAATTGACGCTGTGCACGAATCTGAGGATGACGATTCTAATGTGGTTGTGATTAACACTTGTGGCTTTATTGACAATGCCAAGCAAGAATCCATCGACACCATTCTGCGCTATGTAGATGCGAAAAAGGAAGGACTGGTTGAAAAGATATATGTGACGGGTTGTCTCTCACAAAGATATAAAGACGACCTGGAGAAGGAGATTCCGGAAGTGGATGCCTATTTTGGCACGAGAGATTTGTCGAGGCTTTTGAAGGAGTTCAAAGCCGACTACAAGCACGAACTGGTGGGTGAGAGGATTTTGACCAACCCTGCTCACTACGCCTACATGAAAATATCGGAGGGTTGCGACAGGCCGTGTTCATTCTGCGCAATACCGCTGATGCGTGGCGGCCATATTTCCCGGCCTATTGAAGAATTAGTGAAAGAAGCGGCCCATTTAGCCAAGAATGGCACTAAAGAACTTTTGCTTATCGCCCAGGACTCAACCTACTATGGCCTGGATTTGTACAAGAAAAGAAACCTGGCGGAGCTGCTGCAACGCCTTTCGGATGTCAATGGCATCGACTGGATCCGTCTGCACTACGCATTTCCGGCTGGCTTCCCTATGGATGCACTTGATGTAATGGCAGAGCGCCCTAACATTTGCAACTACGTAGACATCCCCCTTCAGCATGCTTCTAACAACATGTTGAAGATGATGAGGCGGGGCACCACCCGGGAGAAAACCGAAGACCTGCTGGCCACCATGCGCTCTAAAGTTCCGGGCATCGCCATCCGCACTACGCTGATTGCTGGCCATCCTGGTGAAACGGAGCAGGATTTTGAAGAGATGATGGATTTTGTTCAGAAGTCGAAGTTTGACAGGCTGGGGGTGTTCAACTACTCACATGAAGAAAACACCCACTCATATAGCTTTGAAGACAATATTCCTGAAAATGTTAAACAAGAACGGGCCGATGCCGTTATGGAGGTGCAGGAAGCCATTTCCTACGAGCTGAACCAGCAGAAAATAGGCAAGACCTTTAAAGTGTTGGTGGATCGCAAAGAAGGTGGTAATTTCATCGGTCGAACAGAGTATGACTCACCCGAAGTTGACAACGAAGTCATCATTGATGGAAAAGAAAATTATTTACGTATTGGCGATTTCGCCACAGTTAAGATTTATGATGCTGCCGAATTCGATTTGTTTGGAGAATTGTTGTAACGTGAAATGAGAGTAGAAAAAATATCCCTGGGAGAGACTGGACAGTTCTCTCCTATTTTTTTGGAATACCTGGCAAAAAATGAGTCGCTAAAAGACTTTTATCAATACTATCCCTCAGTTGAAAATGCTGAGAAGCAGATAGCGCTGAAAAAGGCTTTTCCCAAAAGAAACAGGCTAAGGCTGGAGGCAGTACTCAATGAACAGTATGGTGCGCTGGATATGTCGCCCAGGCTGAGAGAGAATATTCACGCACTTTCTGAAGAAAACACATTTACCGTCACCACCGGGCACCAGCTAAATATTTTCACCGGGCCCTTGTACTTCATCTACAAAATTGTGACTGTGATAGATGCCTGCAAGCAGCTAAAGGCAAAGTACCCCAATTACCACTTTGTGCCAGTGTACTGGGCTGCTTCTGAGGATCACGATTTTGAGGAGATTAGCTATTGTTATTTGTACGGCAAGAAGTACACCTGGGAAACTGATCAAAAAGGTGCCGTAGGGCGTTTTATGCCTCAGTCGTTGAGCAAGGTGCTGGATGAGATGCCAGACAAGGCTCCGGTTTTTGAAAAAGCCTATCTTGACCACAGCAACCTGGCTGATGCCGTTCGATACTATGTGAATGAGCTGTTCGGTCACGAAGGCCTTGTGATGGTGGATGGGGATCACCCGGATTTAAAAAGGATTTTTGCTCCCATCATCAAACAAGATATTGAAGAGCATGTGTCGGGCAAGCTGGTAGATGAAACCACTAAAAAACTTGATGATGCTGGCTTTAAGACGCAGGTACATGCCCGGGAAATCAACTTCTTTTACCTGAACAGCATCCACCGGGATCGGATCATAGAAGAAGATGGCGTCTACAAAGTAAACAATACTGACCTGTCGTTCACAAGGGAAGAGCTCTGGCAACTGCTGGAAAAAAGCCCGGAGAAATTTAGCCCTAACGTAATCATGAGGCCTGTGTACCAGGAAGCCATTCTCCCCAACCTGGCCTATATAGGTGGCCCGGCTGAGGTAGCCTATTGGCTGCAATTCAAGGCTGTTTTCGATCACTATCAGCTACCTTTCCCCATGCTGATGCCCCGCAATTTTGGGCTGGTGGTGCAAAAAAGCCAGGCGAGTAAAATTGAAAAACTGGGTTTGAAGCTTGCGGATCTTTTTATGGAAGGGCATGAGATCAGGAAGAAGTATGTGAGGGAGAACTCCGAAAATGACCTTCTGCTGGGAGAAGAGAAAGCAGCTTTTGCGAAGCTCATGGAGCAGGTGAAAGCCAAAGCAGTGGCCATTGATAAAACGCTCGATGGCTACATGGGCAAGCAAGAAACCCGGCTGCTGCAGGAGTTTGAGGGCATGGAGAAAAAGCTGCAAAAGGCCGAAGAGAATAACCAGGCGGTGGCGATCAACCAGATTGAAAGTATTAAAGAAAAGCTTTTCCCCGGAGGCTCATTGCAGGAGCGCCACGACAACTTCCTCAACTTTTACCTCACCAATCCTGCTATTTTAGACGAGTTCCTCAAAGGATTTGATGCATTCGACTTTTCCTTCCATATTTTTATGGAAGAATAAGTTTCAATGGACAAACCGGCACTTCGTAAAATTTACCTTGAGAAGAGAAAAGCCCTGAGCCAGGAAGAGTGGCGGATGGCTTGTGACAGCCTGTTTGAGCAGGTGAAAAACAATGGGGCGCTGATCGGGCCTGGCCCGGTTCACATTTTTTTGCCTATAGAGAAGTTCAAAGAAGTAGACACCTGGCCCATCATTCGCTGGTTGTGGCAGGAGGGAATTCGCACGATGACTTCTGTCACCGACACTGAGCGAGGCACCTTGTCTCACGTTTGGTTTGACGACAAAACACATTTCAACACCAGTAAATGGGGGATTCCAGAACCCGTAAATGCTCCTCCGGCTGATCCTTCGCTCTGCACGGTGATTTTTGTGCCGCTCCTGGTAGCTGACAAACACGGGCACCGCATTGGCTATGGCAAGGGCTTTTATGATGGGTTTCTCGCTTTAGTACCCGAAAGAACAAAAAAAGTTGGGCTGTCATTGCTGCCCATATTGGAAGAGATCCACGTAGCGGAACAGCATGACGTGAAGCTTGACAGGGTTTTGGCCCCGGAGCGAAATTGATAACCGATAGTAAGTAGTTACTGGGAAGCCAGCCACCACTTACTGTCTACTGATTACCGTTTACCTTCCTTAAATCCTCGCCTGATAAGTATACAAATCAAAGTACCTGCCTTTTTTCTCTATCAGCTCTTCATGTGTACCTCTTTCAGCAATTTTTCCTTGCTCAATCACCAGGATCTGGTCTGCCCGGCGGATGGTGCTGAGGCGGTGAGCAATGACAAACGTGGTACGGTCCTTCATCAGCTCTGCCAAACTCTTTTGGATCATCGACTCGCTTTCGGTATCCAGGTTCGAGGTAGCCTCGTCCAGAATGATCACTTTAGGGTTGGCCAGAATGGCCCTGGCAATGGCAATACGCTGGCGCTGTCCACCCGAAAGTTTAACGCCTCTTTCACCAATTACTGTGTCCAGCCCCTCTTCAAACCGGTCGGTGAACTCATGCACATAGGCGGCCGTTACCGCATTTTTCAGCTCCTCTTCTGTGGCGCTGGGCCTTGGGAATAAGATATTTTCCCTTATCGTCCCTTCAAAAAGAAAATCGTCCTGTAATACTACGCCCAGGTACTGGCGGAAGCTTTTCAGCCCCACTTTCGACAAGTCCTCCCCGTCGAGCGTAATGCGGCCGGATTTTGGCGTGAGGAAGGTGGCTGCCAAACCCGCTATGGTGGTCTTGCCCGACCCTGAAGAGCCCACCAGGGCTGTCACCGAACCAGAGGGAGCGGTGAACGTAATATCATGGATCACTTCTTTGCCTTCTTCATAAGCAAAACTGACATTCTCAAAGGCATAATCACCTTTCAGCTTTTTCAGCTGTATTGGCCTTTCCTCAGGCATGTCTTCAGGATCCATGTTCATGATCTCCTCTGTGCGGTCAAGTCCTGCAAAGGCCTCAGTTAGCTGGCTGCCGATATTGCTCATTTGCACAATGGGTGCTATCATAAAGCCCAGGTAGAGGGTGAAAGCAATGAAATCACCCATTGTCATCTCGTTGGTGATGATCTGGTAGCCACCAATGCCCATAATGCCTGTGGAGGCCAAGCCAAGCAGGAAAGTAGCGGAGCTGGTCACTAATGCGGTGGCGGTAAGGCTTGCTTTCACATTTTGAAAAAGCCGCTCCACGCCAGCTGCAAAAGTATTGTTTTCCTGCTCTTCGGCGTTGAAGCCCTTGATCACCCGAACGCCATTCAAGGTTTCTGTGAGGCGGCCTGTTACTTCGGCGTTGATCACACCACGCTCCCGAAAAATAGGGCGAATTTTCCCAAAGGCCTTCATGGCGATAAAGGCGAAAATACCTACCGGCACCAACACGTAGAACGTCATCATGGGGCTGATGCGAATCAGCAGCACCAGCGAAATAACGGCAGTAATGCTGCCGCCAACCAGTTGAACAAGGCCGGTGCCGACGAGGTTTCGCACGCCTTCCACATCGCTCATGACACGGCTGACTAAGGCGCCTGACTTGTTGTTATCAAAATACGAAATAGGCAGCGACAAAATCTTTCGCTGTACCTGTGCTCTGAGTTTACTAATGAGCAGCTGGGCCTCTACGCTAAGCAGGCGGGTGAGAGAAAACGACGTCACGGCCTGCAAGGTAATGGATGCCACCACCGCTATGAGCAAGAGTTTAAGCATGTGTAAATCCTGATTGACGATGACATCGTCGATCAGGTATTTGGTCGCTCCCGGCAGCACTAAGCTGGCCAGGCGACTAATGATGATGAGCACCAGGCCAACTGCCACAATCTTGCGACGTGGCCAGATAAAATCTTTGAACGCCTGAGCTACGGTTACTTTTGATTTCGGTTTGGACATGAAAAAAGGGATGGTTGGTTTCTCGGTTGTAAGTTAACGGATTAGTAACTGATTTAGCAGGGCAAATAGTTCTACCGAAGACGGGCGCCCTGTCAGAAAGACGCACTGGCAGCATGGATTACTTTAAGAACAGGATAAAAAATCTCATTTAGTGTGCGACTTGGCTGCGGATGGTATTTATCAAAGCAAGCGAATTATTATGAAATTCTGTACTTTCATTTTTTGTAACATCTTCGAAAAGCCAGCACCGAAGCATGTGTCATCTGCTATCAAGTTATTTTATCCGTTAACCCAACCACACCATGCGCCCTACCTTTACCCGCCGGGACTTTGTAAAACTCGGTTCAATTCTCGCAGCCGCTTTGGCCACACAGCCCATACAGGCACTGTCCGTCAACGACCCCTGGAAAATGAGACGGGGCGATAAGCAGAAAGTCATCATTATCGGCGCAGGCATGTCCGGGTTATCTGCTGGCATGGAATTGCGCAACCTGGGCCATGAGGTGCAAATTATTGAAGGCCAGATGCGAGCCGGAGGTCGTGTGTTCACTGCCCGGAACATGTTTGCCGACGGACTCTATGCCGACATGGGTGCCGCCCGTATCCCTGAAGACCATGAGTGGACTATGAAATACGTAAAGCAATACGGGCTTGAGTTATATCCATTCAACCCCTCTGAAGGTGGTTTGCTGCACATGGTAAAGGGAAAAAAGATCCGCTATACCAGCAACCAACCAGCTCCCTTGAAAGATTACCCGTTTTCGCTCACCCCCAAAGAAGTCGCTATGGACTGGGCGGGCATTAGTACGCAACCGTTTCAATCCATCATGGCCCAGGTGGGTGATGCCCGGGATTTGAGCTGGCCGCCAGCATCCATCGCAGGTTACGACAAGCTTACTTTCAAAGAGTTTCTTGTGAGCGAAGGCTACAGCTCGGATATCGCTGGTGCACTGATGCTGGGCTGGGAAGAAGCAGGAGAAAAAGGCCTCTACTTCTCGATTCTTGAAATGGTTCGGGAGACAAGCCTGTCGTTTGGCGCCACTCGCAATAAGATTGTGGGAGGCAATGACCTGCTGCCACGTGCGTTGGCCAAAGACCTTGGGCAATTGATACAATACGGCACCAAAGTGCTGGCCGTCGATCAGGATGAGACGGGTGTAAGCGTAACCGTGGATAGAGGAGGTGAACGCTCCACACTCAGGGCCGACAGGGTGATTTGTACCCTGCCCTTGCCTGTGCTGAAGAAAATGGATTTTGTGAAGAAGCTTTCAAGTCCCAAACAAACTGCTATCAACAATATGGGGGGCTGGAACCTCGGCCGCACAGCCATGCAGGCAAGAGACCGCTACTGGAGAAAGGACGGCCTGACGGGCTTTGCTGCTACTGACCTGCCTTCCGAAATCTGGGACCCACACTATGAGTCGGAAGCCACCCGGGGCATTATCGCTCACTATGTGAAAGGCAGGGACGCTGGTAAGTTTATGACAATGAGTGCTGAGGAGCGCCTGGCCTTTTCTGCCAACCATGTCGACTCGGTTTTTCCCGGCCTCAAGCCGCAGCTGGAAGGGGCGTTTATTAAAGTATGGGGTGAGGACCCCTGGGCCGGGTATGCGCACGCCATTGGCACACCCAATGACTTAACACAACACCTGCCCCACCTCATCACGGCCGAAGGCCGCATCCACTTTGCCGGGGAGCATGCTTCCGCCTACCATGGGTGGATACAGGGTGCTATTGAGTCGGGCAACCGGACGGCGAAGGAGGTAAATAGCTTTTGAGGTTAGCTGACAGGTTATATGAAGACACAGCCGGTAACAATTGCTGCCACGGCTGAACTTAGCGTGAATACATATAAAACGATAGAGCAGTAAAGGCATAGTCAGGGAAAAGTACCTGCGCTGAGTCACTTGCGCAAGGCGTAAAGCTCTCTGGTCGAGTCTATGCTGCTGGTATCGTCTCCAATGATATACAGGATGTCGCCTTCCAACAGCTCTGTGGCTCCCCCGGGGCACAAAATACTTTTTGTCCCGTTTGATCATTACCACCAGTACTGACGGAGGTATGTCCAGTTGGTAAATTTTCTTCCTACGACACTGCTGCCCGCCCTTACCAGTATTTCCGAGGAAGTGCCTTTCACATTTTCGATGAAACCGAAGCTCAACCCCTCAGGTTCCTTGTCGGCGTCCTTCACTCCCAATAATTTGGCCATAAAGGAAATGGTGATCCCCTGAATGGTCACTGACAGCAAAGTGATGAAGAAAACGATATTAAAAATTATATCAGCATTTTCCACACCTGCCACCATGGGATAGGTGGCGAAAACGATGGGCACAGCGCCCCGCAAACCAAACCACGAGATAGAGAGCTTGGTGCGAAGCCCGAGCCTGAAGGCCGCCAGACTCACAAACACACTCAAAGGTCTTGCAACCAGGATCATAAACAAGGCAATAGGAAGACCAATCGAAATGATGGGAATGATTTGGGATGGAAAAACCAATAGCCCCAGCGTAAGGAACAATATGATCTGCATCAGCCAGGCCACCCCATCAAAGAATTTGATAGTGGAGCTTTTGTGGATGAGATTGGTGTTGCCCAACATCACCGCACAGATGTAAACTGCCAGAAAGCCGTTGCCCCCAATAAAATCGGTGACGGAGAACGTAATAAAGCACAACGTGACTGCAAGCACAGTATATAGTCCTTCGAAATCCAGCTTGATTTTGTTGATCACCAGCTTGCTTAGCTTCCCGAAGAGGAAACCAGAGGCTCCTCCCAAGCAAATCGAAAGAAGAGGCTCCCCAGCGCCGCAACAAAATCTAACTCGTGCATCTGTTCAATTCCTACAAGAGTGATGGTGAGAAAGTAGGCCATGGGGTAAGAGCATGCTTTAAAGTCAATCATCGCTGCATCAACCCCTATCTATTGCCAGATCGTTTGTGGTTCATATTGCCTTTTATTTAACTATCTCTCTATGGCCCTTCGGCTTGCTTTTGATACGGTTCAGAAAGTTGACCCAGGTACTTGTACAAGTTCTATAGAAAAAAAAAGTAGTCACGAAACCTGTGGTGCGATATCAATCTTTGTTGTATCTAGCCGGACACAGAATCCCACTGCTCAGTTAAGGTTTTTTACTCAATCAAGATTGGCTATTTTACCCCCTGAACTTGTGCTGGCCAATATACGAGCCGGGCACCATCAAGGCTAAAACTGCTTTGAAAATCATTTTATACTTCGTGCGGGTCTGTTTTAGTAATACACCTTTAACCCATCAACGTATTTCGGGATAATACATTTGCCCACTTACGATTGCGGGCAATAAATGAAAATTAGTGGCACATCAGGGAATAAAAGGGTAGCGAAGGTCTTAACTTAGCAGCACTATTTTCGGCTCTAAATTTCTTACACGTTAACCATGGATTTGATTTCGCTCCTTATCGGATTGGCCATTGGCTTGGTGGCTACAGCACTTGTCCTGCTAGCCAGACAGTCGACTACCAAACAAAGCTTGCAACGTGAGTTCGAGGCAAAAAGCAATGAGCAGAATACGCAAAACGCCTTACTGAAGGGCAAGTTGGAAGATGTGGAGAAAGAAGCAGCCGGATATGTGCAGGAGATTAAGGCAGAAAGGGAAAAGGTAATTCAGCTGAGCACACGCAACTCTACGCTGGAAGCCAATTATAAAAATCTACAGGAGAGGCTGGAAGAGCACAAAAAAGAGGTAGCAGAGCTTCAGCAGCGTTTCACTGTAGAGTTCAAGCACCTTGCTCAGGAAATCTTTGAAGAAAAAAGCAAAAAATTCACTGACCAGAACAAGACCAACATAGCCGAGGTGCTCAATCCGCTGCGAGAAAAAATAGCTGAGTTTGAAAAAAAGGTGGAAGACACCAACAAAGAAAGCCTGAAGTGGAACAGCAGCCTGAGCGAGCAAATCAAAAACCTTCGGGAGCTGAACCAGCAGATCACCAAAGAAGCGGAGAACCTCACCCGAGCCTTGAAAGGCGACAGCAAATCACAGGGAAGCTGGGGGGAAATGCAGCTGGAGGCGATCCTGGAAAAAGCCGGACTCCAAAAAGACATCCACTACTTCAAAGAGAAGAACTTCAAGAATGAGGACGGCTCCAATCAGCGCCCTGACTACATTATCAAACTTCCGGATGATAAGTACCTGGTACTCGATTCAAAAGTGTCGCTAACGGCCTACACTAATTTTTTCAATGCTGAAAACGACCTGGAACAAGCCAAATTCCTGAAGCTGCATATTGATAGCATTTACAGTCATATCAAGTTGCTCAGCGAGCGCAATTATCAAAATCTCTACGAAA
Source organism: Imperialibacter roseus (assembly GCF_032999765.1). Lineage (GTDB taxonomy): Bacteria > Bacteroidota > Bacteroidia > Cytophagales > Cyclobacteriaceae > Imperialibacter > Imperialibacter roseus. The sequence goes on along the minus strand of NZ_CP136051.1, from coordinate 6,151,816 downwards.
TCAGCCAGCCCGACTACGTGATGATGTTTGTGGCAAACGAACCTGCACTGACTGTTGCTTACAAAGAGGATCATGCGCTCTATGAAAAAGGGCTGGACAAAAACATCGTGCTGGTATCTACCACCACACTCCTTGCCACCCTGCGCACTATCTCGTACATATGGAAGCAGGACATGCAGAACAAAAATGCTGAAGAGATTGCCAGGCAAGCCGGCGCACTCTATGACAAGTTCGATGGCTTCGTGGCCGACTTGGTGAAGGTGGGCAACAGCCTTAAACAGACCAAGGAAAACTATGATGCAGCCATGAATAAGCTGGTAGATGGCAAGGACAACCTTGTTCGCAAAACCGAGCGGTTGAGAGAGCTGGGAGCTAAAACCACCAGGCAACTTGACCAAAGGCTCATCGACAGATCAATGGACTAAACTGTTTTGTGCATTTTTTGGTTTAAGAGTAACTTTGAAACCTGATGAAGGAAAAAAGAATGGAATTGACAGTAGACAACAAGCTGAAAAAGCTGGTGATAGTGGGCGACAGGGTATTGGTCAAGCCAAAAAAGGAATCAGAGAAAACCGAAAGTGGGCTTTACCTGCCTCCGGGAGTGCAGGAGAAAGAAAAAATACAAAGCGGTTATATCGTGAAAGCCGGCCCTGGCTACCCCATCCCTATGCAAACCGATGATGACGAGCCGTGGAAAGCCGAGGAGGATAAGGTAAAATACGTGCCCCTACAAGCCAAAGAAGGTGACATGGCTATTTTCCTGCAAAAGGCTGCCTTCGAGGTGCACTACAAGGGAGAAAAGTACTTCATTGTGCCGCAGTCGGCTATTTTGATGCTGGAGCGGGAAGAGGATTTGTTTGATTAAACATCCGCCTCATACTTCAACCCAATTTTTTCCCTGATTCTGTCGAGGGTCTTTAATACAAGGAGGCTGTCGCCATAGCTCCAAAGATCGCTCTCTGTTTTGCCTTCATCCAGGCATTTGTGCACTTCCGCTATCTGATAGTTGAGGCCGTTGCTCGGGTAGTCAAACTTCACAAGCCCCCGGGGCTTCCAATCGGTAAAAATATTGATATTGGTTTGTCCCCAAAAAGGCTGATCAATCTGGATACGACTCTTCGACCCGTTGATGCTGGCCACCTGAGTATTATTTGAAATAATGGAGCACGAAAGGCAGGCAATTGCCCCATTGTCATACTCCAGCAGCATGGCACACTGCTCATCTACCCCGGTTGGCCCAATCACTCCGCTGGCCTGTATTTTTGTCGGCTCCCCCAGAAGAGCTGTCGTGAGAAAAACAGGGTAAATACCCACGTCGAGCAATGCCCCGCCGCCTAATTCTTTGTTGAAAAGCCGGGCTCCAGGATCATAGGGAGCTTTGAAACCAAAATCAGCCTGGATAGAAACAACATGACCGATCTCTTCCTTTTTCACTATCTCAATCACCCGCTTCATCGACGGAAGAAACCGTGTCCACAAAGCCTCCATTATAAACACACCTGACTCACGGGCCACCTCATATACCTCTTTGGCCTGCTGGTAATTCATGGCGAACGGCTTCTCACAAAGAACTGGCTTGCCAAAACGCAGACAGGCCTTGGCCAGCGATGCGTGGGACGGATGTGTAGTGGCAATGTAAACTATGTCAACTTCCTTGTCGAGGATGAGATCTTCATAGTTGTCGTAAAACGTCTTTGCTTCAAAACGTTCAGCAAAAGCTTCCGCATTTTTTCTGTCTCTGGAGGCCACCGCTACCAGCTGGGCAGTGGGGATCACTTTTAACGCTTCCGCAAATTTGTGGGCAATTCTCCCCAGTCCAACAATCCCCCAGCGATAGGTATTCATTAATTCTCTTTTATTAGAATAGTATTAGACAAATCTTTAGCTAAATACATCAATATTTTCATTTGAACGCCAATTTATAACAATAGTTATACTATCAAACCACTACTTTTAAACCTGCTGAGTGAGAGCAAAGTAGGGAGGCCCTGCTGACCGACGATAATACTTGCTGCCATTTTTCCCAAGCCAGGCCCATGCTTGAAACCATGGCCCGATCCTCCGCCCAGCAACCAAACGTTCGAAGCTTCGGGATGCGTATCCAGAATAAAACTGCCATCGGGCGTATTTGTGTATTGGCAGACCCTGGACTCGGCCAGCGGCAAACTTCCCAGGCCGGGAAACCTGTGATGCACATAGTCCCTTGCCCTTTCTACTTCCGGCTGTTCTGGCATCCGGCTCTGGGTTGTTGGATCAATTTCACGACCCCGCTTGTCAGACGCTACCTTAAAGCCCCTTTGAAAGCCCCCGGGAATGCCATAAAAGCCGCCATCATGGGACATGTCAATCCAGCTGGGTAAATTTGCTTCAAAAAAACTAGCTTTTGCAGCAGGCAAACCAAAGTAATGCACTTCCTGCCGGGTAACAGCCAGGTTTTGTCCAAGCACCTCCGGAAACAACGACTTAAGCCATGGTCCAACAGCGAACAGGTAGATGTCTGTTTCATGCCTGTCCCCTGATGAAGTTTCACAGGTTCCTATTTTACCATTTTTGACCACGCCAGGCTTTAGCGCCTCTGCAACATATTGCCCTCCCTCAGAGACAAATTTTTCCAGCACCGCCTGGCAGCTTTCCCTGGCTTTAAGCACACCAGCTTTTTCTTCCAGGATCAGGTGCGAAAGGTCGGAGCAATTGATATACGAAAATCGATCTGGTACTTCACTGGCTTTGAAAATCTTGTAGGGAAGGTTCAAACCATCCATCTGGGCGACAGCACTCCGCATTTCATTGTCATTTTCACCCACCATCCACAAATTGCCTGTGGTTTGCAGCAATTTTCTGCCTTCCCAGGCTTCCGTTTCCAGCCACATATCGTACGAGTCATTGGCCAGCTTCGTATAAAAGCTATTGCTTCCATATACGCTCCTCATCAACCTTGTTTCTCCACCGGAACTTGACAGGGAATTGCCTGCACCCCATGGGTCAAACAGCGTTACTTTGTAGCCAAGCCCAAGCAAATTCAGCGCTGTCCACCCGCCAAAGGCACCCGCCCCAGCCACAGTAATACGGGTCGATAAAGGAAGCGCAGGCTTAAAAACATCTGCAACATTATCAGCCTCAGCGTATCTGGGAGCGATGGTCGACATATTTTTCCAGGCCATGGGGTATAATTATTTTGATGTGTTATTAGAGTTCAGGTAACTTGATTTTACTTGGTAAATGAAATTTATGTAATATTGAATTAGAACCTTAATTAAAACGAAAATTATGGAAGAACAGGCGTCGGGATTTCTTCTTGCTTGGCACAACTTCATGGAAAATGGAGCCTATATATTGATTGCTCTCGCAGTTATTATATACATCATTACAAAGCTTCGCATTTCCAGTTTTAAAGAGCTTAAGCAGAAGTATGATTTTACCAGCAAGTATGAATCAAAGCTCCTCTGGGTGATGCATTTGTGCATTGCGCTGGCCATTACAGCGTATGCCAACACTTACAAAGACGAGACAGTCGAACTGAACTTTGTGTGGTTCTTCGTTAGGCTGTTTATCACCATTGCCATAGGTACTTTGTACGGTTATGTTGCTTTTCTCATCCTTAAATTCTACTACCCTACGGCCCAATCGAAAAGGCTGAAAAAGTTCAGATATACTCCCCGGGTCAATCCTAAAACTGGCAACAAAATGAAGCTGCTTAGTGAAGAAGAGGAGGACGTTTACCTTGACGAGGGGATGCAGGCGGAAGAGAACATCTTCAGTGTTGATTACGACGTATGGATAGATCAGGAAACAGGCGAAACTAAGATTGAAAAGTATCCGGGCAACCTCATTGCGATAGAGTGCGACAGGTGTGGTTTCCAAACGCTGAAGCTTGAAAGCGAGGAAATCATCAGCGAGGCCACGGAAACAGAGGAAGGCAAAATTGTTCAACACTACAAATGCTCATACTGTAACCGCATAAAGCACAAAGACAAAAAATTGGGGCTGGTTAGAAAAGACGGCCAGTTTATCGTACCGGAGAACGCCACGTTTGTTGATGATCCTTTGTCCGGTAAAAAAGTGATCCTGATCAAGGTGGAGATTCATGCCAAAGACGGTGAATCTAAATCCTTCGAGTTCCAAAACCTTAAAGAGGCGCAGAAATTCATGGACGAGTTTGACTTTGACCGTGTAGTGGAAAAGTGATAGTCGTAGTTGTAAGCCTTCTTTTGAATTGGCTCCAAAGTGATTCATCAGGTACTCTTACTGTGGAGATCAAAGGAATAAAAAACGTAAAGGGCGACATTCGTGTGGCCCTTTACGATTTAAAAGAGAATTTTCTTACGGATCAGCTTTACAAAGGCAAGGTAGAAAAGGTAAGCGGAGAGTCGGCCCGGGTGCAATTCACAAGTCTTCCCTTCGGCTCTTATGCCATTAGTGTGTTTCACGACGAGAATGAAAACGGCAAGCTTGACACTGGCCTTTTCGGCATACCAAAAGAACCTTATGGTTTTGGAAATGATTCCATGGGGGTACTTGGCCCCCCTGATTTCGAAGAAGCTTCAGTTACCTTTCAAGCAAAGACTGCCACCCACAGCATCTCGCTTCGATAATTCGTCAGATATTACTATCTCGTAAAAGGAAAAGCATAGTCTACCGACCAATCCAGCCATGAAAGTCTCAACGATAATTATCCGTCTTTCTTTTTTATCGCTTATCACGTCATTTCTTTTGACCTCTTGCGACCATAAAATGTCGGAGGAAGAAGTTGCAGCTTACAAAGTAGCCCATCAAAAATGGCAACAGGAACGAATCGAAAAACTAAAGGCCCCCAACGGCTATGTCAACCTTGCAGGCCTTTACATCCTTAACAAGGGCTTGTCTACCTTTGGGTCAGATTCGTCCAACAAGATTGTATTTCCTGAAAAAGCACCCGCTTTTTTAGGCAAGCTGCGAGTGACTAATACCAAATCTGTACTATATGAGGCCCCTTCTGAGCCTGTGGTCATGATGAAAGAAGAGGGAAAAGACTCAATATGGGAAGCCCCAGCCCTACAGTTGGTTTATGACGACTCTATGCATATGAGTCTGCAAATGAGCCACGAGGCGCTTACCTGGTTTGTCATTAAAAGAGGTGATGAGCTGGCAGTGCGCCTTCGGGATTTTGAAAACCCAAAATTAGACTCTCTTCAATCGATCGATTCCTACCCTGTGGATGTAAATTGGGTGATCACCGCTGAATTTGAGCCGTACGATCCCCCTAAAGTGCTGAAAATCCAAAACATCCTTGGCATCACTTATGACCAGCCAAGCCCGGGCAGGCTTGTGTTTGAAAAAGATGGCGAGGAGTATGCGCTCGACGTGACAGAAGAGGGTGATGAGTTTTTTGTGACATATGCTGATGAAACAACGGGAGAAGAAACGTACGGAGGTGGCCGCTATATGTATACTACAAAACCAAACAGCAGTGGGGAAGTGGTGATGGACTTTAACAAGGGGTACAATCCACCCTGCGTGTACACACCTTTTGCAACTTGTCCGCTTCCTCCCCCTCAAAACAAGTTGAAGGTGGCAATATTGGCCGGGGAAAAATTTGCCAGCCACTATTGATTGTTCATACTTTTGATCAAAGGATTGGGCTTTTCTGTGCTATTTTCTAATTTCAGGCACCTACCTAAATATATCCGCTGAATGGAAAGCAAATCGCTGGCTTCTAAAATTGGACTCGTGCTGGGGCCAGTCCTTTTCATTATCTTCCAGTTTATAGTACAGCCCGAAGGGATGAGCGAATCAGGCCGGTCGGTTTTGGCCTGCACACTCTGGGTAGCTACGTGGTGGACAACCGAAGCCATTCCCATGGCTGCCACTTCATTATTGCCGATTGTGATACTGCCGTTAACTGGCGGCGCCAAAATCGACACAGTAACAGCCGCTTATGGCAATAAAATTTTATTCCTCTACATGGGAGGCTTTATTATCGCCATTGCCATGGAGAAGTGGAACCTGCACAAAAGAATCGCTCTCACCATTATTTCATGGGTGGGCACCAACAGCCGGGGTATCGTGCTGGGCTTCATCATCGCTACGGCGTTTCTTTCCATGTGGATTTCAAACACAGCCACTTCACTCATGATGGTGACGATTGGCATAGCGTTGATCAGTCAGCTTGGAGGCATTATCGACAAGAGTGACATGCCCGACAAAGTGAAGCTCAAGGCAAGTTTAGGGAAGGCGCTCATGCTCAGCATTGCCTATGCGGCTTCCATTGGAGGCATGGGAACACTGATAGGCACGCCTACCAACGTAGTCTTCTCCGCCATCGCTCAGCAGCTTTTCGATGTCGAAATATCCTTTGCTCTTTGGATGGCTTTTGCGATGCCTCTTGTTGTCGTTCTGTTAACAATCCTCTGGTGGTATATGGTGAGGGTGGCCTACCCTCTGCCAAAAAAGCCCCTTGCAGGAGGCAGGAAGCAAATCGAGGACGACCTGAAAGAACTGGGCAAAATGAGCTGGGAAGAAAAAGCCGTCTTTGCTGTCTTTACCCTAACTGCCTTTTCCTGGATAACCAGCTCATTCCTTCTCAAAAAATTCCTTCCTGGTCTTGACGATACCATCATTGCCATGAGCGGTGCATTGGCTTTGTTTCTGGTGCCTGCTAAAAGTGAAGTGAACAAAATGGTCATGGACTGGGAGTCGGCGGTGAAGCTCCCCTGGGGGATAATTGTTCTGTTCGGTGGCGGGCTGGCATTGGCAGCTGGCTTTCAGGAGTCTGGCCTGGCTGAATGGATTGGCCAGCAAATGTCGTTGCTCGAAGGTGTTAACCTCCTGCTTCTTATTTTCATAATCGCCCTTATGCTCAACTTCTTAACCGAGGTCACTTCCAATGTAGCCACGGCTTCTATCATGCTGCCGATTTTGGCTGCCCTTTCTCAGTCGATTGGCGTGCATCCGTTTGGGCCAATGATCGCCGCTACACTCGCTGCCTCCTGCGCTTTTATGCTACCAATTGCCACTCCGCCAAATGCCATTGTATTTAGTTTTGGTCATGTGGAAATGAAAGATATGATTCGAAAAGGCTTTGCACTGAACCTCGCCAGCACGGTGCTGATCACGCTTTCGGTCTATTTTTTGATGGAGCTGGTGCTCGGTATCGACTTGTCAGTGAACCCGTTTTAGGCGGACTACCTCCTGTTGCCAATAAAAACACCCACAAGAATAAGCGCCATGCTTATATAGTGGGTGACAAGCAATCTTTCGCCGTCCAGAAGACCCCATATCACGGCAATGAGTGGTATGATATAAGTAACAGAACTGGTGAACAGGGGTGTTGAAATCTGCACTGTTTTATTGAATATGATTAACGCTATCGCTGTCCCGACAACGCCCAGAATACTTATATAGCCGAGGGCCTCCCAGGCTCCTTTTGTATAAATGATTTTTGTGCTGAAGTCGGTGGCGCTTGCCAGAATAACCAGTGCGAGAGGCAGCACCATAAGCAGCGAAACACTGGTAATTGTCAACGGCTTCAGGTCTGCGAGATACGCCTTGATGATGTTCAGGTTGGTAGCATACATGATGGTAGCAAGCACTACAAACAGCGCATAAAAATTGAAGCCTGAGATACCGTCATCGCTCCCGGCAAATATCAAAAGTACTGTACCCACAAAGCCAATGGCAATGCCAATAGCATTCCTTCTGGTGAAAGTGGAACTAAAAAACCAGCTCCCTATCAAAATGGTGAAAAGAGGGGTAAGTGCGTTGAGCGACCCTGCCAGCCCGCTATCGAGATGCGTTTGTGCGAGGGCAAACAAAAAAGCCGGCCCGAAGCTTCCTACAAAACCAGCAAGAAGAAGAATCTGCCAGTTCCGCTTCGAAAGTTTACCAATCCGGCTTACTGCCACCGGCAGAAGGAACAAGCCCGCTGTCACTATACGAAGGGCACCAAGTTCCAATGGAGAATAGACTTCGAGCCCCCTTTTGATCAGAATAAAACTGCTACCCCAAATGAAAGAAAGTGTAATCAGTAAAAGCCATGCGAGTGCTTTGTCACTCATCTGGCTGGCTGGCTTGCTCATATTGTCTATGCCTCCACGAAAGCGTTCATGAATTCCTGCTCCATTTCACAAAGCAGTTCATCAACCTGTTCATAGGCTTCGAACTCTACCAGCTTTTGCCTGTAGGGCTTTATGTTGGGGATATTTCTAAAATAACTGGTGTAGTGCCTGCGCATTTCCAGGATGCCTGTCTTCTCACCTTTCCATTCAACAGAGAACTTAAGGTGCTTTCTGGCCACCTCTATTCTTTGCTTCATGCTCGGCGCTGCCAGCTTTTCTCCGGTTTTCATGAAATGTTTGATCTCATTAAAAATCCATGGATAGCCTATTGCTGCCCTTCCTATCATGATGCCGTCCACTCCATACTGGTTCTTGTATTCAAGCGCCTTTTCCGGAGTGTCAATGTCGCCATTGCCAAAGATCGGTATCTGTATCCTGGGGTTTTCCTTCACCTTTCTGATCAGCGTCCAGTCGGCTTCACCCTTGTAAAGCTGCGCTCTGGTTCGGCCATGTATGCTCAGGGCTTTGATCCCCACATCCTGAAGTCGTTCTGCCACCTCTTCTATGTTGATGCTACTGTCGTCCCAGCCAAGCCTGGTTTTTACTGTCACTGGCAAGCTTGTAGACTTCACCACTGCCTGAGTCAGCCTGACCATCAACGGAATATCCCGCAGCACCCCGGCACCCGCACCTTTGCAGACCACTTTCTTCACCGGGCAACCGTAGTTGATATCCAAAATATCGGGCTGTGTGGCATCCACTATTCTCGCCGACATAGCCATGGCCTCCTCGTCACCACCAAAAATCTGAATACCAATGGGTTTTTCGTAAGGAAAAATATCGAGCTTCTTGCGGCTTTTTATGGCGTCACGGATGAGGCCTTCGCTGCTGATAAACTCGGTGTACATCAGGTCGGCGCCGTTGTCTTTGCACACTGCACGGAACGGAGGATCACTTACATCCTCCATGGGTGCGAGCAAAAGCGGGAATTCTCCCAGTTCTATGTTACCTATTTTTACCACCGTATGTCTACCTTTAGGGCCGAATGTGACCAGTTGTGTTACATCAGCTAATCTAACAAGATGCAAAAGTACAATAGTTTCCTTGAAATCAGAGATTTGAAGGGGCCGGGGCTTGGCCTGCTTCAGCTGGTTTTATTTTGTTTTGGTGGAATGATCGTGTTTCAGATAATTTCCGTGTTGCCGCTGATGCTGCTTTTTAATACGGGGTTTGAAGAAACAATGAGGCTCATGACGGACATGGGCGACCCACGATCCAAAGTGGCGCTGTACACCACCCAGGCTGTGGGGTCGCTCGGAGCGTTTATTCTGGTGCCGTTGCTCTACGTCAAACTCTATCAAAGCACAAAAGTAAGCACCTATTTTTCCGTTGACACCCGCTATTGGCAGCCATTAACCTATGCCATCCTGATCACTTTCTGTTTCATGGTTGTCAACAGTCTTTTTATAGAATGGAACATCAACCTGAAGTTTCCGGAGTTTATGAGTGGCTTTGAGCAATGGGCGCAGACGAATGAGGAACAACGTAAAGTGATTACCGAATACCTGACCGACTTCTCTGGCTTTGGCGAACTACTGGTTGCTTTGTTTGTAGTCGCCATTATACCCGGCATTGGTGAAGAGCTTCTTTTCAGAGGGCTTATTCAAACCAGGCTTCAGCAACTGGTTCGAAACCCGCATGCGGCTATTTGGATCAGTGCTTTGTTCTTCAGTGCCTTCCACGTTCAATTCTATGGATTTGTGCCAAGGCTGTTCTTGGGGGCACTTTTTGGCTATATTTTCTACTGGTCGGGCAGCCTGGTGCTAGCTATGCTGGCGCACTTCTTCAACAATGGCTTCAGCCTGGTGATGCTTTACCTTTACAAAAATGACCTGGTCGACTTCAACATCGACGATACAGAGACGGTGCCTTTGGAAACAGTAGGGTTTTTCTTTATTATTGGTGCTGCCCTCACTTACCTCTTTATTAAGTTTCACAGGAACCTGGAAAACGCTGATGGATAACTGGCAAAAGGTGTTTACTAATAACCAACAGCACAAAGCAGAGATTGTGAAGGCAGTACTAGAGGAAAATGATATTTCCGCTGTGGTAGTTAGCAAAAAAGATTCTCTCTATCAGTTGGGCAACTATGAGGTGTATGTTTCATCTGAGAATGTCCTCAGCGCTGTGAAAATGATCAACGATGACATCCATTTTGAATAGGTTCAACAACCTAACCCAAAGAATTATCGCAGCAGTTATAGGAGCCCCTATCTTGCTCTTTCTGATTATTTACAGCCCCTACACGTATTTTGCCATTTTTTTTATCCTGACTCTTCTTACCCAAATGGAGTTTTACAACCTCGTGCGGCTTCATGGCATTTTGCCGCTGCGCTTCCTGGGTTGCTTTATAGGGGCGATTATATTTTGTCTCACCTTCTTTGTGGAAACAGGAGAGATTGACGGTAAATACGCCTTTCTTATTTTTCCTTTGCTGGCCACCATCTTTTTTATCAAGCTCTACAAGAAAAACGAAAAGAACCCATTTACCAACATTGGTTTTACCTTTCTGGGGATCATTTACGTAGCCGTGCCTTTTGCTCTCCTTAACTTTATTGCCTTCTCGAGGGGCGAATATCATTGGGAGATAATAGTCGGATTGCTACTAATACTTTGGGCAAGCGACACCGGTGCCTACTTTGCCGGAGTCAATTTTGGCAAAACCAAACTTTTCGAAAGAGTGTCTCCAAAGAAGTCCTGGGAAGGAAGTGTGGGAGGGGCCCTGACCTCCCTGGCAATGGCCTATGGCCTTTCCATGTACTTTACTGTGTTGCCTCTCTGGGAATGGCTGTCAGTCTCCGTTATCATCATTGTGGCTGGAACCTATGGTGACCTCGTAGAATCTCTTTTCAAAAGAAGCATGGAGATAAAAGATTCAGGCAAAAGTATTCCAGGGCATGGCGGGTTTTTGGATCGTTTTGATGGATTGTTGCTATCCGTGCCTTTTATTATCGTTTTTCTAAGGCTTCTCTGATTTTACCAGTGTGCTAAGCTCCCATTTCACAGATACTTGACACCTTTGCTAAAAAATGTACATTTCAGCTTTTTTGAGCAAACTTTCTATTGCTTTTAGTAGCTTTGCCACCGAATACAACACATTAACCCTATTATATTTTTATGGCTTACATAGAACCGGCACCGATAAAGGACAAAGAAAATCCTTTCGAATCGATGATGTCCAGGTTTGACATTGCAGCAAAATGTCTTGGACTGGATGATGAGGTGTACAACGTGCTGAAGTCGCCTGTTAAGCAGGTAATAGTGAACCTTCCTATTACCATGGATGATGGCAGCGTACAAGTGTTTGAAGGCTATCGGGTAATTCACTCCAACATTCTTGGCCCTTCTAAAGGTGGCATCCGCTACGACATGGACGTTCACCTGGATGAAGTAAAAGCATTGGCCGCCTGGATGACGTGGAAATGCGCCGTGGTGGACATTCCCTATGGTGGTGCCAAAGGCGGTATCATCTGTAATCCACGCAATATGTCGCCGGGCGAAATCGAACGGTTGACCAGGGCCTATACAGGTGCCCTTGTCGAAATCTTCGGGCCTGACAGAGACATTCCCGCCCCCGATATGGGTACGGGCCCTCGTGAAATGGCCTGGTTGATGGACGAATACTCCCGTGCTCAGGGCATGACTGTGAATGCGGTTGTTACAGGCAAGCCCCTGGTTTTGGGCGGTTCTTTGGGCCGTACTGAGGCTACAGGTCGTGGGGTAATGATTACTGCGCTGGCGGCAATGGAGAAATTGAAAATTAATCCTTACCATGCGAAAGTGGCTGTTCAAGGGTTTGGTAACGTAGGATCATGGGCCGCTACACTTCTGGAAGAAAGAGGTGCCTCGGTCGTTGCTGTGAGCGATATTTCCGGAGCCTACTACAACGACAGCGGAATTGACATTAACAAAGCCATAGAGTATCGGAATGCCAATAACGGCTCACTTGAGGGCTTTAAAGGTGCCGAAAAAATTGCGGGCGATGATCTGCTCACCCTTAACCTCGACGTTTTGGTGCCGGCAGCAAAAGAAGATGTGATTACCGTGCACAACGCAGACCAGATAAAGGCGAAGCTGATTGTGGAAGGCGCCAATGGGCCAACTTCAGCCAAAGCCGATGCTTTGCTGAACGACAAGGGCATCATGGCTGTGCCTGACATCCTGGCCAACGCTGGCGGGGTAACTGTATCCTACTTCGAGTGGGTACAAAACCGCCTTGGTTATAAGTGGACTGCAGACAGGGTGAGCCGGCGGTCTGACCGGATCATGAAGGATGCGTTCAACAACGTGTTCAAAACCTCTCAGGAGTATAATGTTTCTTTAAGGATTGCCGCTTATATTGTAGCCATCGATAAAGTAGCTAAAACTTATAAATTCAGAGGTAGATTTTAGAAAGATGACCATACACAAAGAAGGTAGAACATTATTGCTGGTGATGGCGATTATTTTCATCGGCTTGAACTACGTAGTTTTCAACTATGTGGCAATGTCGCTTATTCATACCCTGGTGCTTGCTGCCAGCATTGTGATCTACCTTCTTGTTCTTCAGTTTTTCAGGCTTCCAACATGCGTGACTCCCGAAGACCCTAAAGCTGTTTACGCACCCGCCGAAGGGAAAGTGGTGGTGATTGAAAAAACCACCGAAGACGAATGCCTGAAAGACGAACGCATACAGATTTCAATTTTTATGTCGCCTCTTAACGTACATGTCAACAGGGCTCCAATCAAAGGAAAAGTAAGCTTTTTTAAATACCACCCAGGAAAATACCTTGTTGCCTGGCACCCGAAGTCGAGCATCGAGAATGAAAGAACGACTGTGGTCATGGAAAACGACAAGGGTGTGAAAGTGCTCTTCCGCCAGATAGCCGGAGCAGTTGCCCGCCGCATCAAGTGGTATGTGAAAGAGGGCGACCAACTGACCCAGGGTGAGGAGTTCGGATTCATTAAGTTCGGCTCCAGAGTCGATGTGTTTTTACCTCTTGACGCCAAAATTGAAGTCAACATCAACGACAAAACTACAGGCGGCAAAACGGTGATTGCCAGGCTGGCCTAAAGCATATCGCTTCCAGATCGCTGGTTTAGTGAAAAGAAATTTATATCTTTTCATAAAAACCAACCCTTACATACTATGTCATCTACTAATTATGCTGGATTTTGGCTACGCTTTGTGGCCTACATTATTGACTATATCATAGTCTATACAGTCCAATCTTTTGTTCTGTTGCCAATTTTTGCCGCTCTGGGTTTTGGCTTTGCCACCACACCCGGCTTGTTTGACGATTCCATGAGCACTGAAGAAGCGATAGGGCTTTTTGCCGCTCTCGCTAGCATTGCCAGCGTTACCTTCTTAATTACTCTCACCATTCAGGTGCTCTATTACTCTTTTATGGAGTCAAGTAAGTACCAGGCAACCGTGGGCAAAATAGCTCTTGGCCTAAAAGTAACCGACATGGAAGGCAACAAACTCGATTTTGGAAAAGCCCTGCTCCGAAACCTGGGTAAGATTGTTTCTTCGATGATCCTCGGCATTGGTTATATCATGGCGGGCTTCACAGAAAAGAAGCAAGGCCTTCATGATATGATTGCCAGCACGTTGGTAGTTAAGAAGTGATTTGAAGCATATCAATGATTTGCTCGAGGTAGCGCTGGTCTACCTCGTCAAACTCATTGAGTCTGTCGCTGTCCACATCAAGAACGCCAAGCACTTTTCCGTCTCGAATGATTGGCAGCACTATTTCCGATTTTGAATCGCCGCTGCAAGCTATGTGACCGGGAAACTGATCAACATCCGGCACAATAAAGGTTCTGGCCTCCTTCCATGAAGAGCCACAAACGCCTTTACCCAGGTTGATTCTGGTACAAGCGATTGGCCCCTGAAACGGCCCAAGCACCAGCTGGTCTTCTTTGACCATATAAAAACCAACCCAAAAAAAGCCCATTCCGTATTTCAGAGCCGCAGCAATATTGGCCAGGTTGGCCGTAAGATCTGGCTCGCCGGCAATCAACGCTTCAACCTGAGGCACAAGCGATTCGTATTTGTCTTGCTTAGTCGCTTCCTGCGGAATAAAAAGAGTTTCAGCCATTAGTCTCTTGTGTAAATAATCAATGTATCACCCAAAATATCTTCCTTACTTAAAATAGTGCCTCCGCAAACCGGAGCCTTTATGCCCGTGGTAAATGTCGTGGGCGCATAAAAAACCCTGGCCTCGTCCCAAAGGTTCATTTCTATAAACGATTCCAGCGTTTTGGCTCCACCCTCTATAATCACCGATCGGATATTTTTCCTATGCAAATCAGCCAGCACCTCCGACAAGTAGTGATGTGCGTCGACCTTTACAAGCTCAAGGTTAGCCTCCAGCGACTCTCGTATGGTTGTATAGATGATCGTCGAAACGGAGCCATCAAGCACATGGTAGTTACCATCCAACTCGTCACCCGGATCCAGCACTACCCGCACAGGGTTTTTGCCTGGCCAGTCCCTGGCGGTCAATTGTGGATTGTCGTAAACTACGGTATTGCTGCCGACCAAAATAGCATCCTCTTCCGTCCGCCACTTGTGCACCAGCTTTCTTGAATAGGCGTTGCTGATCCACTTCGAGTCATGGTTTTCCCGAGCAACAAAACCATCCATGGTTTGCGCCCATTTCAGGATGATGTAAGGCCTGTGGTCTTTCATGGCCGTTAAAAACCGCCTGTTCATCCATTCGGCCTCCTCAGCCAGCAATCCCACCTGCACATGGATACCGGCCTGTTTCAGTCTGGCGATACCCTGCCCAGCGACTTGCGGATTGGGGTCTTCAACAGCCACTATCACCTCTGCCACATTTTTTTCTATCAAAAGATCGGCACATGGTGGTGTTTTGCCAAAGTGAGAGCAAGGCTCAAGCGTGACATACACAGTAGCGCCTTTAAGCTGCTCAGGATGTTTTACGGCATTCACAGCGTTTACTTCGGCATGGCCCTCTCCATATTTGCGATGCCAGCCTTCCCCAATGACCAGGCCGTCTTTCACTATTACACAGCCAACCAGTGGATTAGGGCTCACACTACCCAAACCTAACTGCGCCAGTTCAATGGCCCGCCGCATGAATACCTGGTGTTGTTCCAAATCAATTGCTATTTGCCTCATAAATTTGACATAAATTGTGAGACAAAAAAATTATTGCCTTGCCTATCCCCGCTATTACTTCTGCCGACAAACTATTCACCGAAGTGGCCAATCAACTGATCCTGATTTGTGGCGCCAATGAAGCACAAAGCATCACCGGCTACTTGCTGGAGGGAGTGCTGGGAATAACTGCCGGCGACAGGCTGGCAAAAAAACAACTGGAGCTATCCGAGGATGATAGGGCTACGCTTGACGAAGCAGTTAAAAGGCTCAAAAATGAAGAGCCAGTACAACATGTGGTGGGCTACGGATGGTTCTACGGTAGAAAATTCTTTGTGAACAAAGATGTGCTGATTCCCCGACCCGAAACAGAAGAGTTGGTTCACTGGATTATCAATTCTCAAAAGAAGCCAACCAAGATCAGCCTCCTGGACATAGGTACAGGCAGTGGCTGCATCCCCATCAGCATTAAGCTGGAAATGCCAACCTTTCAATGTGAGGGCTGGGATGTTTCCGAACCAGCCTTGGCAGTTGCCAGAAAGAATGCGGGTCGGCTGGGAGCTGAGGTACATTTTAAACAAGTCAATATTCTGGAGGCAACGATCGATAAAGGGGCTTTTGATATCATAGTTAGTAACCCTCCTTATGTCAGAGTTTCCGAAAAGCCTTTAATGAGCAAAAACGTTTTGGCATTTGATCCCAGCCTGGCCCTGTTTGTCGGCGACAATGATCCGCTTATTTTTTACAAAAGAATTGCAACGCTGGCCAAAACAGGCTTGAAAAAGGAAGGCTGGCTCTACTTCGAGATCAACGAAGCTTTTGGCCCGGAAATAAAAGATTTGCTCGATTCATTGGGTTACTCTCAAATCGAACTGCGGCAGGACATCAATGGCAAAGACCGGATGGTCAGAGGGCAGGTCGGCTAAAGCTGTTCCTCAAGAAGAAAAGCCTGCCCGGATTGAATATAAACCAAGCTATCCTTCTCAACGGAAAGAGTCGCCTTGTCCAAAAGTTGCTTGGATGGCTTTGCAGTAAACCCGCTCCACATAAACTCCTGTGGCTCATCCAGCGACTTTACGCTGAGCTGGGTGCCTGCTGGCTGCCATTTGCTG
This sequence comes from Imperialibacter roseus, assembly GCF_032999765.1. Lineage (GTDB taxonomy): Bacteria > Bacteroidota > Bacteroidia > Cytophagales > Cyclobacteriaceae > Imperialibacter > Imperialibacter roseus. The sequence goes on along the minus strand of NZ_CP136051.1, from coordinate 6,135,503 downwards.
TATTTCCCTTGTCGGATCCACAGCCAACGGCTCGTTTCACAATAGAAAACAATGTCCATATTGGCGAAAAAGAGTGCTAACTCCGAAAGGGATAAATCAAAAGGAGAGGCAAAAATATTAACCGCCTTGTATCTCTTTGCCAAAAGGTAATGAAGGGCAGCAATGACATCATTCTGTTCACTTATTCTTTCCAAAATGGTCAAGGGGGCGAAAGCTTCCCAGACGGCGGCGTGTTGAATTTTTTCTTCATGGGTCGCCACCACTACATCGGGCTTGATTCCCAGGGTGGTTAACACCTCCACCTCTCCGGCGGGCACCACAATCGTCGGGCTCCACTCCAGCAAGCTTGCCAGCGTTTCGTTGCGAAGCCATGCGGCATTCAGCGCCAGCAAAGCTGGTTCCTGCTCATCTCGAACGATATGGTGTGAAGACATTAGCAGTGATTTACAAAAACACGAAGATGACTATTTCTTCCACGTTTTCATAAGGTTGTCGTTCACTTGTCGAATCTCCGCCCAGGTCCATATTTCCTTTGGCTTTGTCGACTGACAAGCCTTGCGGTAAAAAGAAATGACAGTATTTTCCAGCAACTCCGGAGCAATGGATGATGAGTAGAACCGCCTGTTAAAAGGGTGATCAAAACGTATTTCCTTGTCTTTAATAGAAGGGCCAAGCCGAAGAATAGGCCCGGTGTCTGTCACATCGGCACCTGTCCACTTCTCACCGGTAGTTTCCAGGCCATTTAGCTTCTCAATAAGCAGCTGAAAGTTAATTCTCGGGTAAGGGTTTCGGCCGTAGGCGTCTACCCATGTCGTGTATTTATACTCTAACTCAAACTGGTTTCCCGGGTAAATGGTCAGCACCATATCTGTCTGCGCCGATTTCCCGAAAAGAGCATAATAATGAAGAGGCATTGGAGCATGAACCACAAGAAGCCGTATGTCTTCATAGAACTCCACACTGCCCTGGCTGGCCAACAGCGATAAGTGTTGATTGGCCAGTTGATATTCCTCTTCCCAATCTTTGCGAAACACCTCAGGGTCATTCAAAGCCTTTTCAAACGCTGGCAAAAAGAAGGTGTACTTTTCTACGCAGGCCTCTTCTTCCAGGTAGGCTTTTCCGAAAGGGGCATAAAACTTTTTCTTTTCTACACTATTCAGCCACGCCACAAGTTTCAGCGCCTGGTCAGCGAGCGCTGCGTCTTCCGGGAGCTCCCTGAAATCTCCCAGCAAAGCCATTGCCTTCAACAAATGCTGGTGCTTTAGCGCCAGCTCTGGATTCAGCAGAGACCAAATGCCAATAAACCCGTCTACGTCGAAGTGGTTATTCGTGACAAACCTGGCCGCCTCCGGCACAGCGCCCTTCACCAAAGCGTTGATGGCAATGGCAGCACTGGTGTCCTCGGCAAGTTCAGCAGGAGGGCCCGCTCCCCTCCAGTGGCTCAAATTGAGCCTGCCAGGAAGGAAGCAGTCTACTCCAATCACCTGATGGTGATCAAGTTTTTTGGCTTCAGCAAACGGAATGAATTCCATTAAAACCTCACAGATAAAGCTGCCAGAAAGTTCCTCGTTGCCTGAGGATAATAGTAGTTTTCTCGCACCTCATAAGCGCCCCCGAAGTATCCGAAGGTATATCCATTAGAGGAGTACAGCGTGCTGAATACGTTGTTCACCAACAAGCTGAGGCCTATTCTTTCTACCCATGCTGGTTTCCACTCATAGGTAAACCGGAGATCATTGACAAAGTAGGGATCGATAGAGCGGGATTCCATCTGCGTGTTGTCCATGTATTGACGGCCAACATACTTGGTAAGCAGCCCTGCTTCAAAGGCGGGAATCGGGCGGTAGAAAAGCTGAGACCCCGCAACGACATTGGGAGAGAAAGAGATGTCAGTGTTTTTGTAGACATTTCTGATCTCGTTGTATTCGTCAAAGTTGGTGCCGTAGTCGTAAAGCACTTCAGTGAACTCTTTGATTTTGTTTCTGCTCAAAGTCAGGTTGGCGTTCCAGGTTAGCTGGTTGGTTAGCTGTACGGAGCCCTGTAGTTCGAGCCCAGCCCGGTAGCTGTCGGCTACATTAGTACGGACGGACGAGCCCACGTCGTTAACCTCGCCAGTCAATACCAACTGATCTTTGTAGTCCATCAGATAGAGGTTGGCACCAGCCGAGTAGCGCTTACCGGCCGTTTTGTATCCGGCTTCCCAGTTACCCAGCGTTTCGGGTGCCGGCACTTTTCCAGCTGGAGCATCAATGAAGTCGCTTCGGATAGGCTCTCTGTGGGCAACGCTGTAAGAAGCGTAAAGCTGGGAAGTCCCTTCAAGGGCATAAGTAAGGCCTGCCTTTGGATTGAAAAAGAAGAAATTCTCGTCCACATCAATAGCGGCCTGGTCGCTGTCAACCCCTTCGGTAGTGTAGCCAATCGTACGGATTTGCAGATCGCCGTAGGCATTCAGCCTGTCGGTAAGTTGATAGTTGGCTTTCAGGTAGCTATTGAAGTCCTTCTTCAGCGCATTGCTTTCGTAATACCTGTCTCTGATTTCGGAATTGCTTGCATATCTGGCCCAGATGATCTCGCCAAAGTGATCTCCATCGTACACATTGAGGCCTCCGCCCAACGTTGTCTGCCACTTCTCGCCACTGTAGTTGATGCTATAGGTAAACCCGTAGAAATCATTGTCAAGCCAGCGACGGCGAATCAAATCTGTGGTCTCAACGGTAGTGTTTTCTATCACGATCGGGTCGAGCCCGTAGTCAGAAAAGTCGTCGCCCTCCCGGTACTGCTCATAGTAGCCACGTCCATAAGTGTAATGCAATGCACCGTTAACCGACCACTCTTTGCTCAGCTGGTGAGTCAGGTGAAGCTGGTAGTGGTCTTGCTGGTAGTTATCAACCTCGTTGTCGTACTGATAGTAGTTGAAAGTGCGGCCTGAGTTCAGCAAGTTGTCTGCCTGAGCCTGCGAATACCCGTTGTTGGCGATCACCTCCTGCATGCCCTCCTCGTCGTTGTTGAGTCTCGCTTCAGGCGTACCCCACCACGACTGGTAGGTAACTTCTTTGCCTCCAAACACAAGCGCTTTCACAATGGTTTTCTTGCCGTAATAGCCTCCGGAAAGGAAATAAGATTGTAAATCTGACGACGCCCTGTCGATATAACCGTCGGAAGCAATTTTTGACAGCCTGCCTTCAAACGACCAGTGGTCCTTGATGAGACCGGTGTTGTACACAATGTTGTGTTTTCTTGTTCCGTAAGAGCCAAAAGAGTTGTTGATCTCTCCAAAACCTTCGGTGGAGGGCATGGAAGTTTGGAGGTTGATGGTGGCACCAAACGCACCCGCTCCATTGGTCGAAGCACCCACACCCCGCTGGATCTGAATATTGTTGGTAGACGAGGCAAGGTCAGGCGTATTGACCCAGAAAGTGCCATGCGACTCTGAATCATTGAGCGGAACACCGTTAATGGTCACATTGATCCGGGTAGCATCGCTTCCTCTGATCCGGATGCCGGTGTAACCAACTCCAGCACCTGCATCGGAAGTTGTCACCACCGATGGCGACCAGTTGACCAACATCGGCATGTCCTGGCCAAGGTTTTGTGCCTTTATTTCCTTGTTGGAAATAGTGGAAAATGTCATCGGCGTTTTCTCATTGGCCCGTGTTGAGGACACAATGATGCCCTCATCGAGCAGCAGGTCTTTGGAAAGACTAAAGTTCATGACTTCATCTGTACCAAGTGAAATTGCTTTCTCAACCGTTTCATACCCTACAAAAGACACTTTGATAGTCACCTGCCCTGTCGGCAGTCCTGTCAGGTAGTAGTTACCCAAATTATTGGTGGAAACTCCTTTTCCACTCCCTACAATGACCACATTAGCCCCCGGTAGGGCCTCATTCGTTTCTGCGTCAGTCACTTTGCCTGAAAGCGACTGGGCATCGGCATTCGCTCCTGCGAACACACCCGTCAGTGCCAGCCATAAGCTGACGCCCAACATTTTTTTGTTAAACATGTACCTTAAATTTTTCGGTTAAACATCAGTGGCATCAAGGGGTTTCTGCCACCTTAACGTTTCACCTCCTTTCCCTTGCGCCGGCATTACCCGGATCAGGTTCAAAGGGTATAATCTCAGCCCGAACTTATTCCGCCTACTGGCAGATAGGGCACCCCTGGTAAAATTACGCTACTAAGGTAAGGAAGAATTTAGATAGGAATCAAATCGATGGAGCCGACAGCCCTGAAATGAAACCTATTTCAGACAATCAACGAGCCTACTTTCGCAATGGCCAATTGGAGCCTTTCTTCCTCATTACCACTCACTAACGAGTAGGGAAAGCCTTCCTTTTCGAGATAGCTTTTATAAATGTCAAAAAAATAATCCCGCATGTGTGGATGTTCCCTCAGTGGATCCTCCACCCAGGGTATGTCGATATCGGTAAGGAAAAAATAATCATATTTCATTTGATCAACCTGCTCTGCAATCCAGGGATCACATCGGCCATAGCTGTGTTCACTCCACACCTTAACGACGATAAGTGTGGTGTCGCAAAACAAAAAGTTGTTGGCGCCTCGAAATAATTGCTCCTCTTTCGCTTTCTGACCTTTTGCAATGGTCAACAAATCACTTTCCTCGTACGGTCGATTAATGTCTATAAGGTATTGCCTGGCAAACTCGGGTACCCACTGTGTTTGAAAATGGGCTGCCAGCTGGAGGCTCAAAGTTGACTTGCCAGTTGATTCGGGGCCTATAATGCCAATCCTTTTGGTCATACGGCCTCCTTCGTTTGCTGCTTCACATCATTTATCCATGCAACAAGTCCTATCACTGCAATTATTGTAAAAATGAAAAACTGAAAGCTGGCCAGTAATAGTCCTTTGTAGAAGTAAAGTGGCACGGAAATCAAGTCGCCTACAATCCATGCCACCCAGTTTTCCACCTTCTTTTTTGCCATGAGCCACATGCCCACTATGAAAATGGCCGTGGTCAAAGAGTCCCACAAGGGCACGTCACTATCGGTATGTTGGGTAAGAATGTAATACCAGAAGGCAAATGATCCAATCAGGAAAAAGGCTGTAATTACATTTTCTCTTTGGCTGTTATAGCTAACAGGAAGGGCTTCTTCACCGGGAGTCTTTTTACTCCAGAGAATCCATCCATACACGCTCATGGCAGTGTAATAAACATTGATGGCCATGTCGGCATAAAGCTTGGCCGGAAAGCAGATATAGACAAAAATGATGGTACTTACTATTCCGGTAGGGAAAACCAAAATGTCTCGCCGCATGGAATACCAGACGCTCAAAAGCCCAAAGAATACGGCTATTGCTTCCAGCCAGGTCATTTGTTGCACGCCAATTTTCAATCCTTCCAGAAACCACTCCATGCCCAAATATTCTTTCGTTAAAATTAATTTCGAACTAACCGTTCCGAATAATCTTTAATATCTTTAATTTTGCCCCGCAAATAATATCACGTAAATTATTATTTGCAAATGGCCCTCAACAACTCCAAGTTCAAGTACGAAGCGCTCACTTACGACGACGTACTATTACTCCCAGCGTATTCTGAAGTACTTCCACGCCAGACTGATACTTCGACGCAACTTACCAGAAATATCAGACTTAATGTGCCTCTGGTGTCTGCGGCTATGGACACGGTCACCGAATATTCTCTTGCCATTGCTATGGCTTTGGAAGGTGGTCTTGGTTTCATTCACAAAAACATGTCGATAGAGGCCCAGGCAGAGCAGGTTCGAAAAGTGAAGCGCTCTCAAAGTGGCATGATCCTCGATCCCATCACACTTGATGTGAACTCGACTGTAGGCGATGCCGTCGCCATCATGCGTGAATTCAAGATTGGTGGCATCCCGGTCATTGATGGTGACAGAAAACTGGTAGGCATCATTACCAACCGGGATTTGCGCTTTCAGAAAAAAATGAACGTACCTGTAAAGGACGTGATGACCACCGGTAAGCTGATTACAGCAGATGTGGGCATCGACCTGGCGCAGGCAGAGGACATTTTGCAGGAGTTTAAAATTGAGAAACTTCCCATCGTTGACAAGTCAGGCAGGCTGAGTGGCTTAATTACTTATAAAGACATTTTAAAGAAAAAAGATCGTCCATACGCATGTAAGGATGAGTTTGGCAGGCTTAGAGTGGGCGCTGCGGTAGGCGTTACCGAAGACATTTTGGATCGGGTTGATTTGTTGATAAAAGCTGGCGTGGACGTAATCAGTATTGACACCGCACACGGTCATTCCAAAGGAGTTATTGACACCGCCAAAAGGGTGAAGAAGGCCTATCCCGACCTCGACATGATTGTTGGAAACATTGCTACTGGCGAAGCGGCCAAAGCGCTTGTTGATGCAGGTGCCGACGCTGTGAAAGTAGGCGTTGGCCCGGGCAGTATCTGCACCACCAGAATCATAGCTGGCGTGGGCGTACCTCAGCTGTCAGCAGTGGTAGAGTCCGCAGAGGCCATCAAAGGCAGCGGAGTGCCCGTTATAGCCGATGGTGGTGTGCGCTTCTCTGGCGACCTTGTGAAAGCTATTGCAGGTGGTGCCAGCAGCATCATGATCGGGTCGCTACTGGCTGGAACAGAGGAGGCACCTGGCGAGATCATTATTTACGAAGGAAGAAAGTTTAAGACATACCGCGGCATGGGCTCAGTGGAAGCAATGGAAAGTGGCTCTAAAGACCGCTACTTCCAGGACGCTGAGGACGACGTGAAAAAGCTGGTGCCGGAAGGCATTGTGGGGCGGGTTCCATTCAAGGGCCTGGTTTCGGAAGTGCTGTACCAACTCGTGGGCGGACTGAAAGCCGGGATGGGTTATTGCGGAGCTGCTGGCATCGAAGATCTTCAGAAAGCCCAATTTGTTAAAATTACAGCCGCTGGTGTTCGTGAAAGTCACCCGCACGACATCGCCGTTACCAGAGAGGCTCCCAATTATTCGTCGAGATAACAGTTATCAACATGGTATAATAAAAGCTGTCTTTGGGCAGCTTTTATATTTTTACAGTAATTAGTGATTTATTTAAATTGCCCTGTCAAACAGGTGTAACACTATTGGATGTTGTCGAACAAAAGCATCGTCAGACTTAGCATAGCCTTCGGAATTATATTCTGGACGCTGCTGCTATTGACCAACCTGTCGATCCTTTTCGATCAGAAGAACAACGCCTCTCTGGGCATACCGCAGTTCTTACCCCACGCTTTTCTCATCCTTTTTATCTTGTCTGTTGGGGTTTATTATCGCTACAGCATTGGTAAAGCAGAGAGCATCAATTTTATCGATTTGTTGTGGCGTGTATTTGTAACCGGCCTTCTTACTACCATCGTTTCACTGTCGATCAAGTTCTTTTTCTACGTTTTTGGAGGCTCCATGCTCACCAAAAATATTCTGTTGATCAACTTCTTTTACCTGGTCAACCTGGGGCTCATTCTATCGTTTTTGATTTCCACCTTCATCGTTTGGAAAAGGCTGATCCTCTATCAAAAATCCAAGAAGCTTCTGCGCACCTGGCAGTTCTTCGAATATTTCCTTTTTCTGAGCCTTGGCTTTGAGTTTTCCGGCTACAAGTTGTTCGACGTTCCTTTTAACACGGTAATTCTCTTGCTCGTTGGCATTGGGCTGATCTTGTCTGTCAACTTAAAATGGGTCGCCTATCTCAATTTTAAGCAAAAGTGGAAAAGCATCTTGTTTCTACTGCTGGTCATCATTTATCTGTGGTACTTCTTCATGAGCCTGGTTGGTTATTCCAATGAGTCCGTGCTGATCACCGACCTCCTCAACAATGTGTTCGTGCTGGCAGTCTTCGCCTTCATCTTCATTTACTCCGTTTTTTCTGTCCTTGTTATCCTGTTCAACCTCCCCACTTCCTCCGTTTTTGAGAGCAAACTGGAAGAGGTCATCAATTTCCAGCGGTTGAGCCAAACCATCCCAACCGGACAAAAAGAAGAGCAAGTCTTCGAAATATTACTTGATAGCGCTGTAAGTGCGGTGTTTGCAGACGCTGCCTGGCTGGAGATCACGGACACAAAGGCCGGCAAACAGGAACTATTGGTAAGGAACCTGAACCCTGACCTTATAGACAAAATAAAGGAGGCTGCGCAAAACAGCACGTTGAAGCGAATTCTCAACTCTGAGCTGGAAAGAAACCCCACCAGCCAAAAACTGACGGCTACGCTTAAAAAAGTGCCGTTCAAGTCGATTCTGGTGTACCCCATTATTGTTAAAAATGAACAAATCGGCACTCTTGCCTTGCTGAAAGAGGTCGACGACTCCTTCAACAAGGAAATGATCGACATCATCAACACTTACGTCAACCAGGCGAGCATTTCGATTGAAAATTTCCGGCTGCTAACGGAAGCTCTGGAAAACGAACGGTACAAGGAAGAGCTGAAAATTGCCTCACGGGTTCAAAAAAGTCTTTTACCACAAACCCTTGACAAAAACCACGACTACAACATCACGGCATTTTCTATGGCTGCCGACGAAGTAGGGGGCGATTACTATGACACCTTCCGCATCAACGACAATAAAGTAGCCCTTATCATCGCCGACGTTTCTGGCAAAGGCACGTCAGCTGCCTTCCATATGAGCCAGATGAAGGGAATTTTCCATAGCCTTGCACAGCTGGATCTGGAGCCAAAAGAATTTATGGTGCAGGCCAATAGCGCCTTAAGCCGGTGCCTTGAGAAAACCTCATTCATTACGGCTTCCTACTTCATAATCGACACAAAAAGTAAAGTAGTAAGGTTCACCAGAGCAGGCCACTGCCCAACCTTATACCTCGATGGCCGTACAAGGGAGACCAGCTTCTTCAAAAACAAGGGGCTAGGGCTGGGAATATTGCGAAACTCTTCCTTCGAAGACTATGTTCAGGTTAATGAGTTCTACTACAAGCCGGAGGATGTGTTCGTATTATACACCGACGGTATTACGGAAGCCACTAACCAGAACCAGGAGGAATTTGGGTACGATCGCCTCCGCACCTCTCTACTTAAGCATGCTAACCTATCACCCGACAAAATAAAGGACGGGATCATTGATGATTTATACGATTTCTGTGGAAAACGGTCGTTGGACGATGATTATACCATGCTCATCGTAAAGTTCTCTGGGCATGAAAACGTTAAAAGTGTTGAATCCGTAAAAACTAAAAAATGATTGAAATCTCTACAGCAGAAGACAAAGAATATGTATGCATTAGTGTTGGAGGCGAAGTAGATGCGAGCTCATCTATTCAACTCGACACAACAATTCAGAACGCAGTATCTGATGGGTATAAAAAAATAATGATCGACTGCTCTGGGCTTAATTATATTTCTTCTGCAGGGCTGGGAGTCTTTATGTCTTACATACAAGAGCTGGAAATAAAGGAGATTAACATGGTTATTTTCGGCTTACAGGATAAGGTTTTCCATGTTTTTCAAATTTTAGGTCTCGATCAGCTTTTAAAAATTGTTGATGATGAAAAGTCCGCTAAGGGTTTATTAAATGTTATATAATTATAAGGCATCGTGCAGTACTGATAAACTTCAGGAGATCCGTCAATTTATTGACGATTTGCTGAGGCAGCATGGCCTTTCCGATGTGGAAAGTCACAAGGTTGTGCTTGCTGTGGATGAGGTGTGCGCCAACCTTATCATTCACTCGCATGGGTGCGATGCCAACGAATCCATTGAAATCTCGGTTGAATTCAAAGCAGACAAAACAACAGTTTTCGAAATAAAAGACCACGGTGAAGCTTTCAACATGGCACAGTACAAAGAGCCCTCCCTCTCAGATATTATCAGAACCAAGAAAAAGGGAGGCATTGGGCTTATGCTTGTAAACAGAATCATGGATAAAATCGAATTCTATCAGTCCAATGGTTACAATGTTTGCCGGCTCACCAAGGATTTTAAAAAGCAATAACAAATACTTCTAGCTGAATAATGAAGCCCCAGGGAGCCCTCTTCGTCCTTTTCATTTTTTCGTTTGGCCTATCAAACCCCGCCTTCTCCCAAAAAGAAGATCCCCTTTTTACGATTGGGGATGAAGCTTTTTCTACGGAAGAATTCCTCTATGCCTTCAACAAAAACCGGCAGGCAACTTCTGGTTCTTTTACAGAGCAAGAGCTTGACGACTACTTCAAACTCTATGTGAACTTTCGGCTCAAGGTAAAAGAGGCAAAAGCACTTGGTTATGATAAAAAACCAGCTTTCGTGGAGGAAATGGTTGGTTACAAAAAACAATTGGCAAAACCTTACCGGACCGAAAACCTCATTAACGAGGAGCTGGTCAGAGAAGCTTACAGCCGCACTCTGGAGGAGGTGGAGGCTTCCCATATCCTCATAGAAATTCCAGCGAATGCCTCACCTGAAGATACCCTCAAAGCCTACAACCTTCTTCTTGACATCAAAAAAAGGGTAGGCAACAGTGAATCATTTGCCACATTGGCCAAACAGTATTCGCAGGATCCGTCGGCCGCACAAAACAATGGCTATCTGGGCTATTTCGGCGCCTTCCAAATGGTGTACCCATTCGAAAATGCAGCCTTCAAAACTGCCGCCGGTAAAGTATCTGACCCCTTCAAAACGTCGTTTGGCTATCACATTGTTTATGTCCATGCGAAGCGAAAAGCCCTGGGGTCTATTAAGCTGGCACATATTTTTTTCAAAATGAATGCCGACTCAACATTGGCGTACGCTAAAGCTGCAGAGGTAAAGGCAAAACTTGACAAAGGTGAAGACTGGAACAGCCTGGTGGCGCAATACAGTGATGAAGGTTCTAATAAAAACAAAGGCGGGGAGCTGCCCTGGTTAACATTCAGGCAACTGCCAGCGTCATTTTATACTGCAGCAAGTGGTTTGGATAAACCCGGCGACATCTCTCATCCTCTCAAGGCGCAAAATGGGTGGCACATCATCAAACTGGTAGAGAAGAAGCCCGTGCCGCCTTTGGAAGAGGTAAGGACAATGATTGAATCACGCATTTCGGGCGATGACCGCTACTCCAGTAGAAATGATCAAACTATTGATAGTTTGATCAGCCGACTAAATGTGAAGATTTTTCTTGAACCGAAAAGGGCCGCCTTTTCATTGATAGACGGCAGGATCATTGAAGGCAATTGGTCTTACGACTCCAAAGGCTCAGAATTGAAAAAAGTGTTGGTTAACGCTGCCAATAGCCAACTAACAACAGAAGATTTCTTCCGGTATGTGGAGATAAACCAAAAGAAGGGCAGCAACCTAACAGCTGAAAAGTATGCTGATGAGCTTTGGAACAGCTTCTTGCTGGAGAAGCTAGAAGGCATCGAGCTACAGCAACTCTATGCTACTAACTCCGCTTACAGGTTTTTATACAACGAGTATTTTGATGGCACCCTGCTGTTTGAGGTAATGAACGAAAAGGTGTGGCAGATGGCCAACACGGATACTGTGGGTTTGAGCAGCTTTTTCTCCGAACACCGGGGTGATTATACATGGAATGAACGGGCAGACGTCTTGAGCATTGAAGGCGAAAATAAAGTGCTGAAAAGCCTGATGAGCTCTTCCATCGACACCTTGTTCCTGTTAAGAAAATACACAGTTGGCACCTCATCAGAATGGGGAGCAGCCAAGGCGGGCCTTGCAGAGGTATTCAATTCGATTGACTCCCTGAGACTATCTATTTATGCAAATGAAAAATCGGTCCGGGAAATAAAAACAGCATTTCCCGATGAGGCCTCAAGGGTTCGTTTTATCAAAGATGAGATCAACTCATCTCAAATTGAATTACTTACCCAATCAAAAAGTGTGTTAGAAAAATATTTCAATGGTCTGGATACGCTATCTTTGAAGGTTTCAAGTACTCTGCTTGAAAAAGATAATAACCTCGTTCCCAAAGAATACTGGAAGGCGGGGATTCATTTCGTCAACGACGGTGCCTTCTCGAAAATTCTGTATATAAAAAATATACAGCAACCTGCCCGAAAAGAGCTCGGAGAGGTCAAAGGCAAAGTGGTTTCAGACTATCAGGAATTTCTGGAAACCACGTGGCTAAATGAGCTGAAGGCCAAGTATAGCGTAAAAGTGAACGCCAGGGCTTGGAAAAATGTAGTAAAACAACTTAATGAAAAGTAAATACCTTCCTCTCGTACTCATCCTTTCTCTGCTGCATAGCTGCGAGTTTATAAAGCTAAAATCAGGAGAAGAAGCCAATGTTCAGGAAATTCCCGTAGCACGTGTCTTCGACACGTACCTCTATAAAGCTGACCTCACTGGTATTGCCCCTGAAAATTTGTCCCCTGAAGACAGTGTCAAGCTGGTTGAGAAGTACGTTGATAGTTGGATAAAAAAGCAACTCATGATTGCCAAGGCGTCTTCGAAGATAGAGTTCAACGAAGCAGAAATCGAACGCAAGGTGCTTGACTATAAGTATGCCCTCATGGTGCATGAGTTTGAAAAATATGAGATCGGCAGGCGCCTTAACAAAGAGGTTTCCGAGCAAGAAATACAAACCTATTACGACGATAAGTTTGAGAACTTTCTTCTAAAGCAGAACATTATCAAGTGCCTGTTTGTCAAAATTCCCAAGGAGGCCCCACGAATTTCACGAATCAGGGGTCTGTTAAGAAGTTACCCCGACTCCGACATGGAAGAAATCAAGTCTTATTGCTTCAGGTTTGCCATATCTTCCTCCCTTGAGGACAACGCCTGGCTCAACTTTGACGAGGTGGTGAAAAGCACGCCGCTAGCCACCATACCCAACAAAGTTCAGTTTTTGCGGGATAATTCTTTCGTAGAATCGTCGGACGACAAATTTATTTACTTCATAAAACTACTTGAATACAAAATCTCTGATCAGGTTTCTCCGTTGGAGTTTATCAGGGAAGACATAGCTAATATTATTCTTAATAAGCGTAAAATTGAGCTCGCTAAGAAACTGGAAGAAGAGATCATAAACGAGGCGCAACAAAACGATGAATTTGAAATTTACAGGAACTAGAATATTCGCACTCTCACTGGCTTTTATCATGATGGCGTCCCTGAAAGTATTGGGACAACAAACAATGGTGTTGGATGAGATCATCGCTAAAGTCGATAACTATATCATCCTTAGGTCGGACATGGAAAAATCCTACCTGGAAATGCTATCGAGAAATGACATTACTGGTATCACCAGGTGCGATGCCCTGGAAACGTTGGTTATCAATAAAATGCTTGTTGCTAAAGCAGAAATAGACTCCGTAATGGTGGAAGATGGCGATGTGGAAAGTAATCTGGATCGCCGACTACAGTTCTTCATCAATCAGGTCGGCTCTGAGGAGCGGCTGGAGGAATTTTACGGAAAAACCATCGATCAGTTCAAGGACGAGCTTCGTGAGAGCGTAAAGGAACAGATGGTTGTGGAAAAAATGCAGGGAACTATCACCAAAGATTTAACTGTGACACCTGCAGAAGTGAAGAAGTTCTTCAAAACCATTCCATCGGACTCTCTGCCGTTCTTTTCAACCGAAGTAACTATTGGGCAAATCGTAAAAATTCCTGAGCCTGGTGAAGTTGAAAAGGAAAAAATTCGCACACAGTTAATTGCTATCAGAAATAAAATTCTGGCCGGCGAAAGTATGGCTACACTTGCCCAGCAGTATTCGATGGATCCGAGTGTGAGGAGAAACAATGGCGAGCTCGGGTTTTTCAGACGAGGAGATTTAGCGCCTGAGTTTGAAGCAACTGCGCTTAGCATGCAGCCTGGAGAGATTTCGATGCCCGTCGAAACCGACTTTGGTTTTCATATTATACAACTTGTAGAAAGAAGAGGAAACACCTACAACAGTCGACACATCTTGATGATTCCTGTGCCATCCCCTGCTGACATCAAAGCCTCCCGGGACTACCTGGACAGCCTGAAAACGCAAATTGAAGCAAAAACGATAACGTTCGAAAAGGCAGCAAAAGAATATAGCGATGACAAGGCGACAGCTTCCGATGGCGGCTTTTTGCTCGATGGCACAGGCGCACCGAGAGTTTCCGTTGAAGAAATCGACCCAGTGCTTTTCTTTACTTTGGATACGATGAAGGTTGGTAACATTACTGCACCCATTGACTACAGGCTAGATGACGGGACGCAAGCTTTGAGACTGATCTACTATAAAGACAAGGTTCCACCTCACCAGGCAAATCTGGAGCAAGATTTCCAGAAGATTTATCAGGCAACACTTAGCGCCAAAAAAAACAAGATTCTATCTGAGTGGTTTCGTAAAGCACAGGGAGATGTGTACATTGACGTTGATCCGGAATTCGACTTCTGCAATCTTTTAAAAGAGAATTACTGATAAACAATGGTTCAGTTTAAAAACGACAAAGAGGCCGCTGATGCTTTTCACCAGTCATATCTACAGTTAACAAAAGAAGTTTCGAAAGTAATAGTTGGTCAGGACAGGGTAGTCAAGCTATTAATTTCGTCTATTTTCTGTCAGGGGCACTCCCTTTTGGTAGGTGTGCCGGGCCTGGCTAAGACCTTGCTCATTCACACAATGGCGTCAGCGCTGCATTTGAAGTTTAACAGGATACAGTTTACTCCTGACTTGATGCCTTCTGATATTTTAGGGGCAGAAACCCTGGACAAGGAACGAAATTTCAAGTTCATCCTGGGCCCCATTTTCGCCAATATCATTCTCGCCGACGAAATAAACAGAACCCCTCCAAAAACGCAGTCTGCTTTGCTAGAGGCGATGCAGGAGTACTCAGTGACAATAGGCGGAAAGAACCACCCTCTTGAAAAGCCTTTCTTCGTTTTGGCTACGCAAAACCCTATCGAACAAGAAGGCACCTACCCTCTCCCCGAAGCTCAGTTGGATCGGTTTATGTTCAATATTAACCTGGACTATCCTACGCTGGCCTCCGAAATTGAAATTGTGAAGAATACTACCTCAGAGCGGGAGCAATCTGTGGATCAGGTGATGACTGCGGATGAGATCAAGTTCTATCAGCAGTTGGTGAGAAGGGTTCCTGTGGCAGACAACGTGATTGAGTATGCCGTTAAGCTTGTTCATAAAACCAGACCGAACGACGGAGGGGATGAGCTTGCCAAACAGTACCTGGAATGGGGGGCAGGCCCAAGGGCGTCTCAGTTTCTTGTGCTTGGTGCAAAATGCAATGCACTTATGAACGGCAAGTATTCTCCGGACATCGAAGATGTCCAATCAGTAGCGGAGCCCATCCTCAGACACAGGATAGTGCGTAACTTCAAAGCAGAATCGGAGGGAATAACCGAAGAGCAGATCATCACCCGACTCCTTTAGAGCTAGTTAGAAATGTAGAGGAATGTGCCATCCGACACTGCCCTGTATTCGACCAAAGGATATTTTGCAGGTCCGGCGGTAGGGTACCCGTCAAGATCGAAGGTCGATTTGCAGCAAAGGTCTTCCATGTAAAAGCCAGAGCTATTCATCGTGACTACTTCACATTCTTTGCCCGGCCCGTAGGTGCAGATTCGATCCCACACCCTATACTCTGATTGAGACTGCCGGTAAACAATCAGACCTTTGTTTCCGCCCGATAAGTACACAAAGCCTCCAACCTGCCGAAGTGACTGATATTGAAGGTTGGATAGGTTTATTTCGATGTTGACAATTTTTGGAGGGATATTAGGGCCAGTGTTCGATTCACTGCATTGAGCAAAAATCAACACCACTGCTAAAACTCCAAAGACACTAGCCAGCCTGCTCAAAGAATGGAGGAAAATTGTTTCAAGAAGCGAACATCATTTTCGGTAAAGAGACGAAGATCCCTCACCTGATAATTCAACAAGGCCATTCTCTCTATTCCCATTCCAAAAGCAAAGCCTGTATATTTCTCCGAGTCAATACCACAGTTCTCCAGTACATTTGGGTCGACCATACCAGAACCGGCTATCTCCACCCACCCTGTATACTTGCATATGTTACAACCTTCTCCGTTGCAAATAAGGCAGGAGATGTCAATCTCTGCGCTAGGCTCCGTGAATGGGAAATAGGACGGCCTGAACCTTATTTTGACATCCTTATGGAACATCTCCTTGGCGAAATGATACAGGGTGTCCTTCAGATCTGCAAAGCTCACTCCTTCATCTATATACAGGCCCTCTACCTGGTGAAAAATGCAATGAGCCCGTGCGGTAATGGCTTCGTTCCTAAAAACTCTTCCCGGCATAATAGCCCTGAAAGGTGGCTTACCGCTTTCCATTAACCTTACTTGTACGGAAGATGTATGCGTTCTCAACAATACATCAGGATCTTTCTCAATGAAAAATGTATCCTGCATTTCCCTTGCAGGATGGTTTTCAGGAAAGTTAAGCGCAGTGAAGTTATACCAGTCAGTCTCAATTTCAGGCCCGTCGGCCACCGAAAACCCTATTCTTTCGAAAATCTCTATGATTCTTGCTCTGAGGGCGGTCAAAGGGTGAATGCCTCCTATTTGGTCTGTTGCGGCTGGAAGTGTTAAATCTTTTGCTTCCGTAGTTGCCTCTCTACTCTCTTCCAGGCCAGACACCAGCTCCTTGAAACGATCCTGTACCAGCACCTTTAGTTGGTTCAGAGCGACTCCGTAATCTTTCTTTTGCGCTGGCGGAACATCCTTGAAGGCATCAAACAAATCTGTAAGAACGCTCTTTCTGCTTACAAACTTCATCCTGAACGATTCAAGATCAGCCTCCTTCTCAGCAACAAATTTCTGCACCTCTTCCTTTAACTCTTCAATTCGTTCGATCATGAAAGAAAATTTTAACAAAAGTAAGGAACTCGCCCCGTAATCAAAAAGCTGGTTTCCATCGGCTTCGGGTCAAGCCAAACTTAAAGTCGTATGCCGCTCGAGCTATATGTTTTCACAAACTCACGGTAAACACTTCCAATTCCTTGTTCCAAAGTGATAGTTGGCTTGAAACCCATCGCCGAGAGACGGGATGTGTCCATGAGCTTTCTTGGTGTGCCATCGGGCTTTGAAGTGTCGAACTTTAAGGTTCCCTGAAAGCCAACAATATCTTTTATTAACAGCCCCAGGTCTTTTATGCTAATATCCTCTCCCCAACCGATATTCAAAAATGACGGGGCCTTTGAATGTGGCTTGGCATCGAATTTTTCCATCAGATAAATACACGCTTCAGCCATGTCGTCGACATGAAGAAATTCCCTTTTGGGGGAGCCGGTACCCCATACTTCCACCTCACTTGCGCCGCTCACCTTTGCGTCATGAAATTTCCTGATCAGCGCCGGCAACACGTGGGAGTTTTTCAAATCATAATTATCATTAGGGCCATAGAGGTTGGTGGGCATAACTGATACAAAGTTACAACCGTATTGATCTCTGTAGGCCTCACACATTTTGATGCCAGCTATCTTAGCTATCGCATAGGGTTCATTCGTCTCTTCCAATAGCCCTGTAAGCAAATAGTCTTCCTTAAGTGGCTGTGGAGCAAGTTTAGGGTAAATGCAAGAAGAGCCAAGGAACATCAATTTGGTAGATTGGAATTTCCAGGCCGAGTGAATGACATTATTCTGGATCATCAGATTGTCGTGTAGAAATTCTGCCCGATAGGTGTTGTTGGCATTAATTCCTCCGACCTTGGCAGCGGCCAGAAAGACATAATCTGGTCTCTCCACCTCGAACAGGCTCTCCACATCAGCTTGGCGGCGCAAATCACATTCCGCCGAAGTCTTCAAAACAAAATTCGAGAAACCCCTCTTTTGTAAGCCCCTTAAAATAGCAGAGCCGACCATTCCCCTATGGCCGGCAATAAACACTTTTGATTCTTTATGCACTTGCTAGAACATTTTAAAGACAATTCTAATAGGCATTTTCCCTATTGAATACGATTGAATAAACAGTCAAAACTATGATTTTCAGGTCAAGAATAAAAGACCAATTCTGAAGATAGAATCTGTCTAGTTTCACCCGAGAGCTCATTTGGTGGAACTTTTGTATTTCGCCCCTGTAGCCCATAGCCTGTGCTAAGCCCGTGATACCAGGTTTGGAAGCATGGCGTTGAGTGAATTTATGCACTCGGTTTTGATAAGACTCGTTTAGCGGAATTGGGTGGGGTCTTGGTCCAACTATCGACATATTACCTATTAGAACATTTAAGAACTGTGGGAGTTCATCAAGGCTTGTCCTT
This sequence comes from Imperialibacter roseus, assembly GCF_032999765.1. Classification (GTDB taxonomy): domain Bacteria; phylum Bacteroidota; class Bacteroidia; order Cytophagales; family Cyclobacteriaceae; genus Imperialibacter; species Imperialibacter roseus. Next base: position 6,117,393 of record NZ_CP136051.1, on the reverse strand, counting down.
CTGAGGAACGTACCAACCTTTGTAATTCTTGGATCGTTTCTCGAAGCCCATTTGGTGTCTGCCACATTGTTGGTCACCATTGTTCTGAACTTGTAGCATACAAATGGTGAATTTCCCTTTCCATGACGAAGTTGCCTAAAAAAGACCGGGCCCGAGGACTCCAGTTTAATCAGTAGCCCGAGTATCGGATAGAGCCAGCTTAGCACAAAAACCACAACGAACAGCGAAAAGACAATGTCAAAAGTTCTTTTTACAATACGATTCAAGATGCCGTCAAGCGGTAGATCGTTGATATCAACGATGGAAATATCATCAAATCTGGTAAGGGAGTAAGTCTTAAAAAGTTCGGTATTGAACTGTGGAATTAACTTAACCTTTTTTAGTTGTGCGTCGGCAACATTAACAATTTGGCTTAGAGCAAAACGGTTAACGCTTTCACTTACATAAATAAACTCAGTGTCACCAATACCATTTCTGATAAAGTCGTCGATCCCACCAAGAATGGGAATACCATCCCGTTGGGAGAGCCCTGAATAGGTATCATCATAAAACCCGAAACACCTTATTCCATACTCAGGCTTCCTCTTAAACAAATTATAGAGCCGTACTCCCTGCTGGTCAAAGCCAATAATAATGGCACTTCTAACGTTGCCCCCAAACTTGCGATATTTATTAAGCGCTATATGAACTAGTACTCTATAGAAACCGACCGCAACAAATAGCTGAACGAAAATAAGCACTAAAAATTCCCGGCTCAGTTCGTACGCTTCAAACAAAACCCAGAAAAACGATATTAGAGAGAGAGAGATGAACAGCGTGAAAAAAGCCCTCTTCAGCGTCACATAATAGTTGGTTGATCGGCCAATTTTAAAGTCTTCTGCCACGACAGAAACCGAAAGCCATATGCCAAGGTAAAACCCAAAAGCCCAACGGTATACGGGCGCTAACTCAAGGCTATTGTTGATAATGTAATAGGAAAGCAGGAACGGAATAGATATTATAACGAGCTCTCCAAATATGAAAAGTGCTGGAAATAGTTTGTAAAACCTTTTAGGCATTTTAAAATGCGTTACAGAGTAAAATTAATTCTGCAAAATGTTTTCGGTCTCAATAAGGGTTTTTTCTACAATAGGGTGATTAGTAGGTACTTTGGCTCCAGGGAATTTTTTATTGACTAGTAATTTAGGACTTTTTCTGACTTTATTTTTCACAGATCGCAAAACAAGATAGTCCAACGAAAGGCCGAGAAAAATAGCCGTACCAATTACAATTGGAAGCATTATTGAGTCTGAATAGCTCTTTCCAACGATAGCAATCGCTACGAACATGAAGTTAATAGATGTTAATATAAGCGTGATATGACGATGTTCAAACCCCATCCGCATTATGAAATGATGCACGTGACTCTTATCAGGCGAAAGCGGAGACTTTCCTTTTCTCACCCTTTTTACAAAAATACGGGCAGTGTCAAAAATAGGCAAAATCATTACCGCCACTCCTGTGGCCACCGAACCACTAAACTTTATTGGAGAGCTTGCATTAAGTGCGTAATTGCTTTCGATAAATAAAACGGCGAACGATGCCAGCAGCAAGCCAATTGCCAAAGCACCAGTATCTCCCATAAAAATCTTCGCAGGTGACCAGTTAAACATCAAGAAGCCAACTATCCCACCGGCGAACGTAGCAGCGATGGCTGCATACAAGTGCTGATCGTTTAGTTCAAACCATGTTCCAAAGAAGGTCAATGCCAAAAGGCTACACATACCCGCCAACCCATCAACACCATCAATGAGGTTAAAGGCGTTGGTTAAGACTATAACTGTAAACAAAGAGACAGGTATACCTATATATACTGGCAACTCATATACGCCAAAAAGTCCGTAAAGCGAAGTGAGTTGAACCCCGCCATAGACGACAACAAGCAGTGCTGCAGCCATCTGACCTACTAACTTGTGAAAAGCCGAAAGGTTAACCAAGTCGTCCCGAAGGCCAACGATAAACATGATCGTTACAGCAAATAGAATACTTCTGCTTTGATTAAGCTCACTGAAGGTAAACCACAAGAGCGCAGCAAACAGCACCCCAATCATTATTGGGATGCCTCCCATCGAAGGCGTACTTGCTTTGTGTATTTTTCTCCCGCCAGGCGTATCTGTGATTCTGTTTTTCACAAAAAAATAGATCACTGCCGGTGTAAGGATAAAGCAGATTAAAAAAGAAGTAAGTGCAAAAAGTATCTTTTCCATATCGAAATCGGATGTCAAAGATAGTCCTTATCAATTGACATGCCAATTTATGCGTCCTAAATATTTACCCATAAAATGTGAATTTTTCAAATTTAGCGCCGGTTGCTATTAAATTAACTAACAAAATCATCCGGGAAATAGATTGATGTGTTCTTTTCCGGAAACTTTAGCTCATACGGCAATGTCTGTGGAGATGGGCAAGTGTAACTATTCGGCTCTGTCATGTTGTTGCCATATTTCTCAAGGCAACTAGAACTTGGGCCGATCCTATTGGTTTTTAAGCCTATGCTCAATAAATCTAGCCAGCGCCAGCACCAGCTTCGTATCTTCCGCATCAGCAGTCATCAGTCGGTCTTTCAGTCGATTGTAAAGGCTGGGCTGGCGGGGCACGTCAAGGTCATTAAGCACTTTCAGGGCTTTTTCTTTCAGGGCTTTTTGAACACCTTCCTCCACCGCCTCTTTTGGTGGGTTCGCTTTGCCACTAAACGAGATTTTCGAAAGCTCCCAGGCATAAATAAGGACACTTTGAGCCAAGTTTAGGGAAGGGTGCGGAGCGGCCAATGGAATACTGCTAATGAGGTCACACAAACCAATTTCTTCCTTTGTTAAACCGTCTCGCTCGCTGCCAAATACAATCGCAACGTTGTCGATTGTCGTGCCTTTTTCTTGCAGAAGGTTGCTGACTTTCTCGGGTGAATGATAGTCATGTCTCCCAAGCCTTTTCTTGGCTGTGGTGGCTATGCTCAAGTCAATATCGCTCAGCGCATCTGCAAGCGATGAATAGACAACTGCATTTTCCAGGATGTCATGTGAGCCATAGGCCGTTTTCTTGGCTTGCAGGGAAAGATAGTCAGTTGGGTTGACCAGCCTGAGACTGCCAAACCCCATGGTATTGATCGCCCTACAAGCGAACCCTATGTTTTCAGAAACAGCCGGATGGCTGAGGACAAAGTGAATGGTCATAAATGCGCCAAATTCCTCAAATCACTAATGGCGGTCAATATTTAGTTCATTCTTACCCAGTCATCTTCATGGTTGTGGCTTGCCACTGGCGTGTACTTCACCCATTCTGTGTGGTATACGTCTCCGTCACGGTGAATACGGATGAGCGTGTCACCCGAGGTGAAATTGAACCTGTCGTGTCCATGGTCGACGTCCGTTTGCATCGATGAAAAGATGATGTTTAAAGTGCTGTCAGTTTCTACCGCACGTCCGAGATACTGTTCTACCCAATAATTGGTGTCGCTGTCATCATCTTCCTGTTGGCCTTTTAAGATGACAGAGTAATGATGCTCTTCATCTGGTCTGCGGGGCTTTCTCAGAATCAAATCGTGTGTATAGGTGATGTGGTGACCTTCTTCGGATTCGTATTTCTCCAAGTACTCATACTTACTACCCCAGTTGTGCTTGGGATACCTGCCACTGCAGCCTGCAATAAGTGCTACAATGAAAAATACCAGCCCTGCTTTTACAATAGCTTTCATAAGTCGACGTCGTTGATGCTCGTTAGAATACCCTGAAAATTAATAGTAATTGTGGGCTATTACAAATATGGTTACCGATATGGACGAGATGGATCAGGTCGTACAAAAAAAGACTACTCTCAATGAGTAGTCCTTTTTCACTTCTAACCTGTGAGCTTATGTGTAAAATCTACGAGTCAAGGTTGATGTTGAGCCCATTTCAATTACACATTACAATGTTAAGCATAGCTTATCGCTGATTGATACCTGTTTTTAGGTATTTTTCTAAATTACCATGTGTTTAGTGCTATTTGCAGGCGCCACTTTGACTCAAAAACCATCTCCTTTCTCTAAAGCGTCACCCTGTTAGCGGTTCTTATTGTCAGTTTGCTATTTTTGAGACTTATGCTTCGATACCTGGTTGTACGGTTACTTTCGGCATTCCCTGCACTACTCCTTGGGCTGATTGGGCTTTTTGTTTTCAGGCTTTTGCCGTCGCAGTCGGTGTGGGAGGAGCGGATTGATCTCCTGGCGTTGGAAGGAGGCAGCTATAACGCACAACGAATCCAACAGGAAAAAATAAGGATAAGGAAAGAACTCGGCCTTGACCTTCCGGTGTTTTACCTGTCGTTGCAGTCCGCTGCGTTACCAGCAGCCCTGCCCCCGGGCATGCCTGATGTGCAAAAGGAATGGGTAAAAAAGATCTGTTTGTTAACAGGCCAGCCAGACAAGGCGTTGCAGCTTGTATCTGCGCTGCAAGCCCAAAGCTTTTCAGCATGGGTTGTCGAAGAAGATGAATTACCATGGCAAAGAGTGCGAAGCTCAGTTTCGGGCAATGATAGTGCTTCGTCATCCAAAATACTTTCGCTAGTGAACGAATTGGAAGCTTCGTCTCAGCAGTGGAGAGCCTTCCTGCCAGCAGTTTACTGGAACGGTTCAGGCAATCAGTTTCACTTGTGGTTTTCTCAGCTTTTACATGGCGACCTGGGGATGAGCTGGAAAAATCGGGAAAGGGTGCTTGATGTTATTAGCAGGGCGCTTTCCAACACCATTGTGTTCACGGTGCCTGCTATTATTCTGATTTTTCTTTCTGCCTACTGGCTGGTGATTGGCTTGTCGCAACTAGGAGCCAGGGCAAAAGCATTGGCCGATCAGGTTATCTATTTCTTTGACCTGGTTCCGCTTTTTGGTTGGGCTCTTTTGGCGATGATTCTTTTTGCCAGCGGATCGGTATTCTCCTGGTTTCCTTCGCATATTTCGGCCAGTTCGCTCAACGGCATGTCCTTTTTGTCCAGGAGTTTTTGGCCTTACGTGCTCCCGGTGGCCATTCTTTGGATAAGCACATTGCCTTATATCACCAAGCACATCGACAATGCTTTTCAAAAGTCTGCTGACCTGCCATTTGTGTTTATGTCCAGGGCAAGAGGTCTTAGCGAGCATGTCATCAAAAAAAGATATAGACTCAGGTATAGTTTATTGCCTGCTATTACGCTATTCGGGGAGTATTTGCTGGCAGTGGTAAGTGGCGCATTGGTGGTAGAGGTGCTGTTTTCTATTCAGGGCGTTGGCATGCTGCTCACTCAGTCGGTTGGTGCGCAGGACTATCCAGTTGTCACCGGAATTATTCTGCTGTTGATTTTGGTCAGGATGCTATCCTACTTAATTACCGATCTCTTGTACTATTGGTTCGATCCCAGAATAAGGCTGTCCAACCAATGAGCAACAAACCGACATGCAGATGGTGGCCATTGGCGATGCTGGGAGCGATCCTGGCGGTTGTTGTGCTTACGTGGTTCTTTGATGGATTGAAGCCTGAGCTCAGGCTTGACATGAGAAGCCTGCCTCCGGGAGCGGGCCATTGGCTGGGGACGGACACACTCGGCAGAGATGTATGGCTGTCTATTTTGGCGGGGTCTCAAAGGTCAATCCTGGTCAGCATCGGTGCGGCGTTGATCGGGGGAAGTATAGGTGTTGGCTTTGGAAGTGTTGCTGCCTTTTTCGGAAATGATCGTCTGCGGTTTACTTTGAGAGCCTACCTGGCAGCACTGCTCCTGCTCGTCGTTTTCGTGTATTCTATCGCAGTGCTTTGGCCGACCGTTTCTTCAACTGGTCATGTGTCTGTGGGAATCTCCATCCTTCTGGCGCTAATAGCATTTGTTGCCATATTCTGGTTGCTGCTTAGAAGATTTAACCTTTTGCGGAGTCGTATTACTTTTCCCCTTGACACCATCACTCAGCGGTTTATTGAAGTGATATCGGTTATTCCCCGCTTGTATTTGATTGTGGCATTTGCTATGATCATTCCCATCAATATGTTCACACTAATAGTGCTGTTTGCTGTTACCAGCTGGGACGTAATGGCGAGGATGGTACGTGCTGAAATGCTGAAGGTTAGAGAGATGACATATATTGAATCGGCGAGAATAATTGGTCTTTCAGAGTCGAAAGTCTTTTTTCGGCATGCACTGCCAAACGCCATCGGGCCGGTAGCCACGCAGGTATGTTTTACCATATCGGGTTTGCTGATCGCCGAGGCCACTCTTTCATTTATCGGTGTAGGCGTTTCTCCGGAAACGGTCAGTTGGGGAAGCATTATCCATGGCTACCTCGAAAACCTGCAGGCCTGGTGGTTGGCTGTTTTCCCCGGCATTTGTATTTATCTCACTGTTATTAGCCTGCATGCTTTGGGCAATGATTTGGATAGGATGTGCCATTCAAAGCATTAACAATTCCGACAATACATCAGCTTAATACCTGACAGAAATCATACTTTGCCGATGGGCATCATCGCATTTTTGTAAAGTCAAACAAATAGCAATGCCCATGCAAACTGACCTATTGTTCCAAAATGCCACCCACGAAGCATTCAATGCTTTAATTACAAACAAGTATATCTCAAGAAATGCTGAGAGTATGAGCACACTTTCCATAGCCCTTAAATACGACCTGATAAGGTTGTCTTCGCTTGGAGTGGTAGTGTTTTTAGAAGACAGAATACAATTAGCAGAAGGGATGGAAAGTTGGGTGCAGCTTTACTGGGGTGAGGTGAGCAAAACCTGGTAAAAACCTGACTACTTCCTATCCTTTTTCAAAGATTTGATGAACTGAGCCCAGGCGAAAGGATTTAATAGCGGATTACTTCTTGGCTGAAATTTATCCGTCATCGCCAGAAACTGTTGATTGGAATAATACCTGTAATTTTCTGAAGCGTCCATAGGTGCCCCTTGCATCATTCTCATCAAAATATCCGCCCTGAGCACCTCCTCCATCTTACGATAGTCTTCGGCGTCGGGCAGCTTGAGGGCAAGCACAGCCTGCTTGAAGAGCTCTTCGGTAGGGTAAGGTAAAATTTCTATGGGTGGCAAATAAGTGGTGTCGGTAACGAGCTCAATGATCGCTGTAAAGTTCTCACCTTTGTTGCCGGGAACGATGAAGTGCTGCTTTTCAAAGCCTATGGCACTGATCACCACACTGTCGCCAACCAGGGCAGGCATCGAAAAATAACCGTAAACATTAGATGTAGTGCCTCTTCCAGCCTTTGGCACGTATACGTGCACGCCAGGCACACCAGAAACGCTGTCCTCTCCCAATATTACCCCGGAAAACTGGATGACCCTACTTCCGCCCTGGGCCCAGCTTTCCTGATGTGCCACCAGCATAAATAGGAAGCACATAAAAGGCAGAAAATATTTAGAGATGAACTTTGACAAGCCTTTCTTTACTTATGAATTAAGAGGATACTAATTATGGGTTAATAGTTGCAATTGGGCTCTAAGCTACAAATTATTAGATCAATTGCACAGGTTTTGTGTTACACGGATAAGCCATATACTTTCAATATTGTTCCCATGAGACTCAAAAACTTTAGTCTGCAATACGGAAACCAAATATTCAAATCCTTCTCGGAGGAGGCCAGAGTGCGCATTCTTTTTCTCCTCTTTAATCAAAAGGAACTTTGCATAACTGATATTGAATTGTCTCTGGATTTTACCCAAACCAAAACCTCGAGGCATTTGACCTACCTGAGAAATGCCGGATTGGTGAACGTTAGAAAAATAGACCAGTACGTTTTCTATTCTATCAAGGAGGAGGTGTCGGACATTGTCAGTCAAATATTTCAATTTTTGCAGAAAGACGCCAGCCTGCAGAAAGACCTTGAAACCTTTCGGATACTTTATTCGAACAGAGAACTGGTAAAAAACAAAATGGAAAAACGCCAGTTAACCGGACTTAGATAAATGTATGGGCAAAAAATACAAACACCTTTTTTTCGACCTCGACCACACCTTGTGGGATTACGATCAAAATGCCAGAGAGTCCCTTGTGGAGCTTTATTCCGTGTACGCTCTCAAAAATTTCGGTAAGTTCTCGGCCGAGCAACTTGTCGACAAGTTTTTCCGGGTAAATACACAGTTCTGGTATCTGTACGACCTGAAGAAAATTGACAAGGAACACCTTAGGGAGGAGCGATTCAGAACAGTGTTCAGAGAGTTGGGTTTCGCAGATATGGATCTCGCTTTTCAGTTTGGTGAGGACTATGTGAACCTGTGCCCCACCAAAACGGCAGTGATGCCCGGCGCCATAGAGTTGCTTACTTACCTGGTTGAAAAATACCCGATTCACATCATTACCAATGGTTTTGACGACATCCAGTCGGTGAAGATCAAAAGCTCAGGCCTGGAGAAATTCTTCTCTGAAGTAATCACCTCTCAAAGAGCGGGAGCTCGCAAACCCTCGCCGCAAATCTTCGAATACGCTATGCAACTCACCGGTGCCACACCGTCCACATCGGCTATGGTAGGCGACAACCTTGTCACAGACATTGGAGGAGCCAGGGGGCATGGCATAGATCACTTTTATTTCAACCCCGAAAAACATCCGCATACGGAACCAGTTACGCTCGAAATACATTCTCTTAGCGAATTGCGTCACCATTTCTAAAGGTTTTTAGGCTTGCGGTGAGTAAATTCGCCCCTCAATTTATTGCAGTCGACAAAACCAAATAAGCAACATGTCATTAGCGATTTTTAAGACCCCCAAACCAACCAACGAACCTGTTCTCAGCTACGCACCCGGCACACCCGAGCGGGCCGCACTGCAAAAGGAACTGAAGGAGCTGAAGTCAAAGGAGGCAGATATTCCCATGTACATAGGGGGCGAGGAAGTTCGAACAGGAAAGAAGATCAGGATTTCACCACCTCACGACCACAAGCACACTCTCGGCTACTTTCACGAAGGAGATGCCAGCCATGTGGAGCAGGCTGTTAATGCTGCACTTGGCGCCAAAAAGGCATGGGCAGAGATGAGCTGGGAGCACAGGGCAAGTATTTTTCTCAAAGCTGCCGACCTGCTGGCCGGGCCTTACAGGGCCAGGATAAATGCGGCTACGATGTTGGGCCAGTCAAAAAATGCTTTTCAAGCCGAAATTGATGCAGCCTGTGAATTCATTGATTTCCTGAAATTCAATGCTGCCTTCATGGTGGAGCTGTTTCACCAGCAGCCCGAATCGGCGCCAGGCATGTGGAACCGTATGGACTACCGGCCACTTGAGGGTTTTGTTTTTGCCATTACGCCGTTCAACTTCACCTCAATCGCAGGAAACCTACCGGCCTCCCCGGCTTTGATGGGTAATACGGTGATATGGAAGCCGGCATATACCCAGGTGTATTCGGCGCAAGTGATCATGGAAGTGTTCAAAGAAGCGGGCCTGCCCGATGGTGTTATCAACCTTATTTACGTGGATGGGCCTGTTGCCGGAGACGTGATTTTTAACCACAAGGATTTTGCGGGCCTCCATTTTACCGGCAGCACAGGTGTTTTTCAACAGCTTTGGAAGACGATAGGCCAAAACATTACCAAATACAGGACTTATCCCCGCATTGTGGGCGAGACTGGCGGCAAGGACTTTATCATTGCCCACAAATCGGCTAATGCGAAAGAGCTGGCTACCGCCATTATCCGTGGAGCTTTTGAGTTTCAGGGACAGAAATGCTCAGCTGCCTCAAGGGCGTACATTCCTGACAACCTCTGGCCCGAGGTGCAAAAGTATATTCTTGAGGATTTGAAGAATGTAAAAATGGGTGACGTGGAAGATTTTGGCAACTTTGTTAATGCTGTGATCGACGAACGCTCATTCAACAAAATCACCAAATATATAGACGAGGCCAAGAAAAGTCCCTTGGTAGAAGTGGTTGCCGGTGGTAATTACGATAACAGCAAGGGCTGGTTCATAGAGCCCACCGTGCTACTTGCCAAAGACCCTATGTATGCAACCATGTGCGAAGAACTCTTCGGCCCGGTGCTAACAGTTTACGTGTATCAGGCAGAGCGCTACGAAGAGGCTTTGGAGTTAGTCGACAGTACTTCACCCTATGCTTTGACTGGTGCTATTTTCTCCAAAGACCGCTATGCCATCGAGCTGGCCATGAGTAAGCTGATGCATGCTGCTGGTAATTTCTATATCAATGACAAGCCAACCGGTGCTGTCGTTGGTCAGCAACCTTTTGGAGGTGCCAGGGCCTCAGGAACCAACGATAAGGCGGGCTCCATTCTCAATTTGATTAGGTGGGTGCAGCCAAGAACCATCAAGGAAACGTTCGCTCCACCAACGGACTTCAGGTACCCATTTTTAAGTAAATAACGAAAAAGCCCTTTGAAGGGCTTTTTTTATTGACTTATAGAGATAAATTAGCTCTATGGAAAACATCAGAACGCAGTTGTCGCTCCTTATTACCCTTGCCAACAGCGATGGTGAATTTCACGAAAGAGAAAGGCAGGTAATAGAAAGGGTAGCGAGATCAGGAGATATTTCGCAGGAAGAACTGGAGCTTTTGATCAAGCAGCCTGATCCTATCGAGGGCCTTGACAAGATGCCCTACGACGATCGGTTCGATTATCTCTACAACGTCATTTTGCTCATGAAGGCGGATAGCGTCATTCAGGACTCCGAGTTGCTGTTCTGTCAAAAAATAGCTAACTCCCTGGGCTTTCAGCTAGCGGCATTTATGGAGTTGTATCCTCACGTGCATATCAACATGAAGTCGCCGGAAGAGCTGAGGATGATGAGAAAGAAGCTCCAGGATTACCACGTTGACTAACTACCCCTTCCAGGCCAGCTCTTTCTCAAGACCGGCATCCAGCCTGTGAACCTTTGATTTTCGGTAATTGACGAAGGCATGTTCATGTGCTTCCAACAAATCGTCGTAAGGCCCTCTGGGGCTCATCAGCTTGACTAAAAGGGGCGAAGCTTCTATCATCACGAATAGGAGCATGATGAAAATGTTGGCAAATGCTATAGAGGAATACTTGTTGGCAAGACGTGCCAGGGCTTCGAGCTGAAGTGCCAGGCCACCAATATGCGAGACGTCAATTTTGGCCATTTCATTGGCTTGCAGCAGCACTACTGAATCTTGCTTTTCCCGCAGGGTTGAAATCAGATCCGAGTGACTTGCTTTAAGCTCTTTCAGTTCAGTTTCGGCTCTTTCGGCATTTGCTTTCTTCACAGCATAAATAGGCCCCAGGTTACGACGGCCTGAACCGCCCGTGCCGTCGGCTTCTTCCTGAGCCAGTTTAGCAAGATCATCTCTTATTATTTCTTTGCTGGCAATTTGCGCTTCCAGCTGGCTGAGTTCGGCCTTGTATCCTGCTATCAGGGGTGAATAGCGTGATGCAATCATCGCTCCCTCTGCCGTTTTTTGTTCTTCTTTGATAAGGACAAGTTCGGCTTCTATTTCCGGCTGAAATATCCGTAGCTCCAAAGGCTTTGCAACCACAATGGCTATCAACACAGCCAGCAGTATTCTCGGAGAGGCCATAAGCCACTCCTGCCATTTGTTTTCACTTTTTTTTAAGCTCGAAACCAGAAAGCGATCAAGGTTGAATATCATGAGCCCCCAGAGCAGACCAAATAACGTAGCCACCCAGTAATTATTAAAAACAGAATATAGAGCAAAGCCTCCACTTACTGCAGCCAAAAGACCTGTGAAAAATACGGCACCGCCGACGCTCACAAAGCGGGCAGCCTCTGTTGGGCATCTTTTCAGCAGCGAATGAGAAGCTCCTGAACAGAACCAGAAGAAAGAGGTAAATTTTTTCATCAAATAGATTATTGACAGGAATAACGACGCCAATTCTAATAAGTTGCATTAAAAGGTTCCTTTTTATGCATAGTAGCACTGACGAACAATTGCCTTGTCAGTGCTAGTGGGTAGTACTAAATACCCCGTATGAGCGATTTTCTCGAAATGCGATTATCAGGTACTTAGCACCAAATTAATCGACGATGAAAAAGATAGGATTACTCATACCGTTTGTCTTTTTACTGGCCACTGAGGTTTCTAAAGCGCAGGAAAAAAGGGGCTTAAAGTTGGGTGAAAAAATAGGTAAACTAACAGCCAAGCTGATGACTTCCAAGACCTCTAACCTGGGAGAAGCGGCTGTGCTGGTGCACCATATCAATGGCATGCACACCATGGAAGCCCGGATTTCTGGTCAGGAGGTGTACCCCGAAGATTTTAGGGAAGGCGATGTCGCCGTTGCTATATTTTTCTCGAAAGCGGAAGGCCTTGGAATGCTCAACATAGATGGCTCAGTAACCAGTGAGGGCAAGGAGCTGACTTCAACGGGTTTGGGGTATTACATGATCGAGCTTGAACCGGGCGATCTTAGCCCAAAAACCGTAAACGTGGAAACTGTAACGGGAGACAAAGCCTCTTTCACTATTAAACCTGTGCCCTCGGTGAAGATTTTGTCCGTAAATGGGTCAACGTCAAACGCTCAGATTGATTTGTCCAAAGACATCGAGCTGGTGCTGGAAAATGGCTCCGGGCATGAACGCAGCCTTTTAAATGTGGCGCTGGTAACCGACGTGGCCGGTGCCAGAGGGTTCAACTACTTCGCTTCATTCAAGTCAACAGATAAAGTAATTATACCCAAGGAAGCTTTCAGCAACCCAACTATTTCAGGTAGTGTAAATGGTGTTGGCAATTACAACCAGGGTGAGAATTATCTGATAGTAGAACGCTATGTGCAAGCGCCGACCGACAAGCAGTCGACTGCGGCTGCGGAGCTTCAGAGCAGGGCTTATGGCTCAATGAAAGTGAATGTGTCAGGCAAACAACAGGAGAGTGTTTATGGGTCGACTAGCGTAAAAGGTAAAATAGACAATCCTGCCGGCGTCTTGAATTTTGCAGCAAGCAAGCCCAACGCTGCCACAGGGGCGCCATTTTCGCAAGGGTCGAAATTTGCAGTGTCATCGCTTTCGGTGCGGGGTGTTTTGTTCAAGCAGGAAGTGGATGAATCCGTTTCTTATGGTTACAACACCAAGATCACCACTACCACAACCACCACCTACCAGTTTCCAAAACTGCCCGATGCTTTTTGGGATCAACTGCTTAGCAACATGTACGCTGACATTGTCACCATGTTCAGGGAAGAATTCGATATAGAAATGGTGCCTACTGAAAAGCTGACCGCATCTTCTTACTACAAAGAGTTTTATCCGGTAAAAGAAAAGAATACAGATGAGCTGATTGTGAAGACTTATAAAAATACGGTCAATATGCAGCCAACTAAGGTTGCTGACATTTTTGGTTCTATTTCTACCAATTTGACTTCAGACAGACCAATTATCAACCTGATGAAGGACGCAGATGTTGACGGCTTGATCAACGTGCAAATGGACTTGCAGATTGCAGGGGATGACAACGGGAAAATCATCCTGGTACCCAGGCTTAACTTTTTTATTCAGGGAAGAGAGGAAACCTACACCAACAAGGATGTCCAATATGGCTCCGGCTGGGTAGCAGCCTCCGATGGCAAACCATTCTCCGAGTCTGAGTTTAACGATATCAACGCTCTGAACAGCATTGTGAGAAAAGACGACATGATGAACGCCTTGAAGGACGCAATGACACGCCTGAGAGAAGCCGAAATAGAACGAGGCTATGACAAGATTTGGGCATTAAAATAAAATAGTTGGCTAAACATCGCATCCAGGAAAGGCCGGTCAATTAAGATCGGCTTTTCTTTTTCTCTCTCAGCACTTTCCATCTTGTTTGGTATTTCGAAAAGGCCTATTTTGAATTGAATTCGAAAATTATCAATCTATGAAAAGGAAACTATTTACATCTATTCTAGCCCTGGCGGCATTTACGTTGGTTTTCGGCACCAGTGCTTTGGCTGCCGGAACAGAGCCGATGACAAAAGAACAACTTAACAGCCTTACAGAAGAGCAGGCCCAAGAGAGAGCTACTCAGCTTACCCAGCGGGTAAATGAGATCAAAGACATGAAAAAAAATGAGCTCTCTAAAGAAGATCGTCAGGAAGTGAAGAAAGAACTGAGGGAGATCAAGAAGGAACTGGACTTTCTGAACAATAAGCTGACATTGTCAGTAGGCGCTGTAATTATCATAGTGCTACTGATCATTCTTATTTTCTAATCAACCGGTTAGTGAAAATAAAAAGGCGATTGGCTTACACCAGTCGCCTTTTTTGTTGCCTTTCAGCGTTATTTTTTCAGAAGCCCGGCCCGTCTCAACAGGGCCTTTGGATCAGGTTCACGCCCTCTGAATTTCTTGTAGAGTATCATTGGGTGTTCACTGCCCCCTTTGGAAAGAATGTTGTCTTTGAATTTTCCAGCCACTTCGCTGTTGAAAATCCCCTTCTCTTTGAAAAACTCAAAAGCATCAGCGTCCAGCACTTCGGCCCATTTGTAGCTATAGTACCCCGACGAGTAGCCTCCATTGAATATGTGAGAAAACTGGCAGCTCATGTTGGTTTCTTTCACCTGAGGAAGCACCTCCATTTTTTCGAATAGCGCTTTTTCAAACTCCCCAATATCCTTTATGCCAGATGGGTCTACGCCGTGGTAGGCCATGTCGAGCATGCCGAAAGCTACCTGACGGGTAGTAGCATAGCCTGCCTGAAAATTGGCACTCTCTTTCAGTCTTTGTACAAGATCGGCAGGTATGGCTTGGCCGGTTTTGTAATGCCGGGCAAACAGGTCAAGACAATCCTTCTCAAGTGTCCAGTTTTCCAAAATTTGTGAGGGAAGCTCCACAAAATCCCAATAAACATTGGTGCCGCTCAGGCTGCCGTAGTTTCCTTTGGCCAGCATACCATGGAGGGCGTGACCAAACTCGTGGAACAGCGTCTGCACCTCATTAGACGTCAACAATGATGGTGTGGACTTGGTTGGCTTAGTAAAGCTACAAACGATGCTGATATGTGGCCGCTTGTCTTCACCATTCACTTTCTTTTGCTGTCGAAAAACGGTCATCCAGGCACCACCTCTTTTACCTTCCCTGGGGAAGAAGTCAGCATAGAAAATCGCTACCAGCTCGTTTTTGTCATTTCTCACTTCATACACCAGCACTTCAGGGTGGTATCTGTCGATCTCCTTGTTTTCAACAAAGTGAATCCCAAAAAGCTTTTCGGCTACTTTGAACACTCCGTCAATCACTTTCTCCAACTGAAAATAAGGCTTGAGTAACTCATCATCAACCTCATATTTCTCCTTTTTCAGCTTTTCGCTATAGTAAGCAAAGTCCCATCTTTCAATTTTATCGAGACCGTCCAGTTTTTTGGCGTACGCAGTAAGCTCTTCCACATCCTTCAGCGTGGCGGGTTGAGAAATCGCCAGTATGTCGGTGAGAAACTCATTGACTTTCTCGGGTGTTTCGGCCATGCGCTCTTCAAGCACAAAATGGGCGTGGGTAGGGTAGCCGAGCAGCTGAGCCCTTTCGAAGCGCAGTTGAACTAGTTTCTTTACGACCTCCTGATTGTCAAACTCATTGCCTTTGAAACTCCTAGAGCCATAGGCCATGAACATTTTTTTGCGGAGCTCTCGGTTAGCCGAATAAGTCATGAAAGGAATATAACTGGGATACTGGAGTGTGAATATCCATACACCTTCTTTTCCCTTTTCCTTGGCGGTTTCAGCCGCCGCTTCTTTCACAAAATCAGGAAGTCCATCCAGCTCCTTTTCGTCTGCTACTTCCATGCTAAAGGCATTGGTTTCCTTTAACACATTTTCGCCATACTGCTGGCCCAACACCGAAATCTCTTTGTCTATCGATCGCAGTCTCTCTTTTTTGTCTTCCTGCAAATTGGCTCCATTTCTCACAAAGCCCTTGTAGGTCTTTTCCAGAAGCGTTAGAGACTCCTCATCAAGTTTGGTTTTGTCTGCAGTCTCGTAAACCAGCTTTACTTTTTTGAAAAGTGCCTCATTGAGCATTACATCATTGCTAAACTCTGAAAGCAAAGGCGAAATATCTTTTGCAAGGGCCTGCATGTCGTCGCTTGTTTCAGCGGAATTCAGGTTGAAGAAGATATTTGATATCAGATCGACTTTGTTGCCTGAGGCTTCCAGCGCCACAACGGTATTTTCGAATGTGGCGGGCTCTGTGGATTCTGTTAAAAGAGCGATCTCCTCCTTGGCAAGCCTGATACCTTCTATAAATGCAGGTAGAAAGTGCTCATTTTTTATTTTCCTGAAAGGAATGGTATCAAATGGGGTGTTGAAATTTTCTAAAAGAGGGTTTGACATTTACAGTTATTTTTAGTCTTCAGAATTTTAGCAAGAACAAAAAAGTGGTGCCTTTTGGTTTGCCACTTGCCGTTCAATTTATTGGCGAATTTAGGAACAAACGCCGGTAACTCGTCTAATTATCAAAAGATCAGTGGTATCTGGGGAGTAATTCTTTGGAACTACTTATAATTACAAGAAAAACACCTATGAAAAGCCACCCCATTTCCCAGTTAATTAAATCAATAGCCTTAGCGATTCTACTAGTCCCGATGCTGGCAACAGCTGTAAAGGGCCAGTCAAAAAAGAGCAAGGAGGAATGGGCAACGCTTTTCAACGGAAAAGATATCAATGACTGGATTGTTAAAATTCACCACCACGATGTGAGCGTCAACTTTGGCAACACATTCAGAGTGGAGGATGGCATCATCAAAGTTCGCTACGATCAATACGGCGACTTCAACGAGCAGTTTGGGCATTTATACTACAAGCAACCATACTCCTACTATCGCCTCGTGATGGACTACCGGTTTGTTGGCGAATTGCAGCGAGGTGCCCCCGAGTACACAATAAAAAACAGCGGCGTGATGTTCCACTCTCAAGACCCACGCTCGATGCCAAAAGAGCAAAACTGGCCGATCTCAGTGGAAATGCAGTTCCTCGCCGGCTTGGGCGATGGTAAGCCACGCCCCACGTGCAACATGTGCTCGCCGGGCACCGATGTCGTGTACAATGGCAAGGTTGACCCTAACCACTGCATCAACTCAACCTCGGCCACCTATGAGGGTGACCAATGGGTACACACGGAGTTAATAGTAATGGGTGACTCTTTGGTTATTCATAAAGTAAACGGTGAAGAGGTGCTTCGTTATTCCAAGCCTCAGATGGGCGGAGGGGTTGTTACGGGTTACGACCCTGCCTTGTGGGAGCCAGGCAAGCCATTGACCGAAGGGTATATTGCCTTGCAGAGTGAGGGACAACCCATTGATTTCAAGAACATTGAACTACTTAATCTGGAGGGTTGCATGGATCCGAAGGCCACCAATTACAAAAGCTATTTCATCAAATCGAAGCCTGGCGCCTGTACATACAAAAAGTAGCTTCCGTTGGACTCTGAAAAAAAATCCCCGAATCGCTCCGGGGATTTAACTTTATAGCTGGTATTGGCGCTTAGGCCGATACTATATCCAGGCTCCTTTTGATGAAGGCTGTGAGCTCAGGGCCTGTAAGCAGGTTCTGCGACAGCTTAGCCAAATCAAAGGCTTGCTTGGCAAGGTCTGTTTTCTCCTCCTCAGTTTTCGCTTTAAGGATCTTGCCTACCAGGGCATGGTTACCGTTTACAGCCACTGAATAAGCGTCAGGCATATTACCCATCATGGCCATTCCGCCACCCATCGCCGACATGTCTTTCATTCTGCGCATAAACTCCGGCAACGTGATCACCACCGGCATGTCGTCAGTCGACATGGCCTCCACATTTACTGTGAATGCTTTGTTGTTAATGGCCTTATCAAAAAGCTCTTTCACTGTGGTCTGCTCTGCTTCCGACAGCACCGACTCCTTCTTCTCGTCTTTGTCGATCAGCTTGTCCAGCACATCAGCATCCACTCGCTTCCAGTTCACCTTTTCCATCTTCATTTCCATGTGGTTGATGAAGTGGCTGTCGAGCTGTCCGTCCATTTTTAGCACACCGTACTCACGCTTGCGGGCGTTTTCAATGTAGCTGTGCTGCTGTGCTTGTTTGGTCGTGTAAAGGAAAACAGTGTTGCCATCCTTGTCAGCTTGGTTTGGCTTTACATGCTCCTCGTATTCTTTGAGTGTGTAAAACTTGTCGTCGATATCCTGCACAAGCGTGTAGTCAAGCGCCTTCTCATAGAACTTCTCTTCACTGATCATTCCGTATTTCACGAACAGGCCAATGTCGTTCCACTTTTTCTCGTACCCTGCTCTGTCTTTTTTGAAGAGGTCGCCAAGCTTGTCTGCTACTTTCTTGGTGATGTAGGTATTGATTTTCTTCACGTTCCCGTCCGACTGAAGGTAGCTCCTCGATACGTTCAAAGGAATGTCGGGAGAGTCAATTACGCCGTGAAGCAGCATCAAAAACTCCGGCACCACGTCCTTCACCTCGTCGGTGATAAACACCTGCCGGCTATACAGCTGAATCTTGTTTCTCTGTACATCCAGCTCATTTTTCAGCTTAGGGAAATAAAGAACACCGGTAAGATTGAAGGGGTAGTCGACGTTCAGGTGAATCCAGAAAAGCGGATCCTCAGCAAATGGATAAAGCTCTTTGTAAAAGTTCAGGTAGTCTTCATCCTTCAACTCGCTTGGCTGCTTCGTCCAGATGGGGCTTGGGTTGTTAACCACCTTGCCATCGAACTCAATTTCTATAGGCAGGAACTTGCAGTATTTATCGAGAATACCCTGAAGTCGGTGCTTTTGCAAAAACTCTTCAGAATCTTCAGCAATGTGAAGCACTATGTCGGTACCCCTGTCCTTTTTCTTGGTCGGGGTAATTTCAAAATCAGTTGATCCATCGCACTCCCAGCGGGCAGCTTCGGCGCCCGTTTGATACGATTTCGTGAAAATTTCTACCTTTTTGGCGACCATGTAAGAAGAGTAGAAACCGAGGCCAAAATGACCAATGATTTGCTTTTCTTCACCTTTATCTTTGTATTTCTCAACAAATTCGGCTGCGCCCGAAAAGGCAATTTGGTTGATGTATT
Organism: Imperialibacter roseus; assembly: GCF_032999765.1. Classification (GTDB taxonomy): domain Bacteria; phylum Bacteroidota; class Bacteroidia; order Cytophagales; family Cyclobacteriaceae; genus Imperialibacter; species Imperialibacter roseus. The sequence continues at coordinate 6,098,432 of NZ_CP136051.1, read as the reverse complement.
TCTTTATTTCATCAGTTGTTAAACCGATGCCTTTGTCACTGATTGTGATTGTTTTTGCTTTCTCATCGATAGACACTTTAATTTTTGTGTCACCAATTTTTCCTTTATACTCGCCCAGGGCTGCCAGGCGATTCAGCTTTTGTGTGGCATCCACGGCATTCGATACCAACTCCCTCAAAAAGATCTCGTGATCCGAATAGAGAAATTTTTTGATGATGGGAAAAATATTCTCGGTGTGGATCGAAAGGGTGCCTTTTTCTTCTGTTACCATGTTTGTATTTGTTTGCAAATGATTGGTCAATAAGTGAAGGGTTGGCAAAAGCCGTTCCATAGCCCGATTTTACCCACAAGGCTGTCAGGATGGCAGTAAGAAATGTCAGGCCAACGGAATTAGCCCCTTTTACCGACCAATTTGTCGATTACTGCCGCACTATAAAGTGTTGGTTTTACCTGAGCCTATCGGAGTCACGCACCAGCCTTTCGTCACGCCGGATAAAGCGATTGGCCATTGAGTTAAGGATAAGTGCTACGGGAAAAAGATAAAAGGCCGCCAGGTAAGCACCTTTTTCGGCAGGGACGATTGTCTTTTCTGCATTCCAGCAAAAGTAGAGAACGAGAAACATTGTGCCACCAATAATGAGTGAGTTTAAGGCGCCGAATTGAATTTGACGGAGCCTGTTGCCATATTGAAAAATAGAAAAAATGGCGACTCCTGCAGCAATCAGACAAAGGGCGGCCACATACATGATGTTTTTTTCAGCCAAAATCTCGTCTACTGCCACTCCGTCTCCTGCATATCTGATATGTGTGATTTCAAGAGCGGTAATGGTCACTATTTCACTTTTTTCGACGTCAATTTTTTGCCATAGCGGGAGAAAGACAATGATGATCATGACGATGGCAGCAAGCGCCAGAAATATAGATTGGATTCGCTGAAGCATTGGAAGAATTTTTGGCAAATAAACGCATAAAAGACATTAGAGAAAACCTTAATCGGCTGAACATGTGAATTATGTTGAATGAATTACCTTTGCCGGGGCATGCGGTATTTTATTCAATTGAGTTACGATGGCACAAAATATAGCGGTTGGCAGACCCAACATAACGCTGTGGCTGTGCAGCAGGTAGTTACCCAATGTCTGAGCACCTTACTGGGCAACGAAGTGGAATGTGTGGGCAGCGGGCGAACCGACGCAGGGGTGCATGCCAGGGTGCAGGTAGCCCACGTCGACATGGAACTCAGGCACGAACCTGAGGAATTTCTCTACAGGCTTAATTCCCTGCTGCCTCACGACATTGCCGTTCATTGGGTAAAGCCTGTGCGGCCGGAAGCGCATGCCCGTTTTGATGCTGAGTCACGTTCCTACGAGTATCACATTCATCAAAAAAAAGATCCCTTCAAAACTAAATATAGCTACCTTTTCAGGCCGGAGCTGGATGTGGATGCCATGAATAAGGCGGCGGCGCTGATGTTGACATGGAAGGATTTCCAGTCGTTTAGCAAGGTAAAAACGGACGTGAAACATTTTGATTGTGATATTTTTGAAGCTTGCTGGAGAAGAGAGAACGATAGCCTTGTGTTTTACGTTAGTGCCAATAGATTTTTAAGAGGGATGGTTCGTGCCGTGGTTGGAACACTGCTGGAAGCAGGACAGGGCAGACTGAGCCAGACTGAATTTAAGGAGATTTTGGAGAGCAGAGACAGGAAATCGGCGGCCCGCAACGTGCCAGCTGAAGGTCTTTTTTTAACAAACGTTACTTATCCTGAAGAAATTTATATCCTTTCTTGAAATTTGCAGTTAATTACTAACCACGTCCCTAGTCGATAGTTTTGGAAAAGGAAACCGTAAGCGGAAATATCATTGACCTGAAAGTACTCAGGCGGCTTTTTGTCTTTGCAAAGCCCTACATAGGCAAGTTTTACTTTCTGGTGGTGCTCACCATTCTGCTGGCGTTTTTGTCGCCCCTAAGGCCTTATTTGATACAGATTACTATTGATAAATACGTGGCCATTGGCGATTTCCAGGGACTGGTGAACATGACGCTAATTTTAGTGGGGGTGATTGTCGCCACTGCCATTGTGCAATACAGCCATACTTACCTGTCCGGTTGGCTGGGCCAGTTCATTATTCGAGACATCAGGATCAAGCTCTTCAAGCACCTCCAAACGCTGAAACTAAAGTTTTTTGACAAAACGCCCATCGGCCGCCTGGTTACCAGAAACGTGTCTGACGTAGAGACGCTGTCAGACGTATTCAGCGAAGGCTTGGCAGCTATTATTGGAGACCTGCTTCAAATCATTGTCATCTTTGCTATGATGTTTGCCATCAGTTGGAAGCTGACCCTTGTAAGTCTTTCAACCCTGCCACTCCTGATCATTAGTACCTACGTGTTCAAGGAGAAAGTAAAGGTGGCTTTCAATGAGGTGCGTACAGCTGTTTCCAACCTGAACTCTTTTGTACAGGAGCATATCACAGGCATGAACATCGTGCAGATATTCAATAGCGAAGACAGGGAGTACGAAAAATTCAAGGAGATCAACAGGGAACATAAAAAGGCCAATATCAGGTCGGTACTGTATTATTCGATTTATTTCCCGGTGGCTGAGGTTATTCAGGCGGCAGGTATCGGCCTTGTAGTTTGGTACGGTGCCAGAGGTGTTATCGACGATCAAATCACCCTTGGGGTCCTGATCTCATTTATCATGTATATCCAGATGTTTTTCCGCCCCATCAGGATGATTGCTGATCGCTTCAACACATTACAAATGGGTATCGTTAGCTCCAACAGGATTCTGGATTTGCTCGACAGCAAAGAGCACATCGCTAATAACGGTACTTTTGCGCCAACTACTTTAAAGGGCGAGGTGAAGTTTGAACATGTATCGTTTGCCTACATCGACGAAGAATACGTGCTGAAGGATATCAACCTTGAGGTGAATCCGGGAGAAACGCTGGCGTTGGTGGGTGCTACAGGTGCGGGTAAGTCTTCCGTGATTAACCTGCTTAGCCGCTTTTATGAAATCAATAAGGGCAGCATCACCATAGATGGTGTCGACGTCAGGGAATATGACCTGGCCTCACTCAGACTTAATATCGGTGTAGTGCTTCAGGATGTCTTTCTGTTTTCAGACTCCATTCTTAATAATATTACCCTCGGCAACCCCGAAATTCCAAAATCAAAAGTGATTGAGGCGGCTGAGCTTGTTGGCGCAAGAGAGTTTATAGAGCGGCTACCAGGCGGCTTTGACTACAACGTGATGGAGCGTGGAGCCACACTTTCGGTTGGGCAAAGGCAGCTCATCTCATTTGTGCGGGCCATGGTGTATGATCCCAAAATCATTGTGCTCGATGAGGCCACATCATCAGTTGATACGGAGACTGAAGAACTGATTCAGGGAGCCATTGATAAGCTAATGAAAGGAAGAACATCCATTGTTATTGCTCACAGGCTCTCTACCATTCAACGAGCCGACAAAATTGTGGTACTTGAGAAAGGCGAAATAAAGGAGGAAGGCACCCATGACGAGCTGTTGAGCATGGACGGCTACTATGCTCAGCTGCATAAAATGCAATACAAAGAGGTCGTTTAGTGCTGTTTGAAATCGGCCTTTTTTTGATTTCTTTTGATGCCTCAACAGATCAGATCCATGACCATTGACCCAAGGTACAAGTACTACGCTATTTCAGCCGTTTCCCTGGCCATTATTTCATTCAGCATTTACTTTCTTCTTGGAGGCACCAAAGAATACGAAGTTCAGGAGTCTGGTGCGGTAAGCTACGACATAGTAGGCACACCTTTCAAAGGTCGCTACGTGGCTGATTCGGCAAGAATGGTTTTTGAAGACATCCGCTCAAAAATTATCAACGAGGACTGGAAGGGAGATTTGGTAGAGCTTACCTATCCGCCGGAAGATGGCGATGAAATCAATCAGTTTTTCGGAGTGTTGCTGACAGGCAGGGTAACCCAAATTGAAGGCAACTATCAATTGAAAAAGCTGAGAGCCCCTGGAAGCCTTACGGTGAACCTTTCCATGCACTGGTTGGTGCGGCCCAGCAGAGAAAAAATACAAACAATGATTTTTGACTATGCACAGCAAAGGGGAATAGCGATGGAGGATTTCTTTATGCAGCGGTACCTGCCCGACAATTCAGTAACCATTGAGGCGTTTGTCAAATAAAAAAACCTGTTGGCATTCACCAACAGGTTCGTATTCGTATCAGTTATTGCCTGGCTTATAGGCCAAACTCTTTCTTTACCTTGTCAACGTAGTCAAGTTTTTCCCAGGTAAAAAGCTCCACTTCCATTTCTTTTGTTTCGCCAGGTCTGGTAAATTTCTTCTTAACTACTTCATTTTTTCTGCCCATATGTCCGTAAGCTGCTGCTTCCTGGTACATAGGCTGACGAAGCTTCAATCGCTGTTCAATGATGCCTGGACGCATGTCAAAAATTGCGGATACTTTCTGAGCAATTTCGCCATCCGACATTTTTACTTTTGCGGAGCCGTAAGTATCAACAAAAATACCCATGGGTTCCACCACGCCAATAGCGTAAGACACCTGCACAAGAATTTGATCAGCCACACCTGCGGCTACCAGGTTCTTGGCAATATGGCGTGTGGCGTAAGCTGCCGACCGGTCAACTTTGCTCGGGTCTTTGCCCGAAAATGCACCACCACCGTGAGCACCTTTGCCTCCGTATGTGTCGACAATGATCTTTCTTCCAGTCAGGCCAGTGTCACCATGAGGACCACCAATAACAAATTTGCCAGTTGGGTTAACGTGGTATTTTATCTGATCGTTGAACAACTTTTGGATATGAGCCGGCAACTGTGCCTTTACCCTTGGAATCAAAACGCTGATGACGTCCTGCTTAATTTTTGCAAGCATCTTCGTTTCTTCATCAAAATCGTCATGCTGTGTAGAAACAACAATGGAGTCAATCCTGATAGGTGTATGGTCGTCTGAGTACTCGATAGTCACCTGTGACTTGGCGTCAGGTCTCAGGTACTTGATGGCGCCATTTTCTCTTCTCATTACCGCCAGTTCTCTCAGCAGTCTGTGAGAAAGGTCAAGCGCCAATGGCATATAGCTTGAAGTTTCGTTGCTGGCAAAGCCAAACATCATTCCCTGGTCGCCGGCACCTTGCTCCTCTGGTTTGCCACGATCAACGCCTCTGTTAATATCAGGCGATTGCTCATGCACTGCAGAAAGCACCCCGCACGAATTGCCCTCGAACTGATACTCGGATTTGGTATAACCAATGCGGTTAATTACCTCTCGGGCAATTGACTGCACATCAATATAAGTGTCTGACTTTACTTCACCAGCTAACACTACCTGACCAGTAGTTACAAGTGTTTCGCAAGCAACTTTCGAATTAGGGTCGAAAGCGAGAAAATGATCCACCAGCGCATCTGAAATTTGATCAGCTACTTTATCAGGGTGCCCTTCCGACACAGATTCCGACGTGAATAGATATGGCATTTGTTTTTCTTTGTTGTCTGATTTTAAAGCGTGCAAATTTAGCGGAGCTTTCCTTATTTAAAAACCTGAGGCCCAGGTATTATTTTCCAAGCAGAAAAACAGTTGGTATTTTGTGCAAATTTGGGTGTTTACCCTTCCAGTCAGAAATTTTCTTGGTTTGGATAAACTCTGTCTCTCCTGTTATATTGCTTGCGATGCATAAAAGCGAGTGATTTTGGCAGGTATTGATGATTACCTCCAACAACTGGTTGTTTCTGTAGGGCGTTTCCATAAAAATTTGAGTTGTACCGAATTGCACAACCTCTTTCTCCATTTGCTTTATCTTGTCCTGCGCTGCTTTCTTATCGATCGGTAAATATCCATGGAAGGTAAATGACTGACCAGAAAACCCGGAACCCATTAACGCCAAAAAGATAGACGAAGGACCAACCAGTGGGATGACCTCCACTCCTTTTCGGTGTGCAAGAGCGACTATTTTAGCTCCTGGGTCGGCTATACCAGGGCAGCCAGCTTCAGAAATGACTCCGGCATTTTCGCCGGAAGTGACAATGTCCATAAGCTTTGATACTTCTGCATCCTCAGTGTCTTTGTTGAGCTCAGCAAAATGCAGCGATTCGATAGGCCTGCCTAAATTCAGGGTGCTGATAAACCTTCTGGAGGTTCTGATGTTCTCAGCGAAGAACCAGTTGAGGGAGGAAATTATTTCTTTAACCTGACCATTTATTATCAGATCAACCCTGTTGTCGGAAAGTGGACTTGGTACGAGGTACAATTTTCCAGCGCTCATGTGCTCTGCTACGATAGAAAGGCCATCAATGTCTCAAGAAAGGCTTCAGGCTGCTCGGCATGCACCCAGTGTCCGGCATTTTTAATAGTGACAACCTGGCTGTCAGGAAAAAGCTTCTTGATAATCGGAAGGTCAATGTCCCGAATGTAGTTAGAGTTCTCGCCGTCAATGAAAAGGGTGGGAACTGGATTCGGCTCTCCGTCTATTTCCCCCACAATCAGTCCTATATTGTTATCAATGGCAGCCACGTTTATTTTCCATTCGAATCCGTCACCGGTTCGGCTAAGGCTTTTTAGCAGAAACTGCCTTTCGCCCACATTCGGAACATATTTGGCCAGCCGATCGTCTGCCTCTTTTCTTGACTCCAAAGAGCCAAGGTCAATAGACTTTAGCCCTTCCAGTATTTTGTCATGGTGGACTTTGTAACCACGAGGTGAAATGTCTACAACAACCAGCTTCTCAACCTTGCCCGGGTGGCTCAACGCATAGTTCATAGCCACCTTGCCGCCCATTGAATGCCCAAGAACAATCGGCTGAGTAATATTATTTTCCTTTATAAAGTTGCCCAGGTCTTCCGCCATCACATCAAAATTGTGCGCTGGGTCATGGAACGACTGCCCATGGTTTCTCTGATCGACCAGATAAACCTCAAAATGTTCGGACAATGACTTGCCAATGGTCAACCAGTTGTCTGAGGCTCCAAAAAGCCCGTGCAAAATAATAAGTGGTTTTCCCTGTCCCAGTTTTCTAAAGAATAGCTTTTTGTCACTCATAGTTTTAAGTTAACTGGCGCAGATACATTTGGATAGTGTTTTCCAGCCCATAGTACAAGGCATCGCAGATCAGCGCATGCCCAATGGATACTTCGTCAATTGCTGGAATTTGCTGTACCAAATAGGCCAGGTTGTGTAAGTCAAGGTCATGGCCTGCATTAATGCCAAGCCCGGCAGATTTTGCCAGCTTTGCTGTTTCGATATAAGAAGCGATAGCTTTTTCCCGGTTGCTATGATAATGCGTGGCGTATGGCTCGGTATAGAGCTCTATTCTGTCCGCTCCACTTTTGGCTGCAGCGTCCACTAATTTTACGTCTGGATTGAGGAAAATGGAGACCCTTACGCCAGCAGTGTGGAGTTCTGCTGAGACTTCAGCAAGGAAAGCCTGGTGTTTCAGCGTATCCCAACCGGTGTTTGATGTGATTGCTTCAGGTGGATCCGGAACCAAAGTGGCTTGCGCAGGCTTTACTGTTTTTACCAGATCGATAAACCGTCTGTCGGGGTACCCTTCAATATTAAATTCTGTGGTCACCACCTTCGAAAGCTCAAGCACGTCGCTATGGCGAATATGCCTTTCATCCGGCCGTGGGTGTACAGTGATTCCCTGTGCGCCGAAGACCTCGCAGTCTTTTGCAACCTTTACCACGTCCGGATTATTTGCTCCTCTGGCATTTCTGAGCGTGGCTACTTTATTTATGTTAACACTGAGCCTGGTCATTCTTATACTGATTTGTATAACTTTGCTGCAAATTAACCAATAACGATTTTAAAAAATTCAGATATGAGCCTTAAAACCCAAATCGACGGAGATATAAAACAAGCCATGCTAAGCAAAAACTCAGAAAGGCTGAGGGCGCTGAGAGCTATCAAGTCGCTGATTTTGCTGGCGGAGTCTGAAAAGGGTGCCAAAGCAGAGCTTGACCAGGCAGCAGAGATGGCTATTTTGACCAAGGCCGCCAAGCAGAGAAAAGACTCACTGGCCATTTTTGAAGAACAGAATCGGCCCGATTTGGCAGAAAAGGAGCAGGCGGAGCTGGATGTTATCAATGAATTTTTGCCAAAGCAGCTTTCAGAAGAGGAAGTGAAGTCGGAGGTTGCAAAAATAATTGCTCAAGTGGGTGCCTCCAGTCCTCAGGACATGGGCAAAGTGATGGGTGCAGCTACGAAAGCATTGGCTGGAAAAGCCGACGGTAAATTGATCTCAACGCTGGTTAAAGAGCTATTAAGCAAGTAAGTCCGTTGAGAGTTATTGACATAGTCATTCTTATTATCCTTGTTCTTGGAGCGTTTCGGGGCTTCCAAAAAGGACTTCTGTTGGAAATTGTCGGCCTGTTTGCCTTCATTTTGGGGATTATTGGCGGGTTTCAATTCACCCCACTGGTGGCGAGCTTCCTCGACGGATACTTCACTAAAGTCCCGGGGCTTATTCCTGTCATCTCTTTCATTATCGTGTTTGTCGTCATCGTGCTCGCCGTTAACCTTATTGGCCTGGCCCTTAAAAAAACGATTGACTTAACTTTGCTCGGAAGCTTCGACGACCTGGCCGGGTCGCTGGCTGGAATTTTGAAATGGGCTTTGGCCTTAAGCTTCCTGCTTTGGCTGCTGACCTTTTTTGGGTTTCAGCTAGCTGATGAATACGTCGAGGGAGCCAAAATTTACCCCTTTGTGGTGAGCCTCGCTCCGTGGATGATCGACACTATTTCTGTAGTGTTGCCGTTTGTCAAGGAGTTTTTTGAGAAACTAACCCCTGCGGAGCAACAGCCTGCAGAGAGGCAAGCCTATATTTTAGCATTGACTAGGCTAAGAATTGTTTAGGCTTGAGCAACACATCAATAAAAAACTTTATCTCAGAACGGATTTTATCTATATTGGGTTAATTCAGTGATCAGAATGAACATAGAACTAAAAACACAGAATAACTATCCGTATATCGATGAGGGCAAGGGCGAAACGCTTTTGCTTCTTCATGGCCTTTTTGGCGCACTTAGTAACTGGGATAGTGTAGTTCGCCGGTTTTCCAAGACGCACAGAGTCGTCATTCCCATGCTTCCCATCTACGAAATGCCGATTAGAGAAGCTGGCCTCGATGGATTAGTCGAATACCTTGAGGGTTTCGTCGAAATGATGGGACTCAAAGATTTTACGTTGATGGGCAATTCACTTGGAGGCCATATAGCGCTGATATATACCCTTGCAAATAAGAGCAAGGTGAAGAAAATGATACTCACTGGTAGCTCCGGACTTTTCGAAAACTCTATGGGCGGCTCGTTTCCAAAGAGGGGAAGCTATGAGTACATTAAGGAAAGGGTGGAGTACACTTTCTACGATCCAAAAACGGCCACGCCAGATTATATTGAGGAGGTTTTTGAGACAACCAAAAGCATCCCAAAATGTATGCGCATAGTGGCCATAGCAAAATCTGCTCAGCGCCACAATATGGCCAAAGAAGTGCCATCTATTAAAATACCTACGCTTCTGGTTTGGGGGCTTAACGACACCATCACTCCTCCGGAGGTAGCACATGAATTTAACAGACTGATACCCAATTCAACTCTTAGGTTCATCGACAAGTGTTGCCACGCCCCAATGATGGAACACCCTGATAAGTTTAACGATATATTAAGTGAGTTTCTGCTAAATGAAGCTGCATGATAGCAAGTGATCTTATCAATTACATGATACCCCCACTCAAGCTGAGTGACGAAATTCAGAAAGCAATTCTGTGGATGGAAGAACTGCATTCCACGGAACTTCCCGTCGTTGAGAAGGGAGAGTTTTTGGGGTTTATTAATGAAGATACTATCCTCGAATTGAATGGAGCCCTGCCAAGAGTAGCAGACTATAATTTACAAGGGGTTAAATGTAAAGTAGATCAATCGCAGCACTACTATGATGTGATAAAGGCCTGCGACAACAATGGATTGTCGCTTGTGGCGGTAACGGACAACGTTGGCACCTACCTTGGTGTAATTACACTGGAAGATGTTATTCAGGCATTTGCCATGACATCTTCGATAAAAAGTCATGGGGGCATTCTTGTGCTTTCGATGAAGCAAATAGATTATTCTCTGGCAGAAATTAGCCGGCTCATAGAATCGGACAACGGCAAGATTCTCAGCTCATACCTTACTGACGACCCAAATGATTCTTCAAAAGTGAGCCTTACAATCAAAATCAACCTCGAAGACCTCACCCGGGTGCAGGCTACTTTGGAAAGGTTTGGGTATCAAATAGTGGCTAAATTTAATAATGCTCCAGAGGCTGTTGACGAACAGGAGAGGATGGACATTTTAATGAAATACCTGGGCATTTAGAGCCAGCACAATTAGTTAACCCGATATGAGAATAGCCCTCCATGGTCATAAATTCAACAGTGATACCATTCCATTTATTCAGGAGGTCATCTCGTTTCTTCAAGATAGAAATGTAGAATTAGTTGTTTCGCAGATATTTAGGAAGCACGCTACCAAAGCCGGCTTTGACTTGCCAGATGGTCAAGACCTCAGTAAAACGAATCCCATGGAGCCATTAGATGCTATTATAAGCTTAGGTGGAGACGGGACATTGCTTGAAACTGTCACCTATGTGAAGCATGCAGAAACACCAATTTTGGGAATTAACACCGGCAGATTAGGCTTTCTGGCAAACATCTCAAAACTGGATATTCAGAGCGCCTTGACATCTTTTTTTGAGCAACGGTTTACCTACGACTACAGAACACTTCTGAGACTGGAAACGAATAAGGAGGTGTTTGGCGACACAAGTTTTGCTTTGAACGAATTCACAATTACGAAGAAGGATACCTCTTCAATGATCACAGTCAAGTGTTATATAAATGGGGAGTACCTTAATTCCTATTGGGCTGACGGACTGATGGTTTCCACACCAACAGGCTCCACGGGCTATTCCCTTAGTTGCGGTGGGCCTGTTATTCTACCTCATTCAAACAATTTTGTTATAACCCCGGTTAGTCCTCACAATTTGAATGTTCGTCCGTTGATTGTTCCCGACGAAAGTGTCATTTCGTTCGTTATAGAAAGCAGGGGAAGAAACTTCCTGGCCTCTTTGGATTCACGGTCACATACGGTTGATTCTTCGGTAGAAATGTCGGTGAGGAAGGAGGATTTCAGAGCCAAATTGATCCAACTCCATGGTTACTCGTTTTTGGATACACTAAGGAATAAGCTAAATTGGGGCTTTGATCTTAGAAATTAATTTTAGTCCAGCTTTCCTTTTTTACTACTTTTACAAAAAAATTGGACTCTTCAATGAAGAAGTTTATTCTCGTACTTATCATTTTGGTTCCTGCACTCCTCGCAAGCGAAGATGCGTTTGGTCAGTACAATAGAAGAAGCAAAGCCAGGTTACAAAGAAACAAAGCTATGTCTTCCTACAGGGGTGGCCGGATTAGTGGCGGCGTGTCCCGGTTCAAGAGCTATCACTCACTTGGAGTAAATTTGAATGCATCAAACTATTTTGGCGATATAGCGCCGCTTTCCAGGGCTGTAAGCACGGATATTTCTTTTACCAGGCCGGGTTTTGGTATTACGCATACTTACAGGGCGCACAAAATGGTTGGTATTCGATCTAGTTTTAACTGGGTAAGATTGAAATCCGATGATTTTGACTCGGCTGATCCTACGCTAACGGAAAGCCTCCCAAGGTACACCAGAAACCTTTCTTTCAGAAATGATGTGAAGGAGCTATCTGTTATTCTGGAGATGGACATATTTCCAAACGAGGGTGGTGCAGGTTCAAGGCTACCTTTCGCTCCTTACGTATTTGCAGGGGGGGCGGCTTTCCTTCATAACCCCAAAGGACTTGTCCCGGAGCTTGGCAATGACGGCAATCCACTTGCGGAAGCAGGAAAATGGGTTTCTCTAAAAGATTTGGGCACTGAAGGTCAAAACAGCGATCAGTATGATATCAAGCCCTATAAGTCGCTTTCGTATGCGATCCCGTTTGGCATAGGGTCAAGATTTAGACTGCCCGGTCCTTTCGACGCTGCCTTCGAAATAGGGTATCGACTTCTTTTCTTCGATTATATTGATGACTTGAGCGGCAGATACGTGGATCCGGGAGCTTTCGGTACAAATGAGCTTGCCCGCACCATGGCCGACAGGTCTCGTGAAGCCACTTCGGCATCTGGTCAGCCCCGACAGCTGACTTTGGTCACCGAAGCCTATGGTGGAACGAGCACTAAGGTGTCCCAAATTGATGGTCAGCCTTATCCAACTATAGCTGGCTGGGGCTTCGAAGACGACATAAGAGGAAATCCCAACAACAACGACCAATATATTGTCACCCAGATACGTTTAATGTACGTGTTCGGCAAAGTTCGCCGGAGTGCTAAATTCAGATAATATTGGGAAGTTGAAAAACAGAGTTTACATATCATTAATCACCAGTCTGCTGGTGATTTTTTTTAGCAGCAGGGCCCTTGCTCAATACACAGAATTTGGTGGAGGGTTGGGCATGCTTAGCTATACCGGGGATCTTAACCCAAAACTGAGGCTGAGGGGGTGGACTCCGGGGCTCAACGCATTTTACAGGATGAATGTTAATAACGTCGTAAGCGTAAGGCTTGGGCTGACGGCAGGCAAAATAAAAGGAGACGATCAACGGGCAGTTGATATACTAGGCAGCAATAGAGACTATTCATTCGATATCACGTTAATTGAGGGCTCATCGGTGTTTGAGTACTATTTTCTGGACTATAAGCACCCACACACCAACGTTTACTTCTCGCCCTACTTTTTTGCAGGTTTTGGCATTTTCAGAACCTTTGGCTACGATGAGGCTAAAGCAGACTTCAGTAAACTGCAACCTGTTATACCCTTTGGGGTTGGTATTAAGCAGCTCGTAGGCAAGAGATATGCTGTAGGATTAGAATTTGGACTAAGAAAGACCTTTTTCGACTATTTGGACAGCGTGTCCGATGGCGATATCACATTGAAAAACTACCAGTACGGCAATCCGGAAAGTAAGGACTGGTACTACTTCGCTGGGTTCTCGATTACCTATATTTTGTACGAAATTCCATGTCCTTTCAGGTATGTTCCCAACCGTTATGAGTATAATTGACTCTCCTATTTAGATTTCTCCTTATTTATTTAGCTAAAAATTAGCAACTTTGCGGTTTGCTAGACACTGAGAGACCCTTAGGGCATGAAAGAATTGATTAATTCAGACGCTATTCCCCGCCACATTGCCATCATTATGGATGGCAACGGTAGATGGGCTAAAAAGAGAGGTGCTGCAAGGATATTCGGACATCAGAATGCCATACAGGCAGTGAGAGATGCCGCAGAAGGGAGTGCAGAGTTGGGCGTCGATTATTTAACTTTGTATGCGTTTTCAACGGAGAACTGGGCCAGGCCTATTGAGGAGGTAAATGGATTGATGTCATTGTTGGTGTCCACCATTAAAAAGGAGCTGCCAACATTACAGAAAAATAATATCAGGCTTAAGTCGATAGGCAACATTCTGAGCTTGCCAAAGGATGCGCAGGAAAATCTGGACTATGCTAAGAAGGCAACCCAGTTCAATGATGGACTGACGCTGATACTGGCCTTGAATTACAGTGGCAGGTGGGAAATTACAGAAGCTGTCAAAAAAGTAGCTCAGGATGTCGTGGCTGGGCATAGAAGCACAGAAGACATTACGGAGGGGCTGTTGGACGCTTACCTTGACACTAAGGGCATTCCTGACCCGGAATTGTTAATCAGGACTAGTGGGGAAATGCGCATAAGTAATTTTTTACTTTGGCAAGTTGCTTACACCGAGTTGTTTATTACAGAAGTGCTTTGGCCCGACTTCAGAAGAGAGCATCTTTATGAGGCTATAGTTGGGTACCAAAGAAGAGAAAGAAGATTTGGAAAAATCAGTGAACAAGTGAATTCCTGAGAATGAAGAAAATTGTAATTGTATTTGCGGCCTCCCTGTTGTGCGTTGTCCAAAGTGTAGACGCACAAATCCGCCCGGGACTTCGAAGCACCCCAGCTACCTCTGGTTCGGGTCTTCAGCTCGACTACTCCAATCCAAAAGAATATGAGATTGGAGGGATAGAAGTAACAGGATCAGAATACCTGGACAAAAATGCCATCATTTCAATTTCTGGACTAACGGTTGGGTCAACAATAAAGGTGCCTGGTGATGCCACTTCCGGAGCCATCAAGAAACTTTGGAACCAGGGAATTTTGGGAGACGTCTCGCTATTTGTTAGCAAAATCGAAGGCAACCAAATCTTTTTGACAATCGAACTCAAGGAAAGGCCAAGACTAACCAAGTTCACCTTCGAGGGTCTTAACAAAACCCAGAAAAGCGATATCGAAGACGACATTAAACTTATCAAAGGAAGGGTAGTAACAGACGCAGTCATCAAGAATACCGAGCTGACCATTAAAAAGTATTTTCAGGGAAAAGGCTACCTGAATGCTGATGTGAAAGTCGTCCAACAAAAGGACACCCTGCTTTCCAACAGCGTGATGTTGAAAATTGTGGTTGACAAAAAGTACAAGGTCAAGGTAAACGACATCAAATTTACAGGCAATGATGTTTTTCTGGACTCCAAGCTGAAGTCAAAAATGAAAAACACGGGAGAGCGGCTTAGGTTCACGCTGATAGAGGACTTGATTGGTCGTTCTCTTAGAGTCTTCCAGCCTAAGGAAGTAAAAGAATTTGTTACGTCGACTAAGCCCTTCGGGTGGAGAGAGTTTAGAAGCTATTTGCACGACAACGTAAAAATCAATGTTTTCAAAACCAAGAAGTTCCTCCAGCCAAAATATGAGGAAGACAAAAAGAGCCTTATCACATATTTTAATGCTCAGGGTTATCGGGATGCGGAAATAGTCGCTGACTCAACTGTAAAGAGCGGCAAGGGCCTTGATGTCTACATCACCGTAGATCCAGGTCAGAAATATTACTTTGGCGATATTACCTGGTCAGGCAACTATGTGTACGACAATGAAACGCTCGACAAGGTGCTTGCTATTAAAAGGGGTGATGTCTATGACATGGAACTCGTTAAGAAGAAGCTGACATTCAACCCTCAGGGTGCGGATATTAGCTCCCTTTACATGGACAATGGCTATCTCTTTTTCGATATTAAACCCGTAGAGGTCAAGATAAATGGTGACAGTATTGACGTAGAAATGCGTCTTTCTGAGGGCTCGCAGGCGACGCTTGATAAGATTTACGTGACAGGCAATGACCGAACCAACGACCACGTGATTATTCGTGAGCTGAGAACGCTTCCTGGCCAGAAATTCAGCCGTAACGACGTGATCCGTACGCAAAGGGAGCTTGCACAGCTGGGTTACTTTAACCCGGAAACAGTAACACCCAACGTACTGCCCAACATTGCCAAGGAAACTGCCGACATCGAATGGCAGGTGGAAGAACGTCCAAGCGACCAGATAGAGCTTTCTGGTGGTTGGGGTGGACCGATCGGCTTTGTGGGCACGCTTGGTGTCACTTTCAACAACTTCTCACTAAGGAAGATACCTTATCCGAAAACATGGAGCCCGTTGCCTGTAGGTGATGGTCAAAAGCTGTCCGTTAGGTTCCAGGCCAATGGCAAAAGATTCCAGACCTATTCGGTGTCGTTCTCTGAGCCCTGGCTGGGAGGTCGCAAGCCAAACTCTTTCGGACTGTCGTACAGCTATTCCATTCAGAGGCAATACCTTTACACGACCAGCGAACCGCC
The DNA here is from genome assembly GCF_032999765.1 of Imperialibacter roseus. Taxonomy (GTDB): domain Bacteria; phylum Bacteroidota; class Bacteroidia; order Cytophagales; family Cyclobacteriaceae; genus Imperialibacter; species Imperialibacter roseus. The sequence continues at coordinate 6,082,679 of NZ_CP136051.1, read as the reverse complement.
GCTGGGAACTCTCGGAGTGCAGGGTATTACCGCAAGCTTAGGCCGCCGTGTCACATGGCCCGATGACTATTTCACTGTAAGCAATAGCTTGTCGTATTTGAAGTACGATTTGAATAATTATGGCGCCGGATTTACCAGCACCCAGTCTCTTGGTTTTACCGACGGTGTGGCGAATAGCTTAACATTTAACACAACCATTGCCAGAAACAGTGTGGATCAGCCGATGTACCCAAGGTCTGGCTCTAACATCTCATTAACGGCCTCGTTTACACCACCTTATTCTGCCATCAGAGGTCAGGGAATTTCTGACCTGCCCCCTAATGAAAAGTACAAGTGGGTGGAATACCACAAGTGGATGTTCGATTCCTGGTACTACCTCAAGCTGGTTGGCAACCTTGTTTTGGTGAACCGTGTGCACTTTGGTGTCATCGGATCTTACGACAAAGACAGTCCTGGCACGCCTTTTGAAAGGTTCTCTTTGGGAGGTAGCGGTTTGGCAGGGCAAAACTTTATCCTCGCCACCGACATTATCGGACTGAGGGGGTATGCTGATAACTCCCTGCGAACCTATGATCAGGTAAACAATATTACCGGTGGTGTTATATATAATAAGTTTGTCTTCGAGCTGAGGTACCCTGTGTCGTTGAGCCCAACTGCCACCATTTACCTGCTTACCTTCGCTGAAGGGGGCAACAACTGGAACGTGTTAAAGGATTATAATCCTTATAACTTATATAAATCGGTAGGAGCAGGCGTTAGAGTATTCATGCCCGCTTTTGGACTTCTGGGTGTTGACTATGGTTATGGCTTTGATACCATACCGGGTCAAACTTCAAGAAGTGGTGGACAGTTCCACTTCTCCATAGGGCAGCAAATACGCTAACCTCATGTGACTATGAAAAGGACAGTCTTTACGCTATTTATTTTAAGTTTAGGGATAAATACTACCTTTGCCCAAAAATTCGGCTATGTTGACACCGGGTATATACTGGAGCAAATGCCGGATTACAGGGAAGCCCAGGGAGAAATCGACAAGCTGTCGTTGTCCTGGGAAGAAGAAATAAAGAAAATGTTCCAGGAAGTGGAGCAGATGCAGATTGCCTTCCATGCAGAAGAGGTGCTTCTTACTGAGGAGATGAAGAAGGACAGAAGGGCGGAGATTGACCGGAAAATGCAGGAAGTGAAGGAGTATCAGAAGAAAGTGTTTGGCTTTGAAGGCCTTTTCTTCTTAAAGAAGAAAGAGTTGATAAAGCCTGTTCAGGATAAAATATGGGAGGCAGTTGAAAAAATGGCAAAGAACAACCGCCTCGCCATTGTTTTTGATAAATCCGGTGAGTTGGTCATGATCTACACAGATCCGATTCATGATTATACTGACTATGTACTTGAAGAGCTTGGCCTGGCCAACGAAAACGATGTAATTAAAAATTAAAACGTAAAGTCATGAAACTTAGAAGCTTGCTGTTTGGTGTATTTGTACTTTTTGCTGTTTCAGTCACAGCACAGGAACTGAAAGTTGGGTACACCAATGTAGACTATATACTCACTCAAATGCCCGAATCGAAGCAAATAGAGGCCGATCTTAAGGCGTACGAAACTCAACTGCAAAACCGCCTTCAGGCAAAAATTCAGGAGTTCCAAACCAAAGGTCAGGCGTTTCAAAGCGGCTACCAGACAATGACCGACATTGAAAGAGCCGACAAGCAGGAAGAGCTTCAGAACCTTCAGGCGTCTATCGAAAAGTTCCAGCGTGATGCCCAGCAGTCTATGCAGGATAAGGAGCTTCAGTTGCTTCAGCCTGCCTACGACAAAATCCAGAAGGCAATTGACGACGTAGCCAAAGAAAACGGCTTTACGCATGTATTTAGGTCAGAAGCACTGCTTTTCGCCAAGGACAGTGACGAAATCTCCAACATCGTGTTGCAGAAAATGGGAATCACTCCAAAGACTACTCCAACAGGAGGAAACTGAGCAATACAACATCACATTAGGAAGGCACCTGGGACATAAGTCTCAGGTGTTTTTGTTTCTAAAGACATCCGTGTGGGATTGATAGCCGGTTTAGAAAAACTTCGGGAAATAGTTATTTTCGAAGTTCAAAGATGAAAACAATGCATAAGTTAGTCGCAACGCTCTTAATTTTATTCAGCCTGAATACTTCTCTTCTTTCGCAAAGCCAGATCTCTATCGAAGATTTTACCTTGAAAAATGCTTTCAACGTCGAGTCGGTCAACAGCGTGAACTGGATGAAGGACGGGCAGTTTTACTCCGCACTAGAGGACAATAAGGTGGTGAAATACGATGTCACTACCGGTCTGGCAGTTGAAGAGCTTGTTGATGGAGGTGCGCTTTCCCCCTCTCTAAAAATTGACGACTACACATTCAGCGACGATGAAGCTAAAATATTATTGTTAACTGATCGGCAGTCGGTGTTCAGGAGATCCTACACGGCGGTTTTTTATGTGTATGACATCGCAACGAAGGCTGTTTCAAAACTTTCTGAGGGGCGCCAGGCATACGGCACCTTTTCACCCGACGGATCCAAAGTTGCCTTCACCCGTGACAACAATCTGTTTTGGAAAGACATTGCCTCAGGCCAGGAGGTGCAGATAACCAGTGATGGCAAACGCAACGCCATGATCAACGGCAGCACCGATTGGGTGTATGAGGAGGAGTTGTACCTGACAAAGGCCTTTGAATGGTCACCCGATGGGCAGCGAATAGCCTACTACAAGTTTGACGAGTCGTTGGTGAAGGAGTACAACATGCAAGTGTGGCATGAGGGTCAGCTTTATCCGGAGGACTATAGATACAAGTACCCGAAAGCAGGCGAGTCGAATTCGGTGGTTAATATCTTTATTTACGAGGTGGGAGCTAACAGAAGCGTCAAAGCTGACATTGGCACCGAGGCAGACATTTATATCCCCAGAATCAAATGGCTGAAGGATGCAAAAACCCTTTCGATTCAGCGACTGAACCGCCTTCAAAACCAATTGGATATTTTGCACGCCAACACCTCCACGGGGAAGTCGACAATCATACTCACCGATAAATCAGAGACGTATATTGATTTCACGTTCTGTGACGATCTTACCTACCTGGAGGATGGCAAAACATTTTTGTTTTCCTCCGAAAAAAGTGGCTTCAAACACTTTTATCTGTATAGCCTGAGTGGTGAGGTGGTCCGGCAGATTACTAATGGCCCATGGGAGGCAGTGTCACTCGCCGGCGTTGACCAAAGCGCCAAAACCCCAGTATTGTTCTATACTTCTACTGAAGAGTCGCCGATGGAAAGAGCCCTTTACAGAATAGATGTAAAAGGGAAAAACAAGGCGAAGTTAAGCCTGGACAAAGGATGGAACCGAGTGGTAATGACTACCGATACTCGCTTTTATATTAATTACTTCACCAGTGCCACGCAGCCACAGAAAGTTACTTTGCATCAGAGCAAAGGCAACAAATTAGTAAAAGTATTGAAGGACAATGCTGCACTGGCGAAAGCTACTAAAGACCACGGCTTTGCCGATAAAGAGTTCTTCAGTTTCACCACTTCACAGGGAACCGACTTGAATGGCTATTTTCTGAAGCCCGCTGATTTTGACCCTGATAGAAAGTATCCGGTATTGCTATATCAATACAGCGGGCCTGGCTCTCAAAACGTAACCAACGCCTGGGGCGGTGGCCACTTTTTTTGGCACCAAATGCTGACTCAAAAGGGCTACATCGTTGCAGTGGTCGACACCCGGGGAACAGGAGGGCGTGGCGAACAGTTTAAAAAGCTGACTTACAAGCAGCTTGGCAAGTATGAAACGGAGGATCACATGGATGCGGCCCGGTATTTTGGGAGGCTGCCATTTGTCGACATCTCCCGCATCGGTATTTGGGGTTGGAGCTACGGAGGATACATGAGCTCATTGGTGTTGTTCAAAGGAGCCGATCTCTTCAAGGCGGCCATTGCCGTGGCACCTGTGACCACATGGCGATTTTATGACACCATTTATACTGAACGCTACCTCATGCGCCCACAGGACAACGCCGGTGGATATGATGACAACTCGCCCATTACTCATGCCGATAAGCTAAAGGGCAATTTCTTGCTTATTCACGGAACGGGCGATGACAATGTTCACTTTCAAAACTCGGTAGCACTGCAGGACGCACTTATCAGAGAGGGAAAGCAGTTTGAGTCTTTTTATTACCCCGACAAAACACATGGTATTTCTGGTGGTAAGTACCGGTATCATTTGTACACCATGATGACGAATTTCATTATTGACAACCTATAGCCGACTATGCCGAGAAAACTCCTGTTAATGGTAAACCCGGCCGCCGGGTATGGCAAGGGTGCCAAAATTGTTGGAGAGGTAGAGAAGTTCCTGCGAACGAATGATCTGGTCTACGAATCTTTCTTTACCAAGAAAGGCCAGAATGCGAAAGCAATCGTGAAGAGGAGATTAGACGAAAGCTTTACCGACCTTTTGGTTATCGGGGGAGACGGAACGCTCAACGATGCGATAAATGGAATAGGCGACAATACGCAGGTGGTGGTCAATGTAATTTCCACCGGTACCGGCAACGATTTTATTAAGTCGGTAGACGTTGGGAGCAACCTCCTTCAGCAGTTGGATACCCTTCTTCACGGGGTAGAGAAAACCATCGATTTGGGCGTTTGCAACGAGCGGCTGTTTCACAATGGGGTTGGAATTGGGTTCGATGGTCAGATTGTAGCTGATATGAAGCAAAAGAAAAAGCCGCTGCTTCTTTGGGGCTACGGGGCCTACCTGTACAGGGTGCTCAGAATCTTAAGTTCCTATCAGGAGAAACAGCTGTCATTCAGTATCGATGGAAAAAAATACACCAAAAAAGTCCTGTTGCTCACAGTAGCCAATGGAACCACCTTTGGCGGTGGTTTTGTGCTAACTCCTGATGCCAAAGTGGATGACGGATTGCTGGACGTATGCCTTATTGAAAGAATTCTCCCCTGGAACAGGTTCCTTAGCCTGAGCAAGCTTGGGGCCGGAAGGCACGGCAAACTAGAGGAGGTAAGCTTCTTTAAAGCCAGTCACGTAAGCATAGAGGCCGACAAAAAACAATGGATGCATATTGATGGCGAGCTGTTGGGCCACCCCCCTTTTGAAATCAACATTAATAAGAAGGCATTAAAAGTGAGAGTCAGGGCTTCTGTTTGACGATAGGCTTTTGTTTTTTGGAGAATCGGTAGTAGAAAATACCTACCAGAGAAATCAGGATAAGAGAGATGAGCTGAGAATGCGAAAGTACATTTTCAATAATGAATCCCCTTCGGATATCACCCCTGAATATTTCTGTAACCGACCGACCGACAGCGTACATCATGATGTACAGAAAAAACAGCTGTCCCTCAAATCTTTTGTGCCGTTTGAACATTAGCAGCACCACCAGAATCGAGAGGATGAGGAAAATCTCATAAAGCTGTGTTGGGTGCAGGGGTGTATTAAGTGGTTTGGCTTGTGAAAGGGGATCGGAAAAGGTAATGCCCCACGGCATATCAGTTGGTTTACCGTAGCAGCAGCCAGCAAAAAAGCACCCCATTCTACCGCAAACATGGACAATGCAGCCTGTAACGGCTACTAAATCCATCATTGGCCAAAACGGCAGTTTGTGCTTTCTGAAATACCAAATCACGGTTGGGATAGCAAAAATGAGTGAACCGTAGAAAACGAAACCCGTCCGGAAGTTTTTTAACATATTGGCGGGTTCGCCAAAATAGTAGGCGGGTGACTCGAAATAATAAAACAATTTCCCCCCTACAAATGCAGCTATAATTACCCATCTTGCGAGTCCCTGAATGACATCTGACTCGATCCCCAGTTCCCGTTTGGCGGTTTTTGCTGCGTAAAAATAGCCCAATGTTGCTCCAAGAGCGATCAGCAAACCGTAAAAGTGGATGGTGACCGGCTTTCCAAAAAGCTCGAATGAAATGAATTCTGGATGCATTTATTGCGTTTATTATCGTATATTAAAGAAGCACTCGTTTTACAAATCTATCAAAATGCTCGTTCGTAACGCTTTCTTTTTCGTTTTCCTAAGCTTTCTTTTCTTAGCTCCCAAGATATCCGCTCACGATTTCACCAATGATGAATTGGCTGAAGCCATCCGCTTGCGATTGGAAACCGCCCAGGCATATGGCCAAATGAGGCTTGGTGACGAGCCCGTTTTTTGTATCAACACCTTGCCTGAGTTTTATGTAAGCAGAGACTTTCAACCGCTTTGGATAACAACTGGGGACAAATACCAAAAAGCAAAAGAGATGCTGAGCATCATAGGCGATGCGGAAGCTGAAGGACTAACGCCCGACGATTACCATTACGCCCGCATATTGACGTCGCTTAATCATTCCATCCGGCATGACTCAGTCGGTCGTTTTGAGCTTATTAAATTAGAGCTTTTGCTTTCCGACGCTTTCTTTTTGTACACCTCTCATCTTTACTATGGAAAGTTGAACCCGGAGACTGCCGATCCCGAGTGGAAAGCAAAGCGAAAAACCGATAGCTTCGACTTTGCAGGTTATTTAACCGAGGCGGTGGAGTCCGGCAAGCTAAGAGAGTACACGCAAATGCTAGCCCCCAGGCTGCCGGAGTACGCAGTACTCAAGTCTTTTCTCGACTACTACCGTGAAGTAGTGGCAAGGGGGGGCTTTCCAAACGTGCCTGCGGGTGATAAGCTTCAAAGGGGAGATAGCAGTGAGCGAATAGTGGCTATCAAGAAGCGACTTTACATGGGATCGAATGTGGAGATTAAAGATGGCAACATGTCGCCTTTTTTCGATGACGACCTGGAAGCAGCCCTAAAGATATTTCAACGCCGAAATGGATTAGGAGCAGATGGTGTTGCTGGAGTAAAAACCGTGGAATTACTTAATGTGCCTGCGGAAAAACGTATCCAGGACATAAAGATCAACATGGAGCGGCTCAGATGGTTGCCCGAAGATCTTGGCGAACGCTACATACTTGTCAACCTTGGAAGCTTTGAACTTGAGATATTCGACAAGGCGTCCAAAACGTATGACTCGGAAGTGATCATTGGTAAAACGTACAGAAAGACACCGATTTTTAGCAGCAAAATGACGTATCTGGTACTTAATCCCACCTGGACAGTGCCGCCCACCATTCTTAAATCCGATATTTTGCCCGAGGCAAGGAAGGATCCGTCAGTGATTACAAGAAAGGGCTTGAAAGTGCTGAGGAGTGATGGAACTGAGGTTCCGCTGGCAGATGTAGACTGGCCAAATGTTTCTTCAACCAACTTCCCCTATATGCTACGCCAGCCCCCGGGGCCCACAAATGCCCTGGGCGACGTGAAGTTTATGTTTCCTAATCCCTATAGCGTTTACATACACGACACACCGAGTCGGGAGATGTTCAACAAAAGTGAAAGAGCGTTCAGCTCCGGGTGTATCAGGTTGAAAAACCCATTGAACATGGCTGCCTATCTTTTGGCGGGCACCAAGTATACACGGGAGGAGATTGGAAAAATCGTGCAAACGAGGGTAGAAACTACCATCACCTTGCCGAAACCACTTGATGTACACATACTCTATCTCACAGCGTGGGTAAGCGAAAGTAACAGTCTTCGCTTTGGCGTGGATATCTACGAACGTGATGCCAGGATAGCCAAAGGCCTATCGGGAACTCCCGAGGGGGGCAGCAGCATTGGCAGCAGGCTCTGATGTCAATTTTTGAACCTGGGCAACCAAATTGGTTGGTTGAAGCAATTTGCTTTTGGAGAGATAGTTCTTGTCAGGGTAGAATATAAAAAGACAGGTGCCGTCTTTGATGGTGTTGATCACTTCCTTGTGAACAGCCATAGGCACTGAAGGGCAACCAAAGCTTCGGCCCAATCGACCATGCATTTTTACAAAATCTTTGCTTACATAGTCAGCGCCATGAAGCACAATCGCTCTTTCTCTCGCTTTGTCATTAAAGCCTTTTTCCTGCCCGTCTAAACGGAGCGAAAGTCCATGCTTGCCCATGTAAGTTTGTGCCGTGGTGTAGAAGCCAAGGCTGCTCGTGTTGGAGTTGGGAACATTAGAAAATGACTCTGCATAAAGGTTTCCTGTATTTCTTCCATGCGCAACAAGGGTATGATACAGCACGCTTCTCGCTTTCAGATCAAGTATCCAAAGTCGTTTTTGGCTGGAAGGTTTTCTGAAGTCAATAATGGTAACAATATCTGCCTGGCCAATGCGATCACTTTCTTTGAGATTGAAATAACCTGTGACTGCAAGCTTGAAAAGCCCAAAATCCGGTAGTGGCTCCTCCCTAGCAAACGACTGGTAGTACAATAGAAGCTGACGATCAGGAGAAAAGTCGGCTGACTCATCCTCCAGACTTTTTTCCTGAGCAAAAGCTACTCCAGACGCAACGAACAAAAGCGCAATGAAAATTCTCGTCATAAAGGCCACCATTACGAAACAAATGTAGATAACGGAATGGTTCACAGGGGTTTGATGTAAGAATATTTTTACTACGTGATAATCTGAGCCGGCGGATAGCCACACCAATATCTTTCTCGTTTCTGCCGACTTACCTTTTTGGCCTGTTATATTTGTAAAAATATTGATTGACGATGCTTTCAAGAAGACCAAGAAGAAACAGGAAATCTGCTGTTATTAGGGAAATGGTGGAGGAAACAAGGCTTTCTACCAAAGACTTTATCTTTCCACTTTTTGTCATAGAGGGGACTGGGAAAAGAGTGGAGGTAAAGTCTATGCCAGGGATTTTCCGGTTTTCGTTGGATGTCCTTTTGAAGGAAATTGAGGAATGTCTGATGTTAGGTATTCGCACATTTGCCATTTTTCCAGCCATCGACGATTCAAAGAAGGATAAGTACGCTACCGAAAGTGTCAATGGTGAAGGGCTTTACCTCAGGGCGCTGAGCGAGATTAAAAAGAGATTTCCTGAGGCTTGCCTGATGACTGACGTTGCTATGGATCCTTATAGCAGCGACGGACATGACGGGTTAGTAAAAGATGGACAAATTGTAAACGACGAAACCCTCGAGATACTCGGAAAAATGGCCGTGGCTCAAGCTGCCACGGGAGCCGACATTATCGGCCCCTCCGACATGATGGATGGCCGAGTTGGCTACATAAGAGAGATGCTGGATGATGCAGGATATACCAATACGTCTATCCTTGCCTACACAGCCAAGTATGCAAGCGCCTTTTACGGCCCGTTCAGAGATGCGCTTGACTCGGCTCCAAAATCTGGAGACAAAAAGACTTATCAGATGGATACGGCTAACCGGAACGAGGCTCTCATTGAAGCCGAACTGGACTATAATGAGGGAGCTGATATATTGATGGTAAAGCCTGCATTGGCTTACCTCGACGTGATCAGGCTGTTGAAAGATAATTTTCCATTGCCAATAGCGGCATATAATGTAAGTGGGGAGTACGCCATGATTAAAGCTGCCGCTCAAAATGGGTGGCTCGATGGGGAGAAGGCGATGGTTGAGTCCCTTTTGAGTATCAAAAGAGCAGGTGCCAGCATCATACTGAGCTATTTTGCCAGGGAGTTTGCGCAGCTTCAAAAGCAGTAGGCCTAAAGCAATGAACAGAATAAAAAAAAGCACCGGATAATTTACCCGGCGCTTTCCCGTAAGAGGATTCTACTACTTGTTATCTTTAAGGGTAGATGATGTTTCTCACTACCCATACTTTACTTTCTAATTCACGTCCGTCGAAATCTTCTATTTCGCTTCTACCCTTACCTAACGCTTTCAGGTAGGTGTTCATTGCCTTTACAGGAAGGTCATTTTTCAGGTAATAGTCACCCAACACTGTCAGATTGTACACCGACTCATTAAGATCGAGTGACATTGAAAGCCAGTCGTAGGCTTCCTTCAGGTTTTTGTCTATCACAATGCACCTTTCAGCTGCTTTTGCCAGTGTTTTCCAATCATGGTAGGCCGACTCCTCAACCATTTCCCTGGCCTTTAGCACTGTCCTGCTTTCATTTTTCTCTTTTGGGCCTGCTGCCCAAACTGAATTTGTCATTCCAATTAGTGACAGGCTCATAACGCCAGCCACCAGTGTCCTTTTTACTGAGTTTCTCATAGCACGAAAATTTAAGTGTTTAATAGTCACACATTAGTTTCCGATTGATTATGCTATTCAGATCCTCTTACAAATCTTCACTAAAGACGATTATTCTCCTTCGGGGTTGCGTCAATACTTCACTTTATTTAGCTCCCATTCAAAAAAACATGCCTTGTGCACGTTGCCTTTGGAGAATTATCTACGGTTGGGCACTCTCTGTTGGTTGCTGTATATACGATGCACATCAGTATTTGTTGGTTGCATAGTGTTAAAAAAAGTTAAAATCCTTTTCATTCGACGTTACACCAATCCTCCACAATTCCCCCTTGCTATTGTTGGCTATATCTTTGGTACCCGATAACTTGTGAAAAGTTACACCTTCCATCATTGAATTTTAATTAAGCTAATGGTAACAGACTGGAAATTTTTTTTGGTTGAACATGGCGTCGACCCTGACTACGGATTTTTGTTGACTCCGTTTCCTGAAGTAAGCCTTTCGTCCTATTTTGCTCCCTGGGACCAGGCAGCACTCCATTTGCCCGAGTGGATAGAAAACGGCAGCGTAGCCGAAGAGGCAGGCAAATTACCATTCAAAGATCCAGGCAGAATAAGCAGCAAAGGCGAAATGGAAAGGGCCATGCTGGTGCTTTCTTTTTTGGGAAGTGCCATCGTCCATACCTCTGCCGATGCTTCGCCACTGATCCCCAGAAACATCTCCGTTCCATGGCGATACATCGCCACTCGGTTAGGAAGGCCGCCCGTGCTGTCGCATGCATCCGCTGTGCTGGCCAATTGGAAAAGAACAGGAAATATGGGGGTGGTGTCGTTGGGTAATATTGAGCCTCTTGTAACATTCACCAGAACTGACGATGAAAAGTGGTTTTATATGGTCACTGTGGAGATTGAGTCGCAGGCGGCTGAAGCCATTGCTGCCGTTGCGCTCGCATTGGAGTACACCACCACCAGAAACTCTGAGAACATTTTACAGCAACTGAAAGTAGTCAGGAACGCAGTGAGGATGATGACTACAACGCTGAAGAGAATGAAAGAGAAGTGCGACCCTTCAGTTTTTTACTCCAGCATAAGGCCTTTCCTCAGCTCCTTCAAAGATGTTAGGTATGACCTTGGAGGGAGAACAGTGACAGAGAGCTGGCATGGCGGGAGTGCTGCTCAAAGCGCTGTCTTGCAGTTTTTGGACGCAGGAATGGGGATTGAGCATACGGAGCCCAAGTCTTCGGCATACATGAAAGAGATGCTTAATTATATGCCCCCGCAACATGCCACAATTGTGAGAAAGCTAAAACAGGGATCACCTCTTAAAGACTATTGTCGTTCGGAATCGACGCTACAGTTCTTTTACGATAAGGCCGTGGAAACAATTCATGACTTTAGGACAGAGCATTTCAAAATAGCCCACGAGTATATAATTGCGCAGGCAAAGGCGGAAGAAGGGGTAATTGGCACTGGGGGAACCGAGTTGTCATCGTTTCTGAAATCGATGAGAGACGACACAAAAAAAAAGGTGACTAAATTAATCACCCTTTTCACGCTTAAACAACACCCTAATTTATTTATGGCAAATCCTTACATAAATGTCATGAAGAATTCTTTTCTGCTTCAAATATGACCCAAAGTTTTCTAAAAAAATGCAAATGAGAAAGTTTTAGGTCTCTTTTTTACCCTCAAAAATGAAAATTTACACAATTACGAATTTTTAAGGTTAAAATTCCGTCTACTGTGAGTATTTTCATAAAAAGAGCTGCATTCTTAACGATTTTTCAAAAAGCACGAAAAGAGCCCCAAATGCATCGTTTAATTGCAAAGTGAAGCTTGCTGATTTTTAATAATTTTTCGTGTTTGTTGCGAATCATTCAAGAAATTCCGTATTTTCATATTACCGTGATAATTAAATTGTGAATTTCACAACAAAATTGGTTGCTTCGCCTCTCATTTTGATAAATTCATAAAAACGGCTTCGCATTAACCCCAAGATGATAATTAGCCTTTTTCCAAAAAGGCACAGCCATTTGCTTTTTGCAAAATGCATCTTGAACGTTTTTAGACATCCTAAGTATGGAAGAATTGAAAAAACAACGTGAGGGCTTGTACTGCCCGGAGCTCGAACACGACAATTGTGGTATGGGCTTTCTTGCCAACTACAATGGCCATAAATCAAATGAGATTATTACTGGCGCTATATCCATGCTTGAAAACATGGAGCACAGGGGTGCTACAGGCGCTGAGCCTGAGACCGGAGATGGGGCTGGTATTCAATTTCAGGTACCCTATGAGTTTTTTGAAGCAGAGGCGCTGGCTTCGGGGGTCAAACTTCCGGCCCCGGGTAAATATGGCGTGGTTACGCTCTTTCTTCCGAAAGACCAAAGGGGAAGAGAAGACACTATTAGTCAACTGAAGCAAATAGCTGCTGAAAGGGAATTTAATATCGTTTTCCGCAGAAAGATACCCACCGACAATAGCAAAATAGGTCTGTCGGCCCGGCAAACAGAGCCCGACATGTACCACTACTTTTTGGTGCCCAAAGAGCCTTTGGAAGACTCAATGGTATTGGAAAGAAAATTATATGTTTTTAAAAACCAGGCCACACACTTCATTGCCAAATCACATCCCGATTTCTATATAGCCTCGTGCTCTGCTTTTAAAGTAGTTTACAAAGGGCAGCTGCGTACCGACCAATTGCGGTTTTACTACACAGACCTAAGGGACAAAAGGCTGACTTCCGCCTTTGCGATGATTCATTCCAGGTTTTCTACCAATACTTTCCCCAAATGGAAGTTGGCGCAGCCCTTTCGTTTTCTTGCACACAATGGCGAAATCAACACCATACGAGGGAATGTGAATAAGATGAAGTCGAAGCAAGCCCTGATGGAATCTTCGTTGTTTACCAAAGAAGAGATGCGCTGGTTGCTGCCCATTTGTGATTCAGCTGATTCAGATTCAGCCAACCTGGATGCCATGGTGGAGCTTTTGGTGCTTTCCGGAAGGAGCATACAGCATGCTATGATGATGCTTATTCCTGAAGCCTGGCAAAACAATCCTCTAATGGATGAGGACAGAAAGGCGTTCTATAAGTTCCATGCGTCGATGATGGAGCCCTGGGATGGCCCCGCAGCAGTTTGTTTTACCGATGGTTTGAGAATAGGTGCTACGCTCGATAGAAACGGACTAAGACCAGCTCGCTACACGGTAACCAGCGACGGCCTTATCATTTTGGCGTCGGAAGTGGGTGTTTACCCTGTCGACCCTTCCAAGATTATTTCCAATGGAAGGTTGCAACCAGGCAAAATGGTGATGGTAGACTTAGTTCAAAAAAAGGTAATGTTTGATGAAGAGATCAAGCAGAAAATCTTTGATAAGCAGCCCTATTCCGAGTGGATCAAAGGCAATAGAACGAAGCTTAGGCTATTGCCAGAACCTAAGGAGTTACATCCGTCGTTTGAGGACGATCAATTGAAAACGAGGCAGTTGGCGTTTGGGTACTCCAACGAAGACGTAAGAACTATCCTAAAACCGATGGTGGAAGATGGAAAAGAACCACTCGGTTCTATGGGAACCGATACGCCCATTGCCGTCTTGTCTAACCAACCTCAGCACCTTTCATTCTATTTTAAGCAATTGTTTGCTCAGGTAAGTAACCCACCTATCGACCCGATCAGGGAGCGGCTGGTGATGTCACTGTTTACCAGGGTGGGCACCTCAAAGAACATTTTGGCTGAAACGCCCGAGCATTGCAGGCAGATACACATTTCGCAGCCCGTTCTGGACAAATCAAACTTTGAAAAGCTCCTTCAGTGGGATCACAAGCACTATAACTACAAGATTATAAATATCTTGTTCAACGCAGACGGCAAGGCAGGGAGGCTTGAAGAAGGGATCAACGAAATTTGTAAAGAGGCCGAAAAGGCCATTGCTGAAGGTTCCAATATTCTGGTGCTGAGTGATAGAAACCTTAGCAAGAACAGAGCCGCCATACCGTCGCTATTGGCCCTGGGAGCGGTTCAGAATCACCTTGTGAAGAACAAAATACGCACCAAGGCAAGTCTGATTGTAGAATGCGGCGACGCCCTGGAAGTTCATCATTTTGCAACACTGGTGGGGTTTGGCGCCAGCGCTATTTATCCTTACATGGCGCTTGATACTATTGCTGAGTTGGTAAAAAGTGAAAAGCTTGATAAACCCCTGAGCTTTCAGGAGGCAAATGCCAAGTTCATCAAAGCCATAGGTGATGGAATTTTGAAGGTAATGTCGAAAATGGGTATTTCCACCCTCCAGTCTTACCAGGGAGCTCAAATTTTCGAAATACTTGGGCTTTCCAGTGCTGTGGTAAACAAATGCTTCTACGGCACCATATCCAGAATTGAGGGCCTTGGTTTCGACGGCATTGCCCGGGAAACCCTGGCTAAGCATAAACTGGCATTTACTGAGTCAAATCAAGCTAAGCGACTTCCTGAAGGAGGCATCTACCAATGGAAACGCCGGGGAGAAGTTCATTTGTTCAATCCCGACACAATTCATCTGCTCCAGAAGTCGACCAAGCTCAAGTCGTACGACTTATATAAGAAGTACGCTGAGAAGATCAATAAACAGGAAGAAAAAGCCATCACACTCAGAAGTTTGCTAGAATTTAAGGCTGGCAAAGCTATTCCTATTGAAGAGGTAGAGCCCAAGGAGGAAATCTTCAAAAGGTTTGCCACAGGGGCTATGTCATTTGGCTCTATCTCTTTTGAAGCTCACACCACATTGGCCATTGCTATGAACCGGATTGGTGGCAAGAGCAATAGTGGAGAAGGTGGTGAAGATCCAATCCGCTACGAGCGCAAGCCAAATGGAGACTACATGAGGTCGGCAATCAAGCAGGTGGCCTCTGGCAGGTTTGGTGTGTCGTCTTACTACCTCAGCAATGCCGACGAGCTTCAGATCAAAGTAGCTCAAGGCGCAAAGCCAGGAGAGGGTGGTCAGCTGCCGGGTCACAAAGTGGATGAATGGATTGGACGTGTAAGAAACTCTACACCGGGTGTTGGTCTTATTTCGCCTCCCCCGCATCACGATATTTACTCAATTGAGGATTTAGCACAGCTTATCCACGACCTTAAAAATGCCAATCGGGAAGCAAGAATTAACGTTAAGCTTGTTTCAGAGGCAGGCGTTGGAACTGTTGCAGCTGGTGTGGCAAAGGCATTTTCAGACGCCATTCTTATATCTGGTTATGACGGGGGCACCGGAGCTTCTCCAATAAGCTCGATCAGACATGCAGGCTTGCCCTGGGAACTTGGTTTAGCCGAAGCACATCAAACCCTTGTAAAAAACAGGCTGCGCTCAAGAGTAGTATTACAAACCGACGGGCAGCTGAGGACAGGAAGAGATATAGCCATAGCTACAATGCTGGGTGCTGAGGAGTGGGGCGTTTCTACGGCTGCTTTGATCACGATGGGATGCATAATGATGAGAAAGTGCCATCTGAACACCTGTCCTGTTGGCGTGGCAACTCAGAACCCTGACTTGAGGGCTCTTTTCACAGGGAATCCTGAAGAAGTGATTGCGTTGTTTACATACATGGCTGAAGAACTGAGGGAGATAATGGCTTCGTTAGGATTCAGAACAATCAACGAGATGGTCGGCCGTGCTGACATGCTTCAGGTGAAAGACAAGCTGCCGGGTTGGAAGGCCGCTACAATTGATTTGAGCCCTGTATTGAAATATGCCGAGCCCGCTCAGGGAGAAACCGCTTACAACTCAATTGCACAAAAGCATAAGCTAAACGAGGCACTCGACTGGAAGCTTTTGAAAATTGCACAGCCTTCACTAGATACCGGCCAGTTTTCCTCAGGTAAGTTGAAGATAGTGAATATCAACCGGTCAGTAGGAGCGCTTATTTCGAATGAAATTTCGAAGAAATACAACGAAGAAGGGCTGCCAGAAGGCACTATCAGAATTAACTTCAGGGGATCGGCGGGGCAGAGCTTTGGCGCTTTTGGAGCATCAGGACTGAAATTTGTTCTTGAAGGGGAGGCCAACGACTATTTTGGTAAAGGGCTTTCCGGCAGCCAGCTGATAGTCTTTCCTGACAGACGTACGCAGTTTGTGCACGACCAGCAGATCATAATAGGCAACGTGGCCCTTTACGGAGCCATTACGGGAGAGGCTTATATCAATGGTATGGCTGGCGAGCGGTTTGCCGTCAGAAATTCCGGTGCTAACGCCGTTGTGGAAGGAGTGGGCGATCATGGCTGTGAGTACATGACTGGAGGTAGAGTTGTAATACTCGGCCCTACAGGAAAGAACTTTGCTGCCGGAATGAGTGGAGGTATTGCTTATGTTTATTCTCCGGGAGAAGAATTTGAGCAGTTGTGCAACATGGAAATGGTGCTGTTCGATTCAATAGATCATCAGGACGTTTCCACAATTAAAACACTTGTGACAAATCATGTGAAGTTTACCGGAAGCAAAAAGGCTGAAATGATTTTGTCAGAGTGGGACAGGCATATTGGTAAGTTTATCAAAGTGATGCCAAAAGAGTACAAGGAAGTTTTGGCCAATGCCAATAAGCGTAGAATCCGTCAAGCAGTTTAAGATCATGGGGAAAGTAACAGGTTTTTTAGAATACGATAGGGAGCTGCCACACGCAAAGCCCCCCAAGCAGCGCATCAACGAGTATAAAGAAATATACGACGAGTTCGCTGATGAGAAGACAGAGGAACAGGCGGCTCGTTGTATGAGCTGCGGTGTACCTTTTTGCCATACCGGATGTCCGTTAGGGAATAACATCCCAGAGTTCAACGATGCAGTATACCAGCAGGATTGGGAGCTGGCCGCCGAGATACTTGGCAGCACCAATAACTTCCCTGAATTCACCGGACGGATATGCCCCGCCCCCTGCGAAGGGTCGTGCGTGTTGGGGATAAATAAGCCCGCAGTGGCTATTGAGCATATCGAGAAGTCAATTGCTGAGAAAGCGTTCGAATTGGGTCTGATAAAGCCTAACCCGCCAAAGACAAGAACCGGCAAAACTGTTGCTATTGTTGGTTCAGGGCCAGCAGGCCTGGCAGCGGCGGCTCAGCTAAATAAGGCCGGCCATACTGTAACCGTGTATGAAAGAGCGGCTCAGCCTGGCGGACTTTTGCGCTATGGCATTCCTGACTTTAAGCTCGAAAAGTGGGTTGTGGAGCGCCGTGTGGAGGTGATGAAGGCCGAGGGGATCGAGTTTAAATGTGGAGTGAATGTAGGGGTTGATATCACAGCCAAGGAGCTACAGTCAAAATACGACAGTATTCTGCTGGCGGGTGGTTCCACCATTCCAAGAGATATTCCGATTCCCGGAAGAGACTTGAAAGGGGTACATTTTGCTATGGAATTCCTGACACAGCAAAACAAGGAAGTGTCGGATGAAAAAATTGACGAAAAGAGGATCATGGCCACCGACAAAAATGTGATGGTAATCGGTGGTGGTGATACGGGTTCCGACTGCGTGGGAACATCCAACAGGCACAGGGCCAAGTCAGTGACTCAGCTTGAGTTGCTTCCCCAGCCGCCAAAGTCGAGAGCCATCGATAACCCTTGGCCAGAGTGGCCAATGACATTGCGGACGTCGTCGTCGCATGAAGAGGGCTGTGAGAGAGACTGGGCTGTGCTAACCAAGGAATTTGTGGGTGATAAGGACGGCAACCTGGCAGGTGTGAAGTGTGTGAATATCGAATGGAAGGCGGCGAAACCGGGCGAAAGGGCCGGTTTTGTGGAGATCAAAGGCACCGAAAGAATAATCCCCTGCGAACTGGCTTTGCTGGCGGTAGGCTTTGTGGGCCCGGAGAAGGAAGGATTAGTTGACCAACTGAAAGTGACCCTTGACGAAAGGGGAAATGTGGCGGCCACTGATTACAAAACATCTTTAGAGAATGTTTTTGCAGCCGGAGACTTGCGCAGAGGCCAGTCCCTTGTTGTTTGGGCAATTTCTGAAGGCCGAGAGGCTGCGAGAGCCATAGACATTCACCTGATGGGCGCCAGCGATCTGGAAGCAAAGGACGCTTCGCACATTTCAGAGCTTATATAACTATTTGAAAGCATTTTCAGCAGGAGGCTGACTGCTGTCATACACCCGTATGGCAACAACGTCGGCCTCCGCTGTTTTTAATCCATTGGCAAACACCTCGCAGTAGAACACGGTTTTTCTATTCTTCACTTCGCTTACCCGGGCTCTCAGCTCTATCGTTTGGTCGTTGGGAGTTGGCTTCAGGTAGCGGACGTTCAAAGTGCCGGTGGCATATCTGTATTCCGGCATAGAATCCAGCGGCCTTCCTTCCAATTTGTAGGCATGCGCCATGGCTGATCCCATACAGTGACAGTCAATGAGGGTAGCTAAAATTCCACCATTCAACAGGTTGGGCCAGCCGTGGTACTTTTCTTCCGAAACCCATTTGCATACCGCCTCCTCACCCTCCCAGTAACTCTTTATTTGCAACCCATGGGGATTGTGTATGCCACATCCAAAGCAAACATTCTCGGGCATAAAGTCTTGAAAGTACTCAGGCTGCTGATTTTCCATTTTCCAATCGTTATTTTAGTGGCGAAGTTATTAATTTCATTGAACCCCGGTGCTGTTATGCTTGATGTTAATATATTGGACCTTCACTTTCTTGGGCTCGAGAAAACTATTTCGTCATTCTTAATCAAAACAAGTGATGGCCCCGTATTGATCGAAACAGGGCCTCATTCTTCTATTCAGTCATTGGAAAAAGGGCTGAAGGAAAATGGAGTGGAGACGGAGGACGTCAAACATGTTTTTCTGACCCACATTCATCTTGACCATGCGGGAGCCGCCTGGTATTTTGCCCAAAAGGGTGCGAGCGTCTATGTTCATCCATTCGGAGTGAAGCATTTGGCAGACCCTTCGAAGCTGATGGAGTCGGCAAGGCGCATCTATCAGGATAAAATGGATTATCTGTGGGGGCAAATGCACAGCATTAACGAAAGCCAGCTAGTGGCGGTAAATGACGAACAAACCATCGAAATAGGTGGAGTTGCGATCAAAGCGTTGCATACGCCCGGGCATGCTATTCACCATATTGCCTGGCAAATAAATGACATCCTCTTTTCCGGCGATGTGGCAGGCGTAAAAATTGAAAATGGGCCGGTGGTGCCTCCTTGTCCGCCTCCCGACATCAACGTTGAAAACTGGAAAGACTCCATTGAGAGAATAAAGGCCGCCGGGGTTTCACAGCTCTATCTTACTCATTTTGGAGTAATAAAAGATGTTGACAAACATCTTGATGACCTGGAATTGGTGCTGGATGAGTGGGCGTTCTGGATCAAGAACCAGATGGAAAAGGGAACAGACGCAGAGTCCATGACACCAATGTTCCAGGGCTTTGTAGCAGACGGGTTGAGACATCAGGGCCTGACTGACAGGCAAATCGAGCAATATGAAGCGGCCAATCCTGCCTGGATGAGCGTGGCAGGACTAATGCGCTATTGGACTAAAAGAAAGTCAGCTGAACAAGCTTAGAAGAAAATAAGGCGAAAAACTGTATCTTTAACAAAGTTCAGTGCGTGAAAGTCAATTTTTTAATCATTCTATGGCTAATACTAGTTTACCCTTCGATCTTCAAAAGCTTGTTGCCCGGCACGGTTATATCTATGAAGATTTAAACACGATCCAGGTATTCAGAAGCAAAGCCAGCTTTTCCAAATATGCGAACCTGGCGCTTATCTTTATCGGTATTTTTCTGCTGATCGGGGGCCTTTTTTCTCCCATATTCTTTCTTTTGGGCTTTGGTGTTCTTTTAGTTCCGCTGATCAAGTACATCCAAAGAAAGAGATTTGTATTTGACTTTAAAAAGGGAACGTTCGAACTCAAAGGTTCCCTTTTTGGGGGAAAGAATATTTATCCATTCAGAGAAATTACGGCAATTGAAGTAAACTATGATGTTTCCGAGGGCGACGTATCCGCTTTTTCCAACAATCAGAAGCAACACAACTACCGGATATACGTCAGGGCTAGCAACAACAAGGAGCATGAGCTCTTCTTTATCTCGGAAAAGGAGTTTAATCCCATCGACAGCGTGGCCGCTTTGAGGTATACGATATCCAACTGGATAAAGCCTGGCTCCTGATCCTAGTGGAAGTAGTTTGTGATGAAGAACAAAGTGCCTATTTCAGCACCTTGTTCTTAAAGTATTCTAATGTTGGTTTCAACCCTTCGGCCCTGGAGTATTTGGGCTCCCACCCAAGGATTTCTCTGGCTTTGGTTGTGTCTGGCTTCCGTTGCTTCGGATCATCCGTTGGCAAGGGCTTGAAAATAAGCTTTTGGTTGGCATTGGTTAGCTTGATAATCTCCTCGCCAAATTGCTTGATAGTGATTTCGTCGGGGTTGCCGATATTCACGGGGTGCGGGTAGTCGCTTAAGAGCAGTCTGTAAATGCCCTCAACCAGATCGTCGACATAGCAGAAAGACCGGGTTTGAGAGCCATCGCCAAAACAGGTGAGGTCTTCACCCCTTAATGCCTGTGAAATGAAGGCTGGCAACACCCTGCCATCATCGAGTCTCATGCGGGGACCGTAAGTGTTAAATATCCTTATGATGCGTGTCTCCAGACCGTGAAACGTGTGGTAAGCCATAGTAATGGCTTCCTGGAAACGTTTCGCTTCATCGTAAACCCCTCTTGGCCCAACAGGATTGACATTGCCCCAGTAGTCTTCAGTTTGTGGGTGCACCAATGGGTCGCCATAAACTTCTGAAGTGGAGGCTATCAGGATTCTGGCATTTTTTGCTTTGGCAAGGCCAAGCAAATTGTGCGTGCCAAGTGAGCCTACCTTAAGGGTTTGGATAGGCATTTTAAGGTAGTCGATCGGGCTTGCTGGTGAAGCAAAGTGAAGAATATAGTCCAAATCGCCCGGAACATGAACAAATTTCGAGACATCGTGATGATAGAATACAAAGTCTTCTCTTTTAAAAAGATGCTCTATGTTTTCGAGAGAGCCGGTGATGAGGTTGTCCATCGCAATTACATCGTAGCCTTCCTTTAGAAACCTGTCGCACAAGTGAGAACCAAGGAATCCCGCTCCGCCAGTAATCAATACTTTCTTTTTCTTTGCCATTTTAGCTGAATTAAAATTTGAACTTACCTGCGGCATCATTAAGTGTGCCGAGCCCTTTGTCTTTCTCCGAAAGAATCAGAGACAATTTATCAAGCTTCCAATCGATGTTTAGTGAACTATCGTCGAATCGTATGCCATCGTCGAAGTTTGGTGCATATGGCCGGTCGACGCAGTAGAAAAACTCAGCAGTTTCGGAAAGGATGACGAAGCCGTGGGCAAAACCTCTGGGCACGAACAGTTGCTTTTTGTCCTCGGCGCTCATCTCGATGCTAAAGTGTTGCTGGTAAGTCGGAGAGCCTTCTCTCAAATCGACTACTACATCTAGTATAGTTCCCGAGAGTACCCTAACCAATTTAGCCTGTGCATAAGGTTCTCTTTGGAAGTGGAGTCCTCGCAGAACTCCTTTCGACGATTTCGACTGATTGTGTTGTACAAAATCGGCTTTGACGCCCGTCGCTTTTTCGAAATTGGCTGCACTGAAGCTCTCGAAAAAGTAGCCTCTTTCATCCTCAAATACTTTGGGCTGAATAACAAACAAGCCTGGAAACCTGGTTTCTTCGATAATCATTTAATAAGGTTTAATAGATAGCCACCATAGCCGCTCTTCACTAAAGGATTGGCGAGTTTTGCCAGCTGCTCTTTTCCAATGAATTTCATTTTGTAAGCGACTTCTTCTATACAACCAATTTTTAATCCCTGTCTTTCTTCTATTACCTGCACAAACTGTCCGGCTTGCATCAATGAAACGATGGTGCCCGTGTCGAGCCAGGCGGTACCCCTATCGAGAATGCCGACAGATAATTTCCCCTGCGATAGATATATTTTGTTTACATCAGTGATCTCAAGCTCCCCTCTGGGGCTGGGCTTCAGCCCTTTGGCTATTTTTACCACACTATTGTCGTAGAAATAAAGACCCGGCACCGCAAAGTTCGACTTAGGTTTCAATGGCTTTTCTTCAATCGACAAGGCCGTGAGGTTCTCATCAAATTCGACTACGCCATAACGTTCGGGGTCTGTTACGTGGTAGGCGAAAATGACACCACCGTCCGGGTCGCTCTTGCTTTGCAGCAGCTTGGCCATACCCGATCCATAAAAAATATTATCCCCCAGCACAAGCGCCACCTTGTCGTTACCGATAAATGACTCCCCGATAATAAAGGCCTGGGCCAGGCCTTCCGGCTTTTCCTGAACGGCATACGAAAACTCACACCCCAGGCTCTTGCCATCTCCCAGAAGGCTTTTAAATAAAGGAAGATCGTGAGGAGTGGATATGATGAGTATTTCTCTGATCCCAGAAAGCATCAACGTGCTTAATGGGTAGTAGATCATTGGTTTATCGTATACAGGCAAGATTTGCTTGCTGACTGCGATCGTAAGTGGGTGAAGACGAGTGCCAGATCCACCAGCTAGAATGATACCTTTCATTTTATCTTGAAGACATTGTGGCATGCAAATTAGCAATACCTGTTAAAAAAATCGCTGGGATGCTGTTTTGTTATATTCTTTTGATGAAAAATAGTGCGCATTGCTATACTTTACCTTCAAGCTTATTGTTTTTGAGAAAATACTTCGCAATACCTTTTAGGCCTCGCTCCACGGTTTCAGGGCTAATGGTTAATTACTGGTTAGCTGCAACCTGAACTGATTGACGCCTTTTTTCAAGGAAACGTTGACACCATCGCTTAGCTGCTTGCCAGAAAATGTCTTTTCATCAGCATTTTGTAAGTTGGCCCATGTGTATTGCATACTTTCGTTGGCGGTGAACCACTCCGGGAACTGATTGATCCGGGGCCAGTCCCAGGGCATGTGCATATTAGCCTGGTGCCTGGTCACATCAAACTTAACGACGCCCTCCCAGTCTGCCTCCACAGACACACTGATCAACAAGTCCTCTCCGATTCTTACTACCCCAGGTTGTATGTCGGCTCGCCAGGGAGCCACTGTCATGCCCTGCGTCTTCCACAGGCAATACATGATGGTAGTTCTGGCAAAGTTGCCATCGCCATGCCAGCCTTCAATCACCCCGGATGAGCGCCATTGCTCTGTGTTGGCCCTGTGGCTGGAGTCCTGCATCGACCACATCACCTGCATTTCGCTATCCATCCAGCCGGGCACGCTGCTTACAGACTCACGGTTGTAAAGGTTCAGCGCCCCTTCAATGGCGTCGGCGTAGCCATCAGCTGAGCCCGTTTCCCAGTCAAAATTTCGGTAGTTACCGCTCAGTGCATTAAGCGCTTTCAGTGTGGCCTCCCGGTAGGTGTCCGTAGAGTCGATTTGATAAACTGTGTAGAAACCATTGAGATTATACCCGAAGTTATCCGCTGTGCCCGCCGACAAGACTTCTCCAGTTTGCGGATTGATAGAATTATAAAAAAGTCCGTCGTCATTTCTCCCCACTTCCAGTATTCTGTCAAGCATTTCGTGCATGTGGGGCTGGTAGACTTTCTTTTTTGCCGGATCGGCAGCATTCACCGTGGCGTATAGTTCGCAAAGACCTGATACGATTTCACAGCCATGGTCACGCAACCTGAGCGATTCAAAATTCCTGGTCGGATGGTGCTCGTCAAGCAGGTAGTAGTCACCCAGCCGAATCGCCCATTCCAAATACTTTTGATCGCCCGTCATCCAGTATACCCGTGACAGCACCTGCAGCATCTCCCCGTTCACTTCCACATTGTTGGACACAATATTCCCATAGGGTGTTTCCACTGGCGCATATTTCCACATATCGTCGAGAATGCCGACCATTCGCTCCGACCACGGGCTGGCTCCCAGCCACTCCGTAAGTGGCAATAGTCCATCTTTGATATATTCTGACGAGCCAAACATGATGCTGTTCAAATCTGGCTCGGGTTTGTCAAAGCCTTTTTTGGAAAACGAGTAGGTGTCGGGTAGGCGATCGATTCTGGAAGTGAGCTGGGTTTCGGCGTGCAGCATGTCGAGCATTCGGCCACGAAAAAGCGAATCGTCAGTTAAGGCTGCCGTTAACACCATAAAAGGGTAGTTGTCGGCAGCGGCATCCCATGCATTCCAGATGTCGGTGCTTTCGTAGAGGTTGCGGGGGATAAGCCCCGTGGTGGAGTCGGCATGGGCCAGCCAGTCGGTTACAAACTTTCGGCACCTTTCGAGGCCCTCGTTCACCAGTTGGCCGTTGATAGCCGCCTGCTTCAAGGCAAGGCTGTCGGCGCTGGTAAGCACCGGGTTGTTTACTGACGGTTGCGAGCAGGAAAAAAGGAGAGTAGCTGCTATCAGCAGAAGCAGGTGGGATTGTAGGTTTTTCATATGATTGAAGATAATGAAAAATCCGAATCGGGAGTCCAGGTATTTCAGTTCCAGCGGCATATCATTCCAAAAATTCACTCATTCCATCACTGCTATTCCTTATCTTAGACAACTGAAACCTATCCGGCTATATGAGTAAACCTAACCCCACCAAGCGTTCGTTTTTCGTCACTTTTCTGGGTGCCAGTGCTGCCCTGGCCGTTTTGGCGGGTTTTGGCATCATTTACTATGTGTTCAACAATGTAAAGAACCTCAACCTGGCAGTGGAAGGCGATATCACCACCCTCAGCATGCTGGGTGAATTTATTGGAGGCTCCGTGGGCACCATGTGGTCCCTGGCAGGCGTCATCTTTTTCTACCTGGCCTTGATTTATCAGCGCCGGGAGCTTGAACTCCAGAGGGAAGAGCTGCTGGAGTCACGCAAGATCATGGACAAGCAGTCGAAAACGCTGCAAACACAGCAATTTGAAAACACGTTCTTCCAGCTCCTCGAGTTTCACCTCAATGCGGCAAAGCGCATCGAAACCCAGGACGGTGCCAACGGCTTCGACAAAATGTATGTCGACTTCAAGAAGGCCCTGACTGCCACCAAACGAAAAAGAAAAACAACGGGCAGCTCACAAAACCTCGACTCTCAGTCGTTCGAAACCAGCTTCCGCCTGGTATATGATAGCTACCGAAACACGCTCTCGCACTATATGGAAAGCTACAAGGCGTTGCTATTTCTGGTAGATGAAAAAAGCAGCGACCCTGTTTTCTACGTCAACATCATCAAACCCCACCTCACCGAGCAGGAAGTGCTCATGCAATTTTACTACCTGCTGCTGTACGACAAGAACGAAAGATTCAAAACGGTGGTAGAAAATTACGGCCTGTTCCAGCGCCTCAATATCCGGGCAGTGCATGCCATTGATAAGCTCCATTTGGAGGAGCTCAAGGAAACGGCCTATCAGGCAACGCCGGAGAAGAGGATGGACGACTCCGGGAAGGACGAAGAACCAAAGAAAAGGAAGAAGCTGTTTTTCAAAACCGAATAGAATGAACAGAGGCTATTTCTTGTCTAAAGCCGTACACTCTGCCTTCATCACCCAGGCGAAGAAGTCGCTCTTTTGCCAGTCAGCTGACTGGCTTTTTCGGTAGAAGCCCTCATCACCTTTGATGCCTATATGTGCTGGTGCTTCAGACGGAGGCGTTGCAGACGGAGGCGTTGCAAGCGTAAAATCTCAGGCTTGTGATCGTAAGCAATGCGCAAATTATTATCTTTTTCATAGATTGAATTTATCTTACCCTATTCGCTGCCTGGCTGCTTTTATGCCACAGACTTCCGTCTCACTAATTACGATACCTAATAAGCCCCCCTAATAAACCGCCACGTCTGTGCCGACATAGTACAAGTCGAACCCACCTTTGCCACCAGGCCGGTTGGAAGAGAAAAGCAGCAGGCTATTGTTGAAAAAACCTGGATAATTGAGAACAACCGGCCGATAGTCGTCGTACGCTGAGTTTACCTCTGCTCCAAAGTTGGTAGGTTCCGACCAGCCATTGTCAGTTCTTAAGCAATAATAAAGGTCATACCCGCCAAATCCACCCGGGCGGTCGGACGTAAACACTAGCAATTTACCACTTACAAACGGACATTTGTCGTTGCTCTCCGAGCTGATAGCCAGCTTTTCCGGCTGCTTCCCAATGTCTGAACCCAGTAAATCCACCAAATCGGTGTCCCCTCCAAAGCCTATTTCATAGATGTCGAACTGCCCATCCCTGTTTGAGCAGAACAACAATTTCTCGATGTTCTCAGGCCCCACCTCACCATGATAAATGAAATTCTCTCCATAAAATGTTGGATACATATCGTCGGCTGAGGAATTAAGAAAATCAATTTTCTTTGGAGGATACAAGACCGGCGACCCATCAGTCCCGAAAGGCTTTTCGTAATGGGCATAGCTAATGTCGAAGTTGCTGTCGCAGTCGCTGGCATACATCAGCACATACCTGTATTTGCCGCCAGCATTGTACTGAAAGGAGTAAGGCCCCATTTCGTTGCAGGGGGTGTTAATGGAAGAGAGCAACTCTGGAGTAAAGTCGTCATCGTCGTCCAGCGACGTGGCATGAATGCTCAAAGTGCCATTGTCGGTCGTCCAAAGAATACCCAGAGCATCTCCAACCACATCAAAGTTTTCACCGGCACTATTCCTATTGGAGGAGAAATGAAGCCTCAGTCCAACGCTTATCAGCGGTATGTCCGAATTGTAATCATCATATTCGGAGTTAACCTCACTGAAATTGGTGACAGTGGCAGGGAAGGTCCCCTGCGGATACTTGTCTTTTTCGTGGCAGCAGGCCAATAGCCCAATGCCACCCACTATCAATAAGAGGTTTATTCCGCATAGCTGAGTTCTTTAAAATGTTTCTCGTTGCGTCAAAGACACCCCACCTATCCATTGCCCTGAAGCCCTGGTTCGTGTCTCACGAACTAGCATCTCATGCCTACCTATTACTATGATTGTCAGCGCTCCAACGCCCTGGTTCATGCCTTACGAACCGGGATCACTCAGGTTTTTTAGTTTTGAAGTATTGATTATCAGCCCCCCTTTCACCAAAACACCTCTATTCCAGTAACCAGCCTCAAGAAAGTATGAAAGTTGTCCTCTTGGATTGCCTTCCGTCCCGATTGATAGGCTGGTTAAAGACTTACCAGATGTTTCAATTTGAGATGTCCCCATTTTTTCAGGGTAATTAAATGCGTAACCCAGTCCACCTCGCACGTATGGAAGAAAACTACCAATTCGTCCGGTAAAGTATTTACCGAATACTTCCATCATGGGGAAATGAATAACATTTATAGGTGTACTCCCCGTGCCGACCGAATATATTCTATTTAGCGCTGCGGATGCATAAGCGAACGCTAGCCCAGTTTGAAACCTATTGGAAATTTTGGTCGACAAGGCCAATGAGTACAATGTAGCATATTGAATTTGCCTGGGACTAGACTGCGAATTACTTAGCGGTGGGATTTTATTTTGAAGATAAGCAAGCCCAAAAGATGGAGCCAGGGTAATTCCCTGGGCCCCACAAGTAAAGCTTGTCATCGTAAGCAATAAGCAAACTATTAGCTGTTTCATAAGAATGATATCAATCTAACCTAAAAACCTCGAATGCCCATTCCTTCCCTTAGTATCAACTGTCAGTCTTTTTTCCTCACACCCCGGCCCTAATTCATATCCCAAGAACCAGCATCTCCCCTCCCTACCTATTCCTCATTATCGTCAGCGCTACCTTGCGTTCCTTTCCAACTTCGAGAAAGTGATTAGTATGTAATGCGAGCCGACTGCTAGTGTCTATTCATTTTAACGTTTTTGAAAAGCCAAACGGGGGTATAAAACCACTATGGAGGCACTAACGACGTTGAGGGTTATGAAAGCTGGAACGGGGCGCTAAACAGTCCCATACTTTGGAATGGATATTCTACGTTGAATATTTATACCGACGAGGCTCATCAGGAAGGAACGTCTAGAGGAGTAGGAACAAGCAATTGGGCAATTTTAGATTGTCAGTGAATATGAAGAAACAATCCATGGTAACAAAAGGCATGCGGAATTTGCATGTCTTTTGTTTAATTCTACTGGTAAATTTTTTTGGGATTGGTCTTGGCTGGGCCCAGGGTTCTGATAGTTTCAGCAGAAAACTCAGGTACCACGCTATACTAGGCGGTGGTGTATCACAATTCAATATCTATGAGCTTCCGTCATCGCCCAAGTATCGCACGGCTGAGACTCTGGTTGGAATCCGTGCCGGCAAACCTATTGGAGCAAAATTCTCCATTGTCACAGGCCTTTCTTTCGGGGCAAAATTTAAAAGAAGTCCATACTTTAAAACCGACGCCGGTGGACCGTTCACGACAGAACCTGAAGCAATCTACGGACTCGACAAATCAACCAGCGATGCAAATGCCTACTACGTCAGCTTACCGGTTGTTTTGAGCGTGAACCTTGGCCCAGAAACAAATATCTATGCCGGCGTAAGTGGCCGCACCTGGCTATCGAGGAAGTCTGATTTCATGGACGTTCTGCGTTCCCTGAAAGAATTGGGGCTCCTTGTTGGATCATCCAGAAAAATCAATCCACTCTTTTCGGCAGGACTGGAAGTATTCTACGGCCTAACTGATATCTACCCTGGGGCAGTTCTGTTGCCAAACAGTTCACGATTCATAAATCCGAATGTAACGAATCAAAGTGTTATGATCTTTCTCAGCATTGCACTGGGATCACAACAGTAGTTTTCACTACGTAGTTTCTAGCACCCTGGTTTGTATCCCACGAACCAGCTCCACCCTACCTGTTCCTCATAATCGTCAGCGCCCCATTGTACTTCCGTTCCGAAGGCGAGAAAGTGATATCACAATAGTAGGTGCCGAGAAAATTCGCCCAGGGCGCTGGACTCCGGGGGCCTGCGCAACCTCGACGATGCCAAGCTCTTTCAGCGGATTTTGAAGCGGGAGGATGGGCTCGATACCCGGGTGACCCAAAGCGCCACCGGCACATGGTATTTTGTGTATTTGCAGGGGGTGAAGCATTTGGAAAATGCGAATGGGCTGATCGAAGAGCTGATGGACAGCAAGGCCAGGCCCTATATCATTGGCGTGCCGTGGATTTACAAATGGGAGCAGCGGTGAGGAGGCGGCCATACCATATCGGCGCTGATCAGGATGGCGTGCGGGGTGTTTTCAGGTGGGCGAACCCACCAGGGAAACGACAGGGCCTGCTGGTGCGTGAAGACACGCACCAGGGGACACGCACCAGGGCGATAGATTTTTAGTACAGGTCGCTAATAGAGGCGGTTGAAAAAAGGATTCGCCCCGGACAATTGTCTCGGGGCGAATTGGTAATAATGACTAATTGATTTCGTCCGGATTCTCCCTTTTAACAAAAGAGATAACGACAGGATTATCTGGACTCGGTGAAACCATTGAGCGAGTATTTCGGCGTATGATTTCAGAAACAATGTCCGGATTAGCTTTTGGTTCCCATGTCAGCACCAACGAATCGTTGTAGAAAAGGCGAACAACTTCCATTTCGTGGAAATTATCGCTGCGCAGCTTCACAGTGCCTGGTTCCCATTGATAGTGCAACGTGTCTACATCACCATTTCCAAAGTCAAAATAGTTGTTAGCGGGCGAATTAGGCTCTGCTCCCCAGGGCCCTAAGCCAAAGACGTGAAGTCCATTAAGAGTTTTATAATCGTCAAAGGCCATACTCTGACCGTTAAAAATGACTTTAACACTATCCGGATGATAATGGGAGTTTTCATCAAAAAAGTCATTGCCAGCTTCTCCAGTGAAAGCAAAGAACAATATCCATTCAACTGGCTCTCCTTCATCTTTGTTGCCACATGACGTTGCAAGCAACAAAGAGCTAATAAGCATTACCGTTAGATTTTTCATTGTTTTAGAAGCTTTAGGGTTCCTTCATTTTTCTCAGACTGAAATCGTACCAAAAACACGCCCTTGGGAATAGAGGATAAATCTACATTGTCATTTGGCGTTAAGCAGGTGAAAGACATAATCTGCTGGCCATTGAGTAAGCTGTAAATCTCAACGCTTGTTTCAATCAAGTTATTATCAACAAATATTTCTTTCAGCAAATTACCGTCTTCAATAACACGATATTGAGATCCTCCGCTTGTGACCATAACAAACTGACTTCCATAATTTGTTTGGCCGCAAACTGGATAGGCACTGAAGCCCTGGTTCGTGTCTCACGAACTAGCATCTCATGCCTACCTATTACTTTACTTATGATTGTCAGCGCTCCAACGCCCTGGTTCATGCCTTACGAACCGGGATCACTTAGGTTTTTTAGTTTTGAAGCATTGATTATCAGCCCCCCTTTCACCAAAACACCTCTATTCCAGTAACCAGCCTCGAGAAAGTATGAAAGTTGTCCTCTTGGATTGCCTTCCGTCCCGATTGATAGGCTGGTTAAAGACTTACCAGATGTTTCAATTTGAGATGTTCCCATTTTTTCAGGGTAACTAAATGCGAAACCCAGTCCACCTCGCACGTATGGCAGAAAACTACCAATTCGTCCGGTAAAGTACTTACCGAATACTTCTATCATGGGGAAATGAATAACATTTATAGGTGTACTCCCCGTGCCGACCGAATATATTCTATTTAGCGCCGCGGATGCATAAGCGAAATCTAGCCCAGTTTGAAACCTATTGGAAATTTCGAACGACAAGGCCAATGAATACATTGTAGCATATTGAATTTGCCTGGGACTAACCTGCGAATTACTTAGCGGTGGGATTTTATTTTGAAGATACGCAAGCCCAAAAGATGGAGCCAGGGTAATTCCCTGGGCCCTACAAGTAGCGCTTGTTATGGAAAGCAAAAAGCAAAAAATGAGCTGTTTCATAAGAATGATATCAATCTAACCTAAAAACCTCGAAAGCCCACTCCTTCCCTTAGTATCAACTGTCAGTCTTTTTTCCTCACACGCCTGCCCTGATTCGTATCCTACGAACCACCATCCCCCTACCTATTCCTCATAATTGTCAGCGCCCCATTGTACTTCCGTTCCGAAGATGAGAAAGTGATCACGTAGTAGTAAGTGCCGTCGGGCAGTATGTCATTGCCTCTCGTACCTTGCCAGTCGTTTTGGTAGGCCGTTTCCTGGAAGACCATGGTGCCAAAGCGGTCAAAAACCCGAACAATCACGTCGCCGAAGGTTTCCACATTTCGGATGACCCAGGTGTCGTTCTGGCCATTGCCGTCGGGGGTGAATACATTGCTGGCCACTATGCGGTAATCGTCGTTCACGGTCACCGTCACGGTATCCCTGTTCTGGCAGCCAAACTGGTCGGTGACCAGCAGCTCGTAGTCGGTGGTTTGTAGCGGTGTCGCCCAGGTAGTGCTCACGTTGGAATTGGCCAGGCCATCGATAGGACTCCATACGTAGCTCATTCCTCCACTGCCCTGCAGCAGCGCTGAGTAGCCTTTGCTTACAGTTGTATCAGCCCCGGCGTCAGGTTCCGGGAGGGCATAAATGGTGACCTGCCGCTGAAAAACGTCTTTGCAGTTGTTACCTGAGTTGGCCGCCAGGGTAATGGTGTAGGCCCCCGCTTCCTCGTACAAATGGGTGGGATTGGCCGACGCTGACGTGTGCCCATCACCAAAATCCCATTCGAAGGTGAGTTCACCACTGCCTATTTCTGAGCGGTTGACAGGCTCGATCTCAAAGCCGTCGCACACATTGGCAACCGTAAAATTGGCCACGGGGAAGTCATGCACCACCACCTCTTTTACCACAATGGCCTTGCAGCCTGCCTCCGACTCTGCCAGCAAAGAGGCCTGGTAGCTACCAGGGTTGAGGTACTGCTTGCTCGGGCTCACGACAATGGAGTTGGTTTGATCACCGAAATTCCAGAGGTAGCTGGCTACAGTGCCAGCGGACAGCGTGGTTTTATTGTCAAAAGCCGTGGGCGAACCATCGCACACAGGCTCAGCAACGAAATCTGGTTTTGGTAAAGGGAATACCTCCACCGTTTTTTCGAGCACCGTTGTACACCCAATATCAGAAGCGCCTTCGAGCCTTACCGTAAATACGCCCGCTTCCTGGTAGGAATGAACCGGATTCACTTCATTCGAGGTTTCACCATCGCCAAAAGACCAGGTATAGGCTACGTCGCCGGAAATGATGCTGCTGAGATTGGAAAACACCACTGCTTTGTCGATACAGACGTCCTCCATCACAAAGCTGATAAGGGGAAGAGGCGAAACAGTTATTTTCGAAGAAAACTGGTCTGAGCAGCCACTTTCGGCCGTAACGGACAGCGTCACTGTATAGATTCCAGCACTGACATAGTTGTGAGAGGGGTTCACTTCCTCCGAAACAATACCGTCGCCAAACTCCCAGCGATAGCTGACATCTGAACCGGTGGAGGTGTTGGTGAATACTGCTGCGGCATCAAGGCAGATGTCTTCCGTTGAGAAACTCGCCACCGGCTGCTCATATACATCTATTTCAACAGAGAATTCTGATATGCAGCTAAAGCTACTGGTGGCGGTCAGGCTGATGGCGTAGTGCCCGGGCTGTTCATATTTGTGCGAAGGGTTGATGGAAGTTGATTCAGTTCCGTCGCCGAAATCCCATACATAAGTGAGCGTTCCTGACGATATTGAGCTATTATTTTTAAAAGTTGCAGTCTCACCAAAGCAAACATTGCCTACTTCAAAGGAAGCAACAGGCTGAGGAAACACCACCACTTGCTTGCTGAAGCTGGCTTCGCAACTTTTATCGCTGGTGATGGTCAGGCTTGCCTGAAAAGCGCCTGGCTCTTCAAAAGTATAGCTCGGATCCTGCTCGCTGGAAGTGGCGCCATCTCCAAAGTTCCAGGCAATTTCATCAACTGAGCCAAGGGCAAGGGTCGACAAGTTGGAGAAGTCCATAGGCTCTCCCAGGCAAACATCTTCCTGCGAAAACTTCACCTCAGGAACAGCGTTGACCACTGCGGCCAGGCTCAGGGAGTCGACGCAGCCTGCCTTGCTCGTCACGATCAGCTTCACCGGGTAGGTGCCATAGTTATCATAGGTGTGCTTGGGCGACGTTGATACAGACGAGGAAGCATCGCCAAAATCCCAAACTTGAGACGCCACTGTTCCGCTGGGCACTGTTGACGTATTGACAAACTGTGAGGCCAGCCCATCGCAGACCTCCTGCACGCTGAAAGCTACGTTGGGCAATGCACTCACTTCCACTTCAAAGGGTTCCGTGAAAATGGCGGAACATGTACCGCTTTGTACCTCAGCCCGGTAAAATGTGGTAGCTGTCAAGTCCGTGAAGCTTTGGCTGGTAGTGGTATTGCTAATGTTCGTCCAGGCTGTACCATCCGGCGACTCCTGCCACCTCAGCACAGCTCCGGTTTGTCCTTTCAACAGGATTGTACCCTCATTCGCCTCTCCACACACCAGCGAGGGGCCGCTTAGCTCGCCTTCCACCGTCGCCGGATCCACCTGTACTTTCACTTTGTTGGTGATCTCCTCGTTGCAAACGCCGCTCTTGACGATGGCCCGGTAGAAAGCCGTGGCCAGCAGATTTTCGTAATCGAGGGTGGCAGAGGTATTCACAATGGGTGCCCAGGGTTCCTCGCCGGTAGGCGACGACTCCCAGCGAACCACGCCTCCAGTGTTTCCTGAGAGTGTGAGTTGGCCTGAGTTGGTGCCATAGCAAACAACAGCAGATCCGTTGACCAGGCCTGCCACAGTTTCCGGCGACACTTCTATCTCAGCCACGCTGGAAGGGCTGCTGCTACAAACGCCGTTTTGTACGATTACCCGGTAGTAAGTAGTAGCTGTCAAATTGTCGAAAGGCATTGAGGTGGCAGTGGAGGCAATGGGTGTCCAAGGGCCGGTTGAGCTGGCGGACGACTGCCATTCCACCACTCCACCTGTGTGGCCTGATAGCTCCAGGGTGGTGGAGTTGGTTCCACTACAAACAGTGGTGCTTCCGTCAAGCGTGCCCCCCACGCTCAGCTCGTCTATTTGGATGGTAGCCACAGAGGAGTAGGCCCCCTCGCAAACCCCATTTTTGACAAGCGTCCGGAAGTACGTGGTTTGCGCCAGGTCGCTATAGTCGAGCGATGTAGTGGTATTGTCGATAGTGATCCATTGGTCCACGCCGGTGAGCGACCTTTCCCACCTGACAACCTCACCTGTTTCACCCGACAGGGTCAACGTGTAAACGGCGTCATCGTCTTCACAGCGGGTAGTGCTGCCTGCCAGTGTGCCGCCCACCGAAGTAGCAAATATTTCTACCGTGGTGCTATACACTGCTGAGCAGGTAAAGCTGGAAGTAACTGTCAGCTCCACCGTGTAAACACCGGCTGTTGTGTAGGTGTAAGTTGGGTTGGTGTCGGTCGAAAGTGGGCTTCCGTCACCAAAATCCCAGGAGTAGGTGACTGGCCCACTGGTGATGGTGGAAAGGTTGGTGAAAGCGGTGGCGGTGCCCAGACAGGTATCTTTGACGGTAAAATTGGCAACTGGATTAGGCCGCACATTGATGAGTTGGGTGATGGCATCCACACAATTGTTCGGCGAGGTGGCTTCCAACGTTACCTCGTACGTGCCAGGGCTGGCGTAGTCATAAGTCGGATTCGCATCGGTCGACTGGCTGCCGTCGCCAAACGACCAGAGGTAGCTCACAGCATCGGTACTGGTATTGGTAAAAGTGGTAGTTTCTTCAAAGCAGTGATCGCTGAGGATGAAATCCGCTACGGGTTGCGCAAATACTTCTACCTGTTGGACAGTCAAATCAGTGCAACCGCCATCGTTGGAGGTCACCAGCAGGCTTACGTCAAAGAGCCCGGCCGTGGCAAAAGTATGTGTAGGGCTGACCTGCCCGGAGGCGGGTGAGCCGTCGTCAAAGTCCCACGTGTAGGTGACATTGCCCGACGCAATCGATGAGTTGTTGGTGAAAACGATGCTTTCGCCGAGGCATACATCGCCAGGAAAAGTCAAGTCGGCCACCGGGTCGGGGTGAATCGTGATTGGCTTGCTCAGGCTGCTTTCGCAGGCATTGTTGGTGGTGGCAGTGAGGGTAACCGTGTAGGTGCCTGCTGCAGCATAGTCATGCGTGGGGTTGATGGACGTAGCTGAGTTGACGATGGTGCCATCGCCGAAGTCCCACTTAAAGTTGGTAATGGTAGAGCCACCCCCTATAGAGGTGAGGTCGGTGAACGACTGTGTGGTGGACACGCATCGGTCGGCCGCTGTAGCCGAAAAATTAACCGTGGCAGTGGGGTTAACCGTCACGGTTGTGGAGTAATCGTCCTGGTCGCCGTTGCTATCGATCACAAGCAGCCTCACCACAAAATCACCTGCCGACGCATACACATGGCGAGGGCTGGGCACCGTGGAGCTTTGCCCGTCGCCAAAGTCCCACGAATAGAAGGTGATGCTGCCCGACAGCGTGGTGGAGCCGTTCAGGAAAACGGTTTGCTGCCCTTTGCAGACTGGGTCGGCGGTGAAAGTGGCCGTGGGCACTGCCAGGGCTGCGGGCCAATATGCGAGGAAAATGATAGCAAGTAGCGCTTTTTTATAAGTTAGGTCGATGAGCATAAGGTCGTAGGTTGGGGTTGGCAATTTTGCCCCTCTCCCCTAGCCCTCTCCCATCGGGAGAGGGGGTAGTAAAGGGAGGCTGCCGAAACTGTATTTAGTTCATTTCTTGATGGTTAAAATGTCTTTACAAACCTGATCGTTTTCGAAATTCTCCCTGATTGAATGGCCATGATGTAGGAGCCAGGCGTCATGCCGCTCATGTTGAACTCCACCACCTCCTCTATCCCCACAAATTCGTACTCTGCCACTTTGAGCCCACTCAGGTTGAATATCTGCACCAGCACCGGCGCTTCGTCGCTCAGCTCCAGGTCAATTTTCACCACATCTTCAGCGGGGTTGGGGTAGAGGTTGCTGCGGTACAGCTCCAGCAGCCTCACCTTGTCGGTGGCTGGCTCCGACGGCCTGAACTCCAGCACCCTCAGTAGCTTCTCCTCCGTGTCGGAGCACACACCGTTCGACACCGTCAGGCTCACCGTGTAGTCTGCGGGCCGGTAATAGATATAGGAAGGGTTGGCCCTCACCGACGAAAACCCATCGCCAAACGTCCATTTGAAAGAAATCGGCTCGGGTTCGGTCAGCTGCACAAAATGCACCTCCTCCTCCACAGCCACTTCACTGGGGATAAGGAAGCTGGCCTTTATTTTCTGCGTCGTTTCCTTCACCTCCACCACGTCTGTTTCAACGCAGCCGTCTGTTGCGGTCACTTGCAGGTAATAAGTGCCGGGCTCCGTTGGGTAAATGATTTTGTCTGTTGACGTATAGCCAGTATTCGATGTCCAGGCATAAGCCACATCGGCCACGCCGGCATCCAGGAAGAATTCTTCCGGGGAGCAAATCAAAGCCTCGGCTGCCAGGTTGAGGCCCAGTGTTGGTTTGACGGTTACGTTGATTTTGTCACTGTTTTCACAGCCGAACTCATTGGTTACAGTGACAGTATAGGAACCAGTTGCTCCTGCTGACTTCAATCGATTGGTTGACAAATCATTCCAGAGGTATCCAGCCTGCGCACCTGCATCCAGCTCAACTGTTTCGCCATAGCAAAGCACGACATCAGGCCCCAGATCAACGGTGGGCTTGGGCCGGATCACCACCTGAGCGGTATCCGCATTCACACAACCATTGCGGTCCGAAATTTTGAGCCAGTAGGTATCACTTTCCGTAATCTTTATGTTCTTTTCGGTGCTGCCTGTTGACCACAAAAACTCACTTCTGATATTGGTCACTCCCAGCAGCAGGCTTTCGCACGCTTCATATTCCTCAG